>JBLMYS010000032.1:0-12390 GCA_050258415.1 Acidobacteriota bacterium | reverse complement strand
TCGCGGTTCTTTTCTTCAAGGAGTAAACTGCTTTTCCTCTTCTGCCTGTAGGCGGCAAAGGTTCCAAGAGCAATTATTGTCACCAGTACGAAGCCTGCAATCAGCGAGTTGCGGACGGTCCTTTGAATGATGTTATCCTTCTGAAGAAGAGCGATTTCTTTGTCTTTCTTCTCGGATTTGTACTGCATATCCATTGTAGCCAGTTTTTTTATTGTCCGGGCTTTGTTCAGGCTGTCTGTATAAGTGTAAAAAAGGCTCTGATTCTCGTAGGCTTTTTTATAATTGCCCATTTTTGCATAAGCGGTACTCAGATGGAAGTAGGTTCTTATGAGCGCGCGCTTATCCTTAATTTCCTGCCTTATCTTAAAAGCCCTCAGGAAATGATCGAGTGCCACCGGATACTTCCCCTGAACCATATAGATTTCCCCCAGGCTTGTAAGGGAGGCTGCAATGCCGCGCTTTTCTCTCAGAGCCTCCCTCATCTTCAGGGCTTTTAAGAAGTAACTTTCAGCCAGGTCATACTTCTGAAGCTGCCTGTAAACCATACCCAGGTTCTGGTAAGAGCCCGCAATGCCTACCTTGTCATTAAGCTCTGTCTTAACCTTCAGCGAGAGAGTGTGGTATCTAAGCGATTCATCAAACTGCTTAAAGTCAAAATTTATCAGTCCCATCAGTTCATATGAGTTCGACATCCCGACCTTGTCATTTGCCATTTCCCTGATCCTAACTGCCTTGGTGCAGTATTCACGAGCCTTGGGATAGTCCTGAAGTACGTAATGGAGTGTTGCCACAAGGCTGTATGAAACAGAAAGCCCTTTTGTGTCTGAATTTTCCTCCGCGATCTGTATAGCCTCATAATAATTCTTCATTGCCAGATCATAATTGCCCAGATGCTCAAGAATTCCGCCTATGGAAGTCAGCGACAGGACAATGCCGTGCTTATCGCCCGAGGATCTTCTTATCTCAAGAGCTTTTTTATGGCTTTCCATTGCAGAATTAAAATCTGAGAGATTTACCTGCATCTCTCCAAGATTGGCATAACTGAGGGCTTTGCCTTTTGCATAATTTAATTTATTCGACATTTTTAACGCCTCTGAGGCAACCAGAAGCCCTTTTTGCGGGTCCGCATTCTGATAATATTCCGCAAGAGAGAGCATGGCGTCGATTTTTTCAGTACCCGATTTCGTTTTAATTAAGGCTTCAAGGCTATCAGTCTTTACCTGCGCAAACAGAGTACTGCAAGTAAAGCTTAATAAAGCTGCTAATAAGGCTAGAGTAGGTTTCATAAAATTCTTTCAGTAAATAGTAAAAAATTAAGCACCCAAAGACTGCGAATGACAAAATTTATGAAATAGGAAAGGAATCTGAACATTACCCGGTTTTTATGTGACAAACATAATTATTTTATCGCCCAAATTCCCGTTTTATTTAAAGAACTTAGCCTGCATGGGGCTGGATATATGAAAATTTATAAATTGTGTGGTTAATATTAGCCATGATATCATCTTTTTGATCCCATATGTCATCCCTTGGTTGGCAAAATCCTGTCTCTTTTCTTCAAATAAACATCAAAATGAAAATATTGTTTGTAGCTCATTTCTGTAATTCTCCGGAATCCGGACTGGCCCGGAAATTGGACTTTATTAAACAGAAACGATGTTTATTCAAGATTTTTATTTTTAAGGGCACAGGAAATGAGAACTAAGAAACAGATATCGATGAAAGAGTATATGAGTCTGCAGGTTAGGTTTATATTATACAAGTCACAGGCAAACAAGATGGATAATCTTACAGCGGCCGAAATCTACGCCCCTCTTTTAGCACAGAAAATCAGAAGCAAATACGAAGTAACCTTCTAGGTACTGAGACTAAAATTTTTATTATAGCCTGGAAATCTCGGGATTTTCAGGCTTTGCTTTTTTCATGCACACACACACACACGAATGAACCTTTTTAAGATTTATTTCATATTTTTGGACACGGTTTTATAAAATTATCCTTAAAAACAGGACATACACATTCAGAGGAGAAGAAAAGTGTTAAAAAACAGAGTTGCTTTAATTACAGGCAGCAGCCGCGGAATCGGCGCTGCAACAGCAAAGCTTTTTGCTGAACAGGGTGCAATGGTGGCAGTTAATTATTCCAGCAATAAAGCCGCTGCTGAGGCTGTAGTAAGTGAAATTGAGGCAAAAGGGGGCAAAGCAATTGCTGTCCAGGCCGACGTGACAAACTGCGAACAGGTCAAAAATATGATAGATACTGTTACTGAAACCCTGGGACAAATAGATGTCCTCGTACTCAATGCCGGCATGAACTTTAAGCAGGCTTCTTTCCTTGAGCAGGAGTGGGAAGACATCGAAAAGAAGATTGTGGGTGAAATGAAGGCCATCTTCTATGCCTGCAAACTTGTACTTCCTTCAATGGTTGAAAGAAAAAAAGGATCCATCATCTGCGTCTCCAGCGGGCTTTCAAAGAAACCCGGAAGAGGATTTGTTGCCCACAGCGCAGCTAAGGCCGCAATGAACCTGATGGCTCATTCCATGGCTGAGGAATTCGGGCAGCACGGAATTAGAATAAATACCGTGGCTCCGGGTCTTACACTGACCGACGCTACGGCTGCAATGCCTCAGGAGAGAAAAGAGGCTTCCGCAAAAATGAACCCAATGAGAAGGAATGGGAAACCTGAAGATCTTGCAGGTGCAATACTGTTTTTAGCCAGTGATTATGCCCGCTACATCAACGGAGGATATCTGCCGGTTGATGGCGGCAATACGATGCTATAAGAAAACGTTAAAGAGGCAGAATTCTTGCTGCCTCTTTATACTCCCCCCTCAATCTTCACTTTAATTCCCCGGAAGAACAATTTCCTTGTTATATTTGCACTTCACTTTGCCAGGGGAATAATGAAAATTATATATAAATCAGGAGCTGTAATTGCTCTTTTAGCTTTTTTTGTTCTTGGTACTTTTCCTTCCATCATATTTTCACAGGAGCCGGAAGATACAGTCATCACCGAAAACGTTTATGTAACGGCCAAGAAAATAGCTGAACTTACAATGGAGTCCTCAAAGAATATAACCGTAATTTCCAGAGAGGATATACAAAATGCACCTGCTGGTAATCTGCAGGACATACTCGGCTACTTCTCAGGCGTGGACGTTAAAAAGCGCGGACCCTCGGGCGTACAGGCCGACCTCAGTATCCGTGGGGGATCATTTGAACAGATCCTTATTCTTGTCGATGGCATCAGGCTAAGCGACCCGCAGACGGGGCATAATAACCTGAACCTGCCGGTTAATCTGGGGGACGTGGAAAGAATTGAAATCCTGAAAGGCCAGGCCTCAAGCATCTACGGGCCTAATGCACTTTCAGGCGCAATTAACATAATTACCAGAAAAGCAAAGCAAAATGAACTTACATTAAACGCCCTGGCAGGGGAGAAAGGCTACTATAAAGGAGGATTGTCTTTTTCCTATGCGCCCGGAGAGATTTCAAATACGGTTTCGGTTTCAAAAGAAAAATCAGACGGCTACAGATACAATACGGCATCCGACATCTTAACCATGGCACTTAATTCGGCAATTCAGTTTAATTCAGGAAGCGGAAAGTTTTCTTTAGGCTTAACAGACAAGAAGTTCGGTGCAAACGGATTTTATTCCGACAGGTATCCTAATCAGTGGGAGCACTTAAAAACAGTGTTTTCTTCCTTCGGCCTGAATTATGCACTCCAAGAAGTTTCAATCTCTCCAAAGTTCTACTGGAGGAGTAACAGGGATAATTACCTTCTTGATTATACCAGACCGGACTTCTATAACAATCTCCACAAAACCAATTCCTATGGGGCTGAATTACAGAGCTCCTGGTCGAAGGGTATAGTGCGCCTCTTACTGGGGGGTGAAATGGGCTATGATGATATTGTAAGCTCAAACCTTGGCAACCATAACAGGAAAAAAGGGGGACTTTCGCTTTCTGCAGTCTTAAGTCCTGTGGAAAAACTTAAAATAGCCGCAGGCGGCTTTCTTTATAATTATGACAGCTTTGGCTGGAAGTACTGGCCCGGAGTGGACCTTTCCTACCAGTTTACTGATCTGATCAGCCTCAAGGCTTCAATCGGTAAATCATTCCGCATACCAACATTTACTGAGCTTTATTATAACAGCCCTGCCCAAAGGGGTAACCCGATGCTTCAGCCTGAGGAAGCCCTGTCTTATGAAACAGGTTTGTATCTTACGGCTTATGAAGTCTCGGGAAATGTATGCCTGTTCACCAGAAAGGGGAGTAACCTGATCGACTGGATAAGATATTCCTCAGAAGATCCCTGGCGGGCAGATAACATTACTAAAATAAATACCAGTGGAATTGATGCCAACGTTTCTATTAATCCCGCCAAAATCAATACGGGCCTCCCCGTTAAAAAACTGACACTGGGGTATTCTTATCTAAGCTCGGATTTGAGGCTGGGTAACTACCAGTCAAAATACATTCTCGACCACCTGAGGCATCAGTTTGTAGCCTCGGTAATGCACGTGCTCCCTCTGGGAGTTGAAATGAACTGGGCATTCAGGTATGAAAAGAGGCTTAACCAGGATGAGTACTTTATTACAGATGCAAAAGTTTCTTATGAAATCCGTGAGCATGAAATATTTCTGGAGGCTACAAATCTTTTTAACAAGTATTACATGGATTTCAGCGGAATTCCGATGCCGGGGCGCTGGATAATTGGAGGCGCTAAATTCAAGTTGGATCTGAACTAACGCCACTTGATCATTCAACTTCGGCAGTGGGCAGCTTCAGACGGCCTAGCATTAAGCGGTCGTATAAAATGGCCAGCATTCCTAAAACAGAAAAGATCATCATAAATGCCGCCATCGGCAGGGCAGTCCCGGTATGGAAGATACTTACAAATGCTGAAGCCGCGGCGCCAAAGACCATCTGCATGCTTCCAAGCATTGCCGAGGCTGTTCCGGCATTTTTCTTAAAAGGCTCAAGAGCAAGTGCCGTTGTGTTCGGATTCAAGAAGCCAAGCCAGAACAGGTAGAAAAATATCAGGATCATTATTACGAGGTAATAAACATTCATCAGAACACAGGCAACCAGAACAATTGAAGCCGCAAACTGAATGGCAATTGTAACTATTGTGATCTGGCGGCTTGTTCTTTTTGAAAGCCAGAAGCGGTTGAACTGGCTTGCAGAAATAAGCGCCATTGCATTTAGGCCGTATATCCAGCCGAAATATGACTCCGGTATTCCAAAGAGCTGTATAAAAACGAAGGAAGAATCCGAAATATAGCTAAACAAGGCAGCAGTTGCAGCCCCGCTTGCCAGAGAGTAAACAAGGAAAGTCCTGTTGCGGAAGAGCGAGAAATATCCCTCTATTAATTTCAACGGGTGAAATGATACGGAAGTGTCCGCTTCTTTTGTCTCTGGCAGATACTTATTAATAACAAAAGTCATGGTGGAAGAAACGATGAGAAGAAGAAGAAATATATAGCGCCAGCCGGCCATGGCTACAATAAAACCCCCCAGAATTGGCGCCAGGATGGGCGCTACGCCCATGACAAGCATCATCATTGAGAACACCTTTGCAGTCTCGTGAGGCGAAAAAAGATCCCTTACCACTGCACGCGAGGCCACCATACCGACGCACCCCCCGATGGCAAGCAAGAACCTAAAGGAAATCAGCAGATAGATCGAAGGGGCAAAGGCACACCCTATGGCAGAAGCCATATAGATAAAGAGTCCCGTAATCAGGGGCTTTTTCCGTCCGTAGCGGTCCAGTATCGGGCCGTAGAAAAGCTGTCCTAAAGATATTCCGATAAAATAACTTGTAAGTGAAAGTGTGACATGCTCAATGTCTGTGGCAAGATCCTTTGCTATTGCCGGGAAGCCCGGTATATAGGCGTCAATAGAAAAAGGGCCTATTGCGGTCAAAAATCCAAGTACATATATAGTTCTTAAATGTGCTTTATTTTCCATTTAACCTTTTGTCTAAATAAAAACTGAATTAATAATATAGCTCCATTCCCTCCCAAAAATCTACAAGGAAGTTTTTTGTTTTCGGATTCAAGAGATTTCATGTAGAACCGGTCAGTAGCTGGACATCGGTAGCTTGAAGAAGTTACTCAGTACCAGAGAGGCGGCCCCTACTGCAACAGAAAACTGCCGGTTTCTGCCGGGCACAATTTTAAGCGCATTGCTGGTAACGGCAAGAACATTCATCTGAATGGCATTTTCAATCGGGTCAATAATGATCTCTCCCAGTTCGGCAATAGTCCCTGTAATTATAAGTGTGTCGGGGTTAAGCAGGGCAATTGAAGGGGCGATTATTTCACCAACCTTTCTACCAAACATGGAAAAAATGAGCAGAGCAATATCATCTCCCTCTCTGGCCATTTCTATGAGGGTGTTAACATCCAGATTCTCAGGAGAAGATATATAATCCTTTAATATTTTCCCTTCTGAAAACCTGGGTCTCACCATATCAATAAGCTGCCTCAGGTTGGGCATATGAGGATAGAGCTCTCCGGCGCTGAAGGATGCCCCGCGGTAAACATTCCCTTCAAGTATAATACCGATTCCGAGTCCTGCTACATTCAAATCAAACTCGACCAGCAGGACCAGGAAGTTGTTCTTATTTTTCCCCTGTCCGGTCCACTTTTCTCCTATTGCAGCGGCATTGGCGTTGTTTTCAACGAGCAGGGGAAAGCTGAACCTGTGCTTCAGCCTCTCCAGCAGCTGCAGATTCAGATTGAAAAGAACCCCTGACATAACAACAATGCCTCTTAAGTAGTCTACAATGCCGGTAAATGCAATGCAGCAGCCCAGAATCTTTTCCTCCGGGACCCGTGAATCTGAAATAATGCTGTTTATGACAAATATTATGCTCTCAACCAGCTCCTCCAGGTTATTTGAAACATTTACTTTATAAATATTTTTTTTTACTGCCTCGCCGCTAAGATCCAGTATAACAGCTGTCATTTCGCCAATTTCAACGTCAATTCCTATTGCATAAAAGGCGCCTGAATTCAGTTTCCAGAGTGCCGGGCGTACGCCTCCTTTTTCAGTTGCTTCGCCTTTACCGATGCTTACAATAAGCTCCCTGAGGGCAAGTTCCTTCAGTATGCTGAATATGGTGGACTTATTCAGATTTGTAATTCTTTTGAGTTCGGAGCTGGAAATGACAGAATTCTCCCTTATCACATTAAGCGTGAGCTTTTCGTGATATCCCTTTACTGCAGCCGGGTCCAGAGTTAAATGTTTCCTTGTCTTCATCTGTTTTGCCTTGGAAAAATGATGCAGTCAGTAGGTTGTCCGGACCAACTGTCCCTGGTTTAATATAATCTAATTATTTTATGGCAAAAACTACAGGGGGGATAGGCCCAAACTGCAAAGAAAAACGATAGTACCAACTTTTGGACCTTGATTTAAAACCGCAGAAAGATAGATTCTTATTGAGGTTAGTTTGTTTCGTGGACAAACCAAAGGGTTTTGCGACCAGGGGCCATGAGAAGATGAATGAGGAAAGCTTTATTACAGGGAATCAGAAGGTCGTTAGAAGTATAAACCGGGCGATGATCTTAAATTTAATCCGTACAAAGCAGCCGATCCCAAGGACTGAGATTGCCAGGATTACGGGATTAAATAAAAGTACCGTTTCAAGCATCGTTACAAGCCTCCTGGATGAAAATCTTATCTATGAACAGACAACCAGTGATCAGAACGTGGGGCGGAGTCCGGTCAACCTCTTCCTCAGAAAAAACAGATTTTATGCGGGCGCAATAAGTGTAGATTCCGAAACTACCACGCTGGGAGTTGTGGATATTGACGGCACTATAATAGGAACTTCCTCCCTCAGAACAGAATATACCGCGATAGAATCATTTATCAGACTCTGCACGGAAAAAATCAAAAGCCTCTGCAGTGAATACCGTATTGAGGAACTCGAAGGAATAGGCATGACAATCGGAGGCATTGTGGAAGCGGGTAACTTAATCGCAAGCTACACGCCCAATAGACGCTGGGAAAACTTTAATGTATGCCGGGAAATTAGAAATAACTATCCGGGGCTTAAAATTGTCTCGGCAGGCAACGACGCAAAGTCCTGCGCGCTGGCTGAACTCTGGTTCGGCAGCAGTCAGGCAGATCTCTCAAACTTTGTTTTTGTATTGGTGGGTCCCGCAATAAGCTCTGGAATTGTAATTGATAACAGGCTCCTTGACGGCGGCTCAAAGGCCTCAGGTGAATTCGGTCACATTACAATTATCGAAGGTGGCGAAAGGTGTGAATGCGGTAACAGCGGCTGCTGGGAAAAATATGCTTCGGATAAGGCAACCCTAAAAAGATATAAGAATAAGTTGTTCTCCGGAAAGTCCTGCCTGAACAGTGAAACAATAACCCTGCAGACAATAATCGATTCAGCAGCTTTAGGAGAACACGAGGCTATCGATACACTAAAGGAAACAGGGTACTTTCTCGGGCTTGGAATCACAAACATCATCCGTTCCATTGATCCAAAGGCGGTAATTCTAAGCGGAAGGATAACGAGGCTGTGGGATATTGTCTATCCTGAAATAGTAAGAGCCGTTAAAGAACGAATCTCTTCAGGCAGAGAGAGAAATATACAGATTCTGCTTTCATCACTTTCTGAAAATTCAAAGCTTCTTGGAGCAGCAACACTCGTTATAAAAGAAATATTTGACTATTACAGGATTACGCCTGAATAGCCAGGTAAAGTAGTCAAAGCAAATATTGGAGAGGATAAAATGCGAAGAATGAAATCTGTTCTAATTTTTCTTCTGGTGTCTTTTGCCATTCTCAATGCGCAAGCATCTGCCCAGACGAATATCGAGGGAGTTGTCAGGGATTCTCAGACCAAAGAACCTCTCCTTGGAGCGACCGTTATTCTTACAGGTACAAGCAAAGGCGCAACAAGTAACATAGACGGCAAATATGTGATAAGAAATGTGCCTCCGGGAACCTATACGCTCCGGGTTACATTTATAGGCTACGTTGAGGCAAGAAAAAACGTTACAGTCACCGCAAATGCAGAAGTGGGGGGAGGAGCTGCGGGGCAGACAGCAGTGCAGAACTTTTCGCTCGAACCGGTTACCGTTCAGGGGCAGGAAGTAGTTGTGACAGGTCAGGCACTCGGGCAGAAGCAGGCCATAAACCAGCAGCTTGCTGCAGATAATATCTTAAATGCCGTATCCTCGGCCAGAATACAGGAACTCCCTGATGCAAATGCCGCTGAATCGATAGCCAGACTTCCAGGCGTTTCGATTCTGAGGCAGGGAGGTGAAGGCAATCAGGTTATTGTGCGCGGACTAGCGCCTAAGTACAACCAGATTACAATAGACGGCGTGCAGATGTCAACCTCAAACCCTAACGACAGAAGCGCCGACCTTTCCATGGTTTCATCAAATATGCTCGAGGGAATTCAGGTCTCAAAAAGCAATACTGCAGATATGGATGCTGACGTTATCGGCGGCACCGTCAACTTTGAACTCAGGGAGGCCAAGGAAAGTAATACGCGACTGCCTGCGGTATTAAGCTTACTTGTTCAGGCGGGCTACAATAATCTTTCAAATGCTTACAATAAGTATAATAATTACAAGTATGTGGGGAGCCTTGAAAACAGATTCTTCGGAGGCCTCTTCGGCGTCTTCGCCCAAGTTGATATTGAACGCAAAAACCTTACTTCCAATGAGCTCGGAGCCTCGTATACTTTTAATCAGAAAAATCCGCAGAGCCTTACCGATTATTGGACTACCGGTCTTACACTTTCAAATATTCCAAGAGACCGCCAGAGGATAAACGGCGCTCTTGTAATGGATTATCTGGTGCCCGACGGTAAATTTAAGCTTACTAATTTTGTCAGTTCCGGAAATACAGACTCCAGAAGCCGCCAGGAATTCTTTGATATACTCAATACACAGAATAATTACACACTTGCCTACTCAGTAAGCAAGCTCAGTATACTTTCAAATTCACTCGACTATCATCAGTCAATGCCGATATTTAACTTCCATGCCAGAGTCTCCCATACATATTCTGAGACGAATGATCCTAACGACTGGACAATCACATTCATGCAGAAGGACCAGACGGGACTTAACCAGTTTATCAGTGCTGCAAACATCAACCCCCAGGAAATTCAAAGAGCGGCCACACCAAATATAAATACATCATATCTGCACAGCATTCAGACTACAAACAGCTTTTCAAGAGAGCGCGCACTGGCGGCTGTTCTGGATCTGGACAGGAACTTAAATTTCTCGAATCTTATTACAGCTGACTTAAAGATTGGTGGAAAATTCCGCCATCAGACGCGTTCATATGACTTCAACCTCATCGGCGAGGGAGGGGGTTCATTTGTTGATCTGAGCGCAGTTCCTATTACATCTCTCATTTTTCAGAATTTCGGACTTCCACCAAGCGCCAGTCTGAATGAAGTCCCAATGACCCATTTCATTGATCCTGCTTACAATTATGGAAAGTTTCTGGGTGGCGACTATCAGATGGGATCCCCGTTAGACTTTGCTAAACTCTACAGTATGATAGACCTAGTAAAGGCAAATGCCTGGCGTAATGTCCCTGCTTATGCACCCGACGACTTTAATTCTAAGAGCTTCGATTATTCGGGCTTTGAGGACAGATCCGCCTTTTATGTTATGTCAATTTTTAACATCGGCCAGCAGATTACTTTTATACCGGGAATCCGTTTTCAGAACCTTAAGACCAGTTATAAGGCTGCTCAGGGACAGGTGAATACCACGGCCACTGTTTTATATCCACATATCGATACCACCGTAGTTAAGAACCATGCCAACTGGCTCCCAAGTGCATCGCTCAGGTATAAACCTTTGGCATGGTTTGATATTCGCCTCTCGTACTCTCAAACCCTGGCATATCCTGACTATAATGCAATCATACCAAGGATATCTGTTAACGGTAACAATATCGATTACAATAACAGCAGCCTGAAACCTTCGCATTCGACAAATTACGACGTCTATCTTTCATTCTATAACAATGCAGTCGGGCTTTTTACAATAGGCGGTTTCCTGAAGAAAATTGATGACCTCATTTTTGCAAACAGAATTCATGTCTTAGGAAACCAGGCTGCCAGGTACGGGCCTCCGCCAAGAATATGGAAACCTATAGCTACGCAGACATATTTTGTCGATACTTACATTAACAGCCCATACAGAATTGATAATTATGGGATGGAACTCGACTGGCAGACGCATTTCTGGTATCTTCCGGGACCGCTCTCCGGCCTGGTGTTTAACGTCAATTACACACATATCTTTTCAAAAGCCACCTATCCTTATCTCCTGCAGGTTAAGACCGGGCGCTTTATTACATATATAGATACTTCTTATACCGAACGGCTTTTGGATCAGCCCAATGACATAGTAAATATGTCGCTCGGATTCGACTACGGCGGTTTTTCTGCCCGTGTTTCGATGCTCTATCAGACACACATCTTTACAGCAGGGGACTTATTTCCCCAGTTAAGGACAAATACGGCTGCTTACCGCAGGTGGGATCTGGCAGTAAAGCAGGATCTCCCGTGGTTTAACCTCCAGATCTATGGGGACCTTAATAATATCAACGGTGCAAAAGATGTAAGCGAAATTCAGGGCGGCGCCGGTGTCCCCAGATCACTCCAGGACTACGGCATGACAGCAGATCTGGGGCTGCGATTTAAGTTTTAAGTGTTAAGTTTTGAGTTTTAAGTGATAATCATCCTTTTGTTCTTTGTCAATTACACTTAGTCATTTGTTTCTCTTTAGCTGTCTTTCTGTTCTTTTGTCAGCGGTGACTTAGAAACGGTTCTTCAAAGTTAATGCACTCAACAGTAAGTAAACATAATTAACAGGAAGGGGGTATTTATGAAAGCGTTAATGGCTACTTTGTTCGTGATTTCTATGATCTTACTTTCCGGTCTGGTAAATGTGACTTATGCCCAGAAGGATACTCTTGTTGTTTATGCAAGTTCGGGTAAGACACTTGACCAGGTCATCAGTGCTGATGTAACAACAGGCGGTGCTCAGGCACACAAGGCTTATAAGCTTGTTTCTACAGATACCACTTATTTGTTTGGCGCTGCAATTACGGCAACATCAAATATAGCAATCGTTGGAAAGCTTGGAGCAAACGGAAGACCTGCCTCGATTCAGCCCGACGTGCTTCCCGATGCGAGTATTCCAGGCACTTTTCTGATTCTTAACAAAAACGGAATCAGTGGTCTGCTCAAGAATCTATATATCACCGGCCAGTCAATTTCCGGCTCTGTTAATTCCCCCAATGCTCTCGGCATTACTGTAAAGGGCGACAGCTGCCGCCTTGAAGTGGATAACTGTGTCTTTGAGCAGTGGGATCAGT
>JBLMYS010000031.1:0-7595 GCA_050258415.1 Acidobacteriota bacterium | reverse complement strand
CTTGATGACGCCAGAGAAAATATTAGTAAACTGAAAAATAAATCGAGTGATAACTTATGAGTAAAAAAAACAACAACAAGTCTGTTAATTGTTCTTTCTGCGGCCGCGACGGAAGCGAAGTTTCGAGCATGGTTGCCGGTCCGGATGTATATATCTGTGATATATGCATCACAACAAGCGTGGATATTTTGAAAAATAATCTGGCCGCTTACACCGGAAAGACAAAAAACGACTATGTACTTACGCCTGAGATGATTAAGAAAAATCTGGATGAATATGTAGTTGACCAGGAAAGGGCAAAGAAAGTGCTTTCGGTTGCCGTTTATAACCACTATAAAAGAGTTCAGTCGAAGTCGACCTTCTTTGAACTTGACGACGTTGAAATCGAAAAAAGCAACATTCTTCTCATTGGCCCGACAGGCGTTGGAAAAACACTCCTTGCACAGACATTAGCCAGAATACTTGATGTTCCCTTTGCCATTGCAGACGCCACAACACTAACCGAGGCCGGTTACGTTGGCGACGACGTGGAGACGGTACTTGTAAGGCTCCTTCAGGCAGCTGACTACAACCTTGAAAAAGCGCAGAAGGGAATTGTATATATAGATGAAATAGACAAAATTGCAAGAAAAAGCGAAAGCACCTCCATTACAAGGGATGTTTCAGGCGAGGGAGTTCAGCAGGCGCTTCTGAAAATTTTAGAAGGCACCGTTGCCGGCGTTCCGCCAAGAGGGGGGCGCAAGCATCCTGAACAGAGCCTCATAAACGTTAATACAAAGAACATACTTTTTATCGTTGGCGGCGCGTTTGCAGGAATTGAAAACATCATTGCTTCCCGTATAAACAAGAACAAGATGGGCTTTGGCAGTGAAATTACAGGCAGCCACGACATGAACCAGGACGATCTGATAAGCCTCGTTCAGCCTGAGGACCTCTTAAAGTACGGGCTTATTCCTGAACTGATCGGACGTCTTCCTGTTACGGCACCCTTGCAGTCGCTTTCAAAAGACGCTCTCAAAAATATTCTTACAGAACCCAGAAACGCCCTTTTGAAACAGTACAAGAAACTTTTCTTAATGGAAGGTGTAGAACTGGAATTCGACCCCTTTGCAATTGACGCCATAGTTCAGAAGGCAATGGAAAGGAAGACCGGGGCAAGAGCGCTGCGCTCAATTATAGAAGACTTCCTGCTCAATATCATGTTTGAGCTTCCGTCTATGGATAATGTTGATAAATGCATAATTACAAAAGACACGGTTGAAAACGGTGACAAACCGGTTTATATAGAAGCCGACAGAAAATCGGCCTAAATTATTTTGTAAGAAATAGTATATTAATAAAAGGAAGACACGCGGTCTTCCTTTTATTTTTTTGCTTTTATATCAGGATGATCCGATGAAATACCTAATAGCAATTTTACTTATCTTTTCCTCCGGCCTCTTTGCACAGTCGAAACTGCTTATCTATATGGATCTCGAGCAAACTGACCACCTGAAAGCCTACGGAATAACATTTAATGCACTTAAAGCGGGATTGAAGGCCGACTGGCTTTTAAACTACCGCGGTGGCTCCTTTATGCTCGACTATTCCAATGAGCTTGCAACTACATGCAGGGTCAAGGGAGTTGCATTTGACGCTCTGGATGCCTCGCAGGCCTCCGAAATATACCGCCTCGTCCAGAGTGAGGACCAGAATATGGAAATAATGCACCTTGAAAAAGCGCCCCGCATTGCTGTTTATGTCCCAAAAGGCTTTAAGCCCTGGGATGACGCTGTAACGCTGGCGCTGGAATATGCCGAGGTGCCTTACGACAAGGTCTGGGCTGAGGAGATATTAAGAGGAGATCTTTCGAAATATGACTGGCTTCACCTGCACCATGAGGATTTTACGGGGCAGTACGGTAAGTTCTATGCCAGCTTCTCAGGGGCTCAGTGGTATATTGAGCAGCAGATGCTTTATGAAAGTGAGGCAAAGAAGCTTGGCTATAAAAAAGTCTCGCAGATGGAGCTCGATGTAGTTAAGACGATAAAGAACTACGTTGCTCAAGGAGGATTCCTTTTTGCCATGTGCTCGGCTACAGATTCATACGACATTGCCCTTGCCGCCGACGGCGTTGATATATGCGACAAAATGTACGACGGCGACGCACCAGATCCGGATGCACAGAAGAAGCTGGACTATTCAAAGACGCTGGCCTTCCAGGATTTTAAGCTCGAGATGAACCCCTTCGTATATGAGTTTTCAGATATCGACGTGCAGATGCAGGAAATAGGTTCTCCGCAGAACGATTACTTTACCTTGTTCCAGTTCTCTGCCAAGTATGATCCGGTCCCAACAATGCTGACACAGGATCACGTTAACGTTGTGCACGGCTTTATGGGACAGACAACAATGTTCCACAAGAAGGATATTAAAAGGTCTGTTATTATTCTGGCCGAACGCGCCGGAACGGACCAGGTTAAGTACATTCACGGAAATTTCGGAAGGGGAACATTCACCTTCTACGGAGGACACGATCCAGAGGACTATCAGCACATGGTTGGAAGCCCTCCGACGGATTTAAGTCTTTATAAAAACTCCCCCGGCTACAGGCTTATTCTTAATAATATCCTCTTCCCGGCGGCAGAAAAGAAAAAACAGAAAACTTAATAAACAGAAAAACTTAATTGGAGCAGCATGAAAAAAGTGAATGTTAAGAATTCCAGCGAAGAATTCATTGTTGGCAAGATGGTCTGCGTCGGACGCAACTATGCCGAGCACGCAAAGGAACTGGGGCACGAGTTGCCGGAGTTTCCACTTATATTTCTTAAACCAGCTTCCACAATAATACATTCGGGAGACAAGGTAATTCATCCTACTTATTCAGAAGAACTGCATTATGAAGGGGAGCTTGTTTTACTTATTGGCAAAGACATTAAAAATGGTGACGCCAGTGAGGCTGAAGACGCAATTGCAGGCTACGGCGTTGGGCTTGATATGACGCTGAGGGACCTTCAGCGCGAGCTATCAAAAAAAGGGAATCCGTGGACACTTGCCAAGTGCTTTGACACGGCAGCCGTATTGTCGGACTTTGTACTTAAGACTGAGCACCCTCTTACAATGAAAGAAACAATTTCTCTTAAGGTTAATGGAGAGGTTAGACAGAACAGCACACTGGACATGATGATATTCCCGCCCGTGGAAATTGTAAAATACATTTCTGCGGTCCTTCCGCTTGAAAAAGGGGATTTAATCTTTACCGGCACCCCGGCAGGAGTAGGCAAGGTTGTAAAAGGAGACAAAATTGAAGCTGAGATTACAGGCATCGGAAGCCTGGAAACAGAGATAGCCTAGTCTAGTTGATATGCAATTACAGGAGCCGGGAGGCGGGAATAAAACCCTCTCCCGTTTTTTTTATGCTCACATAAAAATAAATATTTTAATGTTCGTTTGCGTAGGGGCGAGCGGCGGCTCGCCCTTTCGGGTTGACCCTTTCAGGTTGACCCTTTCAGGTTGACCCTTTCGGGTTGACACTATGATATTCTATTCAATTATTTAACCCATATTCATTCGGGAATTTCAAGTTTCAATTTTTAATGGATATGGTTTGTCCGTCCGGGCGAGCCGCCGCTCGCCCCTACAAAGATTTTTTAAATTTGCGGAACGCTTAATTGTGTCATTTATTGAGGTGCGATAGAGCCTGGCGGATAAGGTCTTCTAAAGGTATGGACGGAGTTTCCATCAGTATATCGCGTATGGCCTTCTCGGCCATCTTCTGGTTATAGCCTAAGGTTGTAAGAGCCGCAATGGCGTCGTCTTTAATCTTAAATGAGGCCACAAGGGGAGCTTCCTTCTCGCCTGTAACCGCGTCCACCTTGTCACGAAGATCTAGGAGCATGCGTTCAGCGGTTTTTCGTCCCACGCCGGGCACGGCAACGAGCCTTGCAATGTTGCCCGACTTCAAAGCGTGCTTTAATTCATCGATCTGTATTCCTGATAAGATACCCTGCGCAAGCTTTGGGCCTATGCCGTTTATGCTGATCAGGAGCTCAAACATCTGTTTTTCGGATTCTGTTGAGAACCCGTAGAGGGTCAGTGCATCCTCCCTTACGGCAAGGTATGTATGGACCGAGGCCGTTTGCCCTTCTTCGGGAAGCTTTTCAAAGGTATTGATTGAAACGTTTACCACGTATCCCACACCCGAAACATCAAGCATAACCTGTGTGGGCTTTTTGAATATTATTTTGCCTGTAAGATGTCCAATCATGTCTAAAACCGCTTAGTTGTTAATTACTCTGTCCGGGTTTGCCTCAATGAAAGCCTTCCAGCTTTTGGCTTTTGGGACAGCCGATTTAACTCTGAAGGCGTGGCATGTGGCAATTGCAAGGGCGTCCGATTCATCAAAAAGCATTTTCTTTTCTTCAAGAGAAAGAATGTGGCTGATCATGTACTGGACCTGTCTTTTTGAGGCAGCTCCGTTTCCCACAACAGACTTCTTGACTTCACGGGGGGAATATTCACTGACAGGAAGGCCATTATGCACGGCAGCCAGCATTGCAACCCCGCGCGCATAACCTATTTTCATGGCCGACTGAACATTTTTACCAAAGAAAGCCGATTCAATTGCAAATTCATCCGGCTTATATATCTTTATATATTTGTCGAGCTCATTGTAAATGACTTCAAGCTTACAGGGAAGTGTCAACCTTGAGGAGGGTTTAATAGCACCCTGTATAACGTACGAAAGCTGGTTTTTATTCAGCTTAACTATCCCGAATCCGGTTACAACCGTTCCGGGATCCACACCAAGTATTATCATTATTAAATTATTTACAAATTAAACTGTTGGACTTTTTTTAGAAAGGCGGGATTGAATTTTAACTCAACCCCGGCTTTTCTATTAAGCTCAACTTTATTATTACGACAGTGCGCTTTCGTCTATATCCGCATTGGTATAAACGTTCTGAACGTCGTCGTTATCTTCCAGGTTTTCAACCAGTTTCATTACTTTTTCGGCATCTTCACCTGTTACAGCAATAAGATTCTTTGCGACCCACTGCAGCGAGGCGTTCTCGATCTGTATATTCTTTTCAGCCAGGGCTTTTCTTACAGGTTCGAAGTTCTCAATTGCAGTCTGAACTGAAAAATATTCATCTTCAGTCTGGAGGTCGTCTGCGCCTGCCTCCAAAACAATTTCCATCATATCGTCTTCAGACTTACCCTGCTTTGGTATTGTTATTACGCCCTTGCGGTCGAACATCCAGGCTACAGAGCCCGATTCACCCATATTGCCGCCGCCTTTACTGAAAAGGTGTCTTACTTCGGCAACTGTTCTGTTCTTGTTGTCTGTAGCAACTTCGACCAGGACAGCAACGCCGCCGGGAGCGTAGCCTTCATACATCATTTCAACGTAGTTTACGCCTTCAAGTTCACCGGTAGCCTTCTTTATAGCCCTGTCGATATTATCAGCAGGCATATTAGCGGCCTTGGCATTATCCACTGCAAGTCTTAAACGCGGGTTTCCTGCCGGGTCGCCGCCGCCTTCGCGGGCTGCAATCGTTAATTCTTTGATCAGCTTTGTAAAGAGTTTACCTCTTTTAGCGTCCAAAGCTCCTTTCTTTCTTTTAATGGTTGCCCATTTTGAGTGACCTGACATTTTTCTCTCCTATTTATTTACTTCTATTTTATTAATACTAATATCTTCGTTTCTGACCTCATCTGCCTGCCTGATTCTGATATCCTTGATTCTGAGCTGGGGGAATGTTCTTCCGTCGCGCATTGTTTTTTCTATAGTAAATACAATATCAAGCAAATTCTTATCTTTATCAATAAGCGGGGCATAGCTGCCTAAATTAAATCCTATTGAATCAAAAACCCTGTCGCATCCCTCCTGGCGGAAAGTGAGTACAATATGGTTATTGCCTACAATGCGTGGGTTATAAACAAGCTGAACATCTTCGGCAAGGAAGGTCGGGCGCATGTTGCCCGGGCCGAAAGGCGCAAATTCATCCAATATGCGTAAAAATTTCGGCGTCAGTTCCGAAAGCTGGATTTTTGTATCGATCAGAATCTCGGGCAGGACGTCTTCAGTTTTAACAACGCTTTTAACAATCTGGTTAAATTTCTCTTTGAACTCCTGGAGCTTATCGAGCTCGAGGGCCAGGCCTGCCGCGGCCTCATGGCCTCCGAACTGCAGGAGTGTCTCCTCGCATTTTTTTAAGGCCTCGTAAATATTAAACCCTACAATGCTTCTTGCCGAACCTTTTGCAACCCCGTCAACCGTCGTAAGCATTACGGTGGGGCGGTAATACCTTTCCACGAGGCGGGAGGCAACGATGCCAATTACGCCCGGGTGCCAGTTTTCTTCATGAAGGACAATGGCTATATCCTCATCCAGGTTGACCGAGTTTTCAACAAGATCTATTGCATGAGAGAAAGTAAGTTCGTCAATTTTTCTTCTCTGGTAGTTTTCACCTTCCAGCACTTCAGCCAGGCGGACGGCTTCTTTTTCATCTGTAGTAATAAAAAGGTCAACGGCCCTTATTGCATCCCCCAGGCGCCCAACGGCGTTAATGCGGGGAGCGATGGTAAAAACAACGTGTCCGGCAGAGAGGTTACCCGGTTCCATGCCTGCGCTTCTAATAAGTGCCGCAATGCCGGGGCGGGGAGAGGTATTTACCTGTTCCATTCCCTTTCTAACTAAAATTCTGTTTTCCCCTTCGAGGGAAACAATGTCTGCGGCTCCTGCAATTGCAACCAGGTCGAGATATTTTAATGGGAGCTCTCTTTTACCGATTCTTTCGCTTACGGCCTGGGCAAGCTTAAATGCCACGCCGGCGCCGGATAAAAACTTGAAAGGGTAATTGCATCCCGGCCTGATCGGATCCAGCACGGCGTAAGCCTCAGGTATTGAATTCCCCGGCTGATGATGGTCGCAGATGATCATATCCATTCCAAGGGACTTTGCAAGGGCCGTTTCCTCAACTGCCGTAATACCGCAGTCGACGGCTATCATAAGCGAGGTCCCCCGGGACTTAATTGTTTCAATGCCCGATTTCGAGATGCCATAGCCTTCGGTCAGGCGGTTTGGAATATAGATTTCCGCCCGGGCGCCAAGATCCTTTAAGAACAGGTACATGAGTGCCGCAGCACAGGTGCCGTCGACGTCATAATCGCCATGGACCGTAATAAGTTCATTTGATGTGATAGCTTTAATCAGGCGGAATGAGGCCTCTTCCATACCTTTCATGAGGAAAGGGTCGTGCAGGTCCTCGATCGAGGGGCGGAAAAACGCTTTTGCCAGGTGAAAATTTGTAATCTTCCGCTGAACGAGCAGATTCGAAAGAATCGGCGAGACGTTAAGCGAATCAGCCAAAGATTTTACGATATTTTCATCCGACTTTTCTTTAAGCTTCCAACGTTTTTTCAGCATGATTGTTCCAAAGGAACAGACAATACAGGACAAAGATGTAATCCAGATCTATAAGCCGAATTTTGTACCCGCCTAAGGCGGGGGTAATTATTTATCTGGATAACGGATTACTCCGCTATTCGAGCGATCTACCCGGAAAGCACGCAGGACGAACAACCCTGTTCCCGTCCGCCGTGGCGGAGGG
>JBLMYS010000030.1:0-5836 GCA_050258415.1 Acidobacteriota bacterium | reverse complement strand
TACAATCGCTATACTGGTGTTCGTGCACGAGTTCGGGCATTTTATAGCGGCTAAAATTTCCAGGATGAGGGTGGACGTTTTTGCCATCGGATTCGGTAAACGCCTCTTCGGATGGAATAAATTGAACGGCTTTTCCTTTGGCGACCTGCCGGACGACTTCGACGGGCAGGGAAATACAGACTACAGAGTGTGCCTCCTGCCTTTCGGCGGCTATGTTAAAATCGCGGGTATGGTAGATGAAAGCTTTGACGTGAAGTTTGCCGATAAAGCGCCCGAGCCTTATGAGTTCAGAAGCCGTCCCACGCACCAGAAGCTTTTTGTTATAACGGCAGGCGTTCTGATGAACCTCCTGCTTGCTTATTTTGTATTTGCCGGCATTAATTACTTCCAGGAAAAGCAGATGGTAAAGACTACTACCATCGGCTATGTCGCACCGGGAAGCCCTGCCGATAAAGCCGGCTTTGAAAATAAGGACAGGATTCTTTCAGTTAACGGAAAACCTGTTACTTACTGGGAAGACGCCGAAACAAAAATATATATTGATAATATTATAAAAGACCTGAACGTTAAGATTGTAAGAAACGGCAAAGAGATTACACTTGACGTTCCGCGCAAAACTTTCTCACAGGATTTAAGCAAGGGAAGACCGCTTCTTCCTGCGGGCTTTAAGGTTTCAATTGACAGCGTCCTCAAGGGGCTCCCTGCGGAAAAAGCAGGCATTAAAAAGGGCGACGTTATCATTTCGATGAATAATGAACCGATCGAAAGCCACGGACAGACGACTTTAATTATTTCGGAAAATAAGGGAAAAGCTGTTCCCCTTAAGGTCTTAAGAAACCGTGATACAGTGCAGCTTTCTGTTACACCCTCCAAAGACGGCAAGATTGGCGTTATGCTTTACGAGCCGTTTACAGGTCCCGTTGAATACAGGAAAATGGGCCTGGGTGAGGCAATGTGGGCCGGGGTGACTGACATAGGGCGCATTACTTCGATGACTTTTACCATGTTCAGTAACGTAATAAGAGGTAAAGTTGAGTTCTCCTCGGCTATAGGCGGACCTGTAAAGATTGCGCAGTTCGCGGCTAAATCGGCAGATACAGGCCTCATTCCCTTTATTTACTTCCTCGGAATGCTCAGCCTCAGCCTTGCAATAATGAATATACTTCCCTTCCCTGTTCTCGACGGGGGGCATTTCGTAATCATACTGATCGAAGGAATTATGAGAAGGGAGATCCCGGTTAAAGTTAAACTGGCAATCCAGAACGTGGGATTTGTAATCCTCCTCATATTTATGGCCTTTGCAATCTATAACGATCTTCTGAGCCTCTAGAAAAACTGATAATTTTCACTAAAAAAGGCAGGCGGGATAAAGATTCCTTCCTGCCTTTTCTGTTATAAATGTGTAAGTTATTGTCCTACAATCAGTTAGCAAATTATCTGACATTAATATCAGAAAAATCCTTATTCCTCTTAAAGAGCCAATATGTTATGTTTTATATGGACTCAATTAAATAACAAGGAGGGTACTATGCTTTGGACTATTTTTGCGATATTGATCGTTCTATGGCTGCTTGGTATGGTTTCATCTTACACACTTGGCGGCTTTATTCACGTATTGCTCGTAATAGCAATTGTACTGGCTCTAATTAGTTTGTTCCGCGGCAGAAGCACTATCTAACGTACCATCCGGTACTATGCCGCTTATGGAATATAGTGTTCCAAGTTCTTTATGTTTCATGTTGAGTTAAATAATAGCAAGGTTAAGTAAAAATAGGTTAGAATGGGAGATGGGTTATGAGCTATATGGAAAGGTTAGCAAAGATGTTCGTTTTCGTTCTGGCTGTTTTATTCTTATCGTTTCAGAATTCATCGCTGCAGGCGCAGGAATATAAAAATAAAGACAAAGACGCCAATAAATCGGGCAGCAATCAGGATAATCAATTCCAGAGGACTGCAAAGGATCTCACCCTTAAGCTTTCAAGAAGTGTAAATCTTTCTAAGGACCAGTCCGATAAGGTCACTAATGTACTTGTGGACCTTCAGAAGGATGTGGCTGATAAGACGGGAAACAACAAGGGTGAAAATGTAGGAAGCAGCGACAAGTCGGATAATAAATTCAGGGATGCGGATGTTTCTGCAAACGATAAAATAGAAAAAATAATAACGGATAAGGAAATTCCGACGTACATGAAGGTTAAAAAAGAGTGGTGGTCAAAGATAAAAGACAAAGTTTACTCACAAAACTTTGCTTCCAATGAAGACCAGTCACAAAGTAAAAACGTTGCCAACAAGGGAAAGAAAACAAGAAAAGGTACAGACAGGAACGATGTAATTGGCAGCGGCAGATCAGACAAAGCTGATATAAGCGGCGAGGATAAGGATAAAGATAATCCTCAGTTCGAGCAGTTTGCAAAAGATATGTCTGTTGACCTGATGAGGAAACTCGATCTTTCGCTTGAGAAAGCGGCTGATATAGAGGATGTACTGATTAATTATCAGAAAAATATCGCCGATGCCGAGAAAGACAGAATGGAAAAGAACAGAAGTAATGTGGCTGATAATACGGGAAGCGTAAAAAGCCGCAGGGATAGGGATAGGGATAGGAATAATGAAAATGTCGGCAGCAGCAAAAATAGAAATGACTTCTCAAATGAAATGCAAAGCGCTATAAAGTCGGCCGACGACAAGATTACAGACGTAATGAATGACAACCAGAAACCGAAATATGAAAAGGTTAAGAAGCAGTGGTGGAGAGATGTACAGTCCAGAATAACTTCCAGCGTAAGGCGTTCTGAACGTACAAACAAATGATTTGATTTCGTGTAATTATTAATCAGAATAAGAGAGGATCATTATGGATAGGCTAGAATTAAAAGGTAACTGGAATATTATTAAAGGCAGACTGAAACAAAAATACGGAAACCTTACGGATGATGACCTGAGGTATGAGGACGGAAAAGATGATGAACTCATAGGCAGAATACAGAAAAGAACAGGTCAGTCCAGAGAAGAAATAATTAACTACATAAAAAAATTATAGCCGCCGGTAAAGTTCTGCTTATTTTTTATGTAGTTAATTATGTCTGGTAAATAAAGCAGGCGGGATTATAGGTTCCGCCTGCTTTTTAATTTGTCTCAATTCAACTTTCAGTCCCCCCTATGGCGGGACTTGCCCTCGAAGCGGTTAAACTTAGCATTTACTTTTCCGATAATCTTTCTAATAAACAGATACGAAGTTATTATTTACAGGACAGCTTTGATGAGGGGTACTTTCTTGAGACGCATACTAATACTGTTTCTTTTTGTTCCGCAGCTGATTTCCGCGGCACCGCTTAATACTGTGCCCCCGCGGGAGCACAAGTCTCTGGCTGATAAGTCTCGGGCAGGCACATGTGTCGCATCTTCGTGGCATTATGAAGCTGTTCCTGGCAAATTTATCGGCATCTGGCCCCCTTATATTTATTGGAATAAAGAAGCCCTGAAGAATCTTAAAGAGAAATATGGTTTTTCAGGCATTGCGATCAGGCAGGATGAAATTGATCCCGACAGCATGTATCAGTGGGCGATAAATGCGGGATTCCGGCCTGAAAAGATGATGGTTATTATAGCCGAAGACACTTACCTGAGCCGTGTGATAAAAATGCCTGCTGCTTATTATTATCTGGATGAACCGGTTGAACACGACTGCAGCGGTCATGCGACTAACGGGTCACACATCTATTTACCCGGTGACCTTCAGAAAAGGTACGACTATATTCACGCCAACCGTCCGGAATCTAAGTTTGTCATTGGCGGTTACAAAAGATGCAGCCACCTGCAGGAAGCCGTAAAACACGCCGATAATGTAATGTACAGTTCATACGTGAACTGGAGCTCAATGTGGCTGCCTGTATGCCACGTCAATATGGGTTTCGGCGATGATATGGAGGCTCCCTGGAGTTCCGGAGCGGGCCAGCAGACAGACAGCTGGGGGGACATGCATTCCAAGTTCGGGGCGAAGTTTTCAATGAGCTGGATGAATGGCAGGGGCGATGAGTACGACAAGCTCTTCCCTGCTGCAAATTCCATGGGGCTTGAGGGCGTCTGGCTTTATGCAAACCAGGGCCTGGGAGCGGATTCTGCGGCTACGCTGGAGCAGTTCTGCCAGGCGGCAGTTGCCAACGGCTGGCTTAAAACGGTGGACGACTATATACCCGCCCCTATGAATTTTATTGCCCGGAAAGCACAGGACGGATCTTCCATAGAGCTCACTTGGTCGGACATCTCAGATAACGAAAAGGGCTTTGTTATTGAAAGAAAAGTTACTGGTTCAGATTCCTACTCGCAGCTTGCTGTAATAGCCGCCGGGTGCTCTAACTACACGGACCAGTCAGTTGAAGAAGGCAAGGTTTATTCCTACAGGATTAAAGCCTTTAACGATTACAGCTCATCCAATTACAGCAATGAGTCTGTAATAAGTGCCCCGGTTGTGCCACACCTTAATTTCCCCGGGGATAAGGCCAAAGGCCAGCCGCTGAAGCTGAACTTTAACTGGAACACTATTCCCGATGC
Organism: Acidobacteriota bacterium; assembly: GCA_050258415.1. Lineage (GTDB taxonomy): Bacteria > Bacteroidota > Ignavibacteria > Ignavibacteriales > SURF-24 > JAAXKN01. The sequence continues at coordinate 1,285 of JBLMYS010000030.1, read as the reverse complement.
CGAAAGCTATTCAATAATGATTTCTGAAGACGGGCTTTTTACCACCGTGGTTTTTTCAGATTCAGTCCTGAACAAGCCTCAGGCTGAGGTAAGTAACTTAAAAGATGGCCGGGAGTATTACTGGAAAGTTTCGGCAAAGGATTCTTCCGGAATAAAATCTTATTCTTCCCCCGGAAGCTTTTCGACGCTTTTATTGTCCGCAGCGAACCTGAAGGCTGAGGCCTTGAGCGGCCGCAGGATCAGGCTTTCGTGGACAGACAACTCCCAAAGTGAGGCGGGCTACGGCGTGGAAAGGAAAAAGGCCGGGGAAGCCCAGTATAAACTCCTGACAACGATTGATGAAAACGCCACATCATTTACAGATTCCCTGCTTTCGGAAGATATATTTGTATACAGAATCCAGGCATATAACCAGATCTGCACCTCAGACTACAGCAATGAGGCAAGCGCCGCCGTAATATCGGGCGTTGATGATGTGGCCGTTGTTCCTGTTGACTATACCCTCTTTCAGAATCACCCTAATCCATATAACCCTTCAACAAAAATTAGCTATACACTGCCGGGGCAAAGCAGGGTGAAGCTGCAGATTTACAACTCCATCGGGGGCGTTGTAAGGACACTGGTGGACGAAGTGGAGGATGCGGGTTTTTATGAGTTTGATTTTAATGCCTCGGGCCTCTCATCCGGAATATATTTTTACCTCATGGAGGCAAGCTCAATGAAAGGAAGTTCGAGCTACCGCGCTGCCAGGAAAATGATACTCCTTAAGTAAATTCCCTCAGACTTTTATGGCGGCTGAAATTCCCTGATGACATTTAAGGAAAATCGGGCTATCTTTAGAAAATGCAGCCTTGCTGCATCCATTAAAGATAAATTCTGAAATACAGGGAATTGAATATGAATACTAAACCCTTGACACAGCTCGAGGAAACCGAAAAAGACGAGCCTCTTAAAAAGGATATACGCGAGCTTGGCATAATACTGGGCAATGTCCTGGTGGAACAGGAAGATCCCGAGCTTTTTGAAGCCGTTGAAACACTCAGGTCTCTGACAAAATCTCTCAGAACAGAATACAGCGACGAAGTAAGAAACAAGATTGTTTCTCTTATAGATACATTTACGCCTGAAAAGGCTTATAAAGTGGTAAAGGCATTTTCAGTCTACTTTATTCTCGTTAATGCCGCCGATGAAATCCACCGTATAAGGCGCATGAGGGCGCACGTCTTCTTAAACGACAAGCCGCAGAAGGGATCTGTTGAGGAAGCCCTGATGTGCCTTAAAAACG
>JBLMYS010000029.1:0-5976 GCA_050258415.1 Acidobacteriota bacterium | reverse complement strand
CCATCAGATGGAACTGGTAGGGAGCAAGCGTCTTATCCCAGATAATTCCCTTTTCATCGTTATGCTGCTCAATATAGCATGCGATGACGCGTTCAACGCCAATGCCGTAGCTGCCCATGATGATCGGATTCACTTTCCCGTTTTCATCCAGGAATGTGGCTCCCATGGCCTCTGAATATTTTGTACCGAGTTTGAATATATGCCCAAGCTCAATTGCCTTAAAGACGTCCAGCTTTTCACCGCACTTTGTACAGACTTCACCTGCCTGAACAGTCCTTAAATCGAAGTATTCCACTGCCGGCACGTCACGCGTGAGGTCAATTCCGCCGATGTGGTAGTCATTCTTATTTGCACCGCTATAAAGGTTGTTTGCATCCTTTAATCTCAGGTCGGCTATAATTCTTCCCTTAAAGCCTATGGGGCCTATTGAACCTGCGTCTGCTCCTGTAATTTCCTTTAATTCATCGGGATGTCCCGGTCTTAATGCTCCGGGGAGCACGCCTGCCAGCTTGGTTTCATTTACTTCGTCGTTGCCAAGCATAAGAACCAGTACAGCCTCATCATTATGAATATAAACTCTCGACTTTGCGCACTGTGTTTCATTGATTTTAAGAAACTCACAGAGTTCATCAATCGATTTAACATTCGGAGTTGAAATTTCCTCTACCTTAAAGGAAGTTGTAAACCTCGGAGCGCCATCTACGACTGAAGTTGCGACCTCAACGTTAGCGGCGTATCCGCAATGCTCGCAGTGTGCTACAGTGTCTTCACCAGCCTCCGACTTAACCATAAACTCTTCAGAGCGGCTGCCGCCCATGGCGCCGCTGGATGCGCCAACGACAAAATACTTTAAGTCGCAGCGGTCGAATATCCTTCTATAGGCCTTGTCGTGCAGGGCGTATGACTTGTCCAGGTTTTCCCATGAAGTGTCAAATGAATAAGCATCCTTCATTAAAAACTGACGCCCGCGTATTACGCCGCTTTTAGGGCGCGCTTCATTGCGGAACTTTGTCTGAATCTGATACCAGATCTGAGGCATGTCTTTATACGATTTAACCACACCCTTGGCGTGGTAAGTCATAATTTCCTCGTGTGTCGGGGCCAGGACGTATTCCCTGTTCTTAATGTGAAACATCGTATCCCCGAATGCCTCAACGCGGTTTGTCTCCTCCCAGATCTCCTTCGGGTTTAATGCCGGAAGGTGGAATTCCTGTCCGCCAATTGAGTCCATTTCTTCGCGTATGATCTCAACTACCTTCTTTACAACGGTATAACCTAAGGGGAGGAATGAATAGATTCCTGCCGAAAGCATGCGCACCATGCCGGTACGGAGCATAAGAATGTGACTCGGAATTATTGCGTCAGTCGGGACCTCTTTCAAGGTCGGAATAAAAGCTTTGCTTAACTTCATAGTTTTATAGGTTTATTGGTAATAACTCTGTTTAGTATAATAGACAAAGATAAGGAATTGAAGGGGCTAAATCAAAAAAATGTATTTTTCGTGCCCTAAATGTAGGGGCGAGCGGCGGCTCGCCCGGACGGTTGATGCAATCAATACTCATATACCAGGCCGTTCGGGCGCACCGCCGTGCGCCCCTACAAAATAAATCTGTAAGCTACCTGGCTGGGACGACTTTGTAGACCATATCCTTCGGCCTTATGATCTCAGCGCACTCGAATGTAACCTCGTCGCCTTTTTGGGCCTCGGTTACATTGACCTCATTGTTAACCATATTCGGAAGCTTTAACTCGACAACACCCGTTGTCTGCCCTATTACAAGGAGTTCCTCACCTACTGAAATGCTCCCGGTCTCAAGCTTAATGTGAGCAATGCCTGTTTTCCTGTAGTAATTTATAACTTTGCCAATATACTCTTTTTTCGTTGTTGCTATGCTCCCGTAAATGTTTGCGTACTCGGCGGAGCTTGGAACATCGAAATAAAAACCTGAGGAGAACCCGCGGTTATAGACCTTCTCCAGATCGTGGAGCATGTCTTTCTTAATTTCATCTGTCAGATTACCCTCAAAATAGAGGTCAATTGCCCTTCTGTAGACGGAAACCGTCCTGGCTACGTATTCGGGACTTCTTTTCCTTCCTTCAATCTTAAAGGAATCTATTCCCGCCTCAATTAACATATCTATATATTCTATGGAGCACAGGTCCTTGGGCGACATAACGTAGTCTTCCCCTAAAACCATCGATTTATCTATCTGCCCGTCAATTACCTCGTACTCCCTGCGGCATGGCTGAATGCATTCACCACGGTTGGCGCTCTTGCCGAAAAGGTGGTGACTCATAAAGCACCTTCCGCTGACAGCAATGCACATTGCCCCGTGTATGAAGGCTTCTATCTCAAGGTCTGTTTTTGCCCGGATTTTCTTTATTTCATCTAAGGAGCACTCTCGTGCCATTACAATCCTGCGTGCTCCCAATGACTTAAACAGGTTCGCCGAGGCTGAATTTGAAATGGATGCCTGCGTGGAGACACAAAAAGGCATGTCGTGCTCCCGGCATTTTTCAACCAGAGCCAGATCCCAGCATATAATCATATCCACGCCGGCTTTTTTTGCCGCCGGAATGATCTCATCCAACTCCCCTATTTCCTCTTCAAAAATGATCGTATTCAGTGTCAGGTATGTCTTAACCCCGTTTTCTTTGCAGAATGATACAATTTCAGGAAGCCCTTCGAGCGTAAAATTCCTGGCTTTCGCCCTCATATTCAGCTTTTCAATGCCGAAATAAACCGCGTCTGCGCCGCTTTTTACGGCGGTTGTGAGCATTGTCCAGTCGCCTGCCGGAGCCATTAGTTCAGGTTTCTTCATCTATAATTTACTTTCTTAAATAGTTTTATGTTTCGTAATGCCTACAAACATAAGAGCTTTTGAGGAAAATTAACAGTCAGTAATTAGGAAATCAGAAAAGAAAATTGAAGGATAAAGGAGAATAAATCGGGATGAAATTAAAAAGGCGGAGCATCTTGCCGTGCTCCGCCCCATAAAATAATTACTTAAGGCTCAGAGTTGTCGTGCTTTCCTTACTTTCATTAAACAGGCGGTCAAGCGCTGTAACTACATATATGTACTTTGTGCCCTCGCCGGGCTTTACGTGGTCTTTATATTTTGTCTTCTTTGCCGAAATTACGTTAAGAAGGAACTTCGGGTTATCCAGATTTACCTCGTCTTTATCCGTAAAGCGGTAGATTGCGTAGTAGCTTGCAGTCTCCCCGTCAGAAGCAGCCTTCGGGGCTGACCACTCAAGTGTTGCTCCCGTTGAATCTCCTTTGACTGTAAGGTTTTCCGGAGCAAGTGGAGGCGTAGTCTCCTTCCACGGCATCGTAGGAGGAAGTGCCGGGTATTTATAGAAGTTATTCTTCAGCGTATCGGCAAATCCCGCGAAATTCTCTGTCAGACTCTTTGAGCTGAAGAAGACCTCTCCCTGAACATTAGGAGTCGTGCGGTTAAGGTTCATCTGGTCCTCAAGCTCGGTTTTCTTTCCCTTGTAGTTGTGACCTGCCATCTGGCTTGAGAACTGCCCGATATAAAGGTGCATGTCTTTTGTTACAGAAGCCCACCAGGGAAGAAGCTTTGCATAATCGGCCTTCGCGTGGCCAATTTCCCAGTAAAGCTGCGGGTTCATATAGTCGAGGCTCTTATTTTTAATCCATGTCAAAGGGTCGCAATAAAGTATGCTGTAAGATTCAAAGCCGTTTGTGCCGGCATATTTGTTCTCAACAATGCCAAAAGGACTTATACCGAACTTTACCCTCGGCTTAACAACCTTAATTGTATCATAAATACTTGCCATAAGACTGTTGATGTTGTCTCTTCTCCAGTCGTCAACATTGCTAAAGCTGCCATGATACTTGGCAAATGTAACTGAATCTTCCTTTGAAACCTTGGGCCCGTATGGGTAGAAGTAGTCGTCAAAGTGGATTCCATCCACGTCGTAGCGCCTGAGGACGTCGGAAACAATTGAAAGTACGTATTTTTTAACTTCAGGAAGACCCGGATCCAGCATCTTGTAATCCTTAAATGTCAAAAGCCAGTCGGGGTGAAGAACCGAAACATGATTGCTTGCCGCCTGATAGTCTCCGATTCCTTTAACCGCCCTGTAAGGGTTGAACCATGCGTGGAGCTCCATGCCTCTTGCGTGTGCTTCACTTATTGCAAACTGAAGAGGATCAAAAAAAGGCTCGGGCGCTTTGCCCTGTGTTCCCGTAAGCCAGTAAGACCACGGTTCAATTGAGGACTGATAGAGAGCGTCGCACTCTGTTCTGATCTGGAAAATAACGGCGTTAACGCCTGAGGCTTTAAGCTTATCCATAATTGAAACAAGCTCTGCAATCTGCTCTCCCGGCGTGGCGTTTCTGTTTGTGGGCCAGTCTATATTGGCTACCGTAGCAACCCAGGCACCCCTGAATTCCCTTTTGGGAGGATTTGCCTGCGCAAAAAGCCCCGTAAAAGCGAATGCTAAAAGAATAAGAGTAAGTTTTTTCATGAAGATCATTTCCCGATGATGAATAATATGTTGAGTAAAACTTTATAAATAAAGTTTCGTACAAAAGTAAGGACTTTGAAAGAAAAAGTCACAGGGCTTTTTTGATAAAAATTTTCAATGCTGTTTTTCATAAAAATCGGCACCTTAAGCCTCGGGAAACGGAATTTGAATATATATTCTCCTTTCACTAAATTAAACTTCAACAAACCCTGACTTTTCTTTCACATTCTAACTTCAGGTAAATAAATGAAAAAAAAGTATATCGTCATTATTTCCCTTGTACTTATTGTTGCCGTTTATGTCATTTATAAGGCTTTATTTAACCATGAAAAAGTTCAGACCGTTCCGGTTACAAAAGGCAACCTTATAACTTTAATTTATGCTACCGGCACCGTGACGGCCGACTCTGTTGCAACACTCCGCGCCGAAGCGGGAGGAATAGTGAAATATATAATTGGAAAAGAAGGTATGTATGTAAAAAAAGGTACCGTCTTATTGCGTACGGATAGAAGCGACCAGGAACTGAGGCTGAGGGATGCCGAAAACCAGATCGAGACCGCGGAGCTCGACCTTCAGGCCAAAGAACGTGACCTTAAAAGAAAGGAAAGCCTCTATAAAACAAGCAGCATTACAAAAAAAGATTACGAGGACGCAAAGCAAAGCTTCGACCTTTCAAGGGTGAGCCTGAACCAGAAGAAACTCTCTCTTGATATCGCCCGGCAGAACCTCACAAAAACCGAAGTTACCGCTCCTTTTTCGGGCGTGCTCGTAAACGTCAGGGTAAACCTTGGGGACAACCTGACGCCTAACGCCGAGTGTTTTGAAATTATGGCCCCAAATTCCATAGTCGTTCAGGGGGAAGTTGACGAGCAGGACTTAGGGCGGATAAACTCCGGCATGCCGGCCGTTGTGGCTTTTGACGCCTATCCGAACGATAAATATGAAGGTGTCCTTCAGAGGATTGTGCCGAGGACCGATGAGGCAACTAAAACCTCCCGGGTATATATAAAACTAAAACAGTCCCCCGAAAAGCTGAACCTTGGCATGACGGCTACAATTAACATCAAGGCTGGTGAAAAACAAAATGCCCTCCTTCTGCCCAGAACGGCGATTCTTGAGGAGAACCGCAACCGCTACGTCTTTAAGGTTGAAGGTGAACGCCTGAAGAAAGTTCAGCTTAATACTGGAAACCTGGACGGGAAGTTTGCAGACGTCTCGGAAAGCGGACTTCCGGAAGGGACAAAAATTGTGGACCAGCCTAAAGGAAGCTTTACCGATAATATGAGAGTTGACGTAAATTAAAATGGCCGCGCGGCTTAAAATAGCGTCAAAACTCCGTTTTGTTGTATCTATCGCCTTAAGGCACCTTGAGGCAAAGAAAAAGCAGACCATTCTGGTCATAACAGGCGTTGCAACAGGCGCTATGGTAATGATCATTACATTCGCGCTTACGCAGGGGATAATAAGTGACATTCAAAG
>JBLMYS010000028.1:0-7161 GCA_050258415.1 Acidobacteriota bacterium | reverse complement strand
GTGCCTTCAAAGGTGCACTTTTTGGGATCCTGACTGCAGGAAGTATCGCAATAATTCCCGATTGGAAGCATTATATGCGCCTTATTGCCTTTCGGACCCCAGAGTTTGGGTGAACAGGCTGTCATGGGACAGAAAAGCGACAAGGTCCTGACTTTTAATGCGGCACACAGATGCATGGGCCCGGTGCTTGCGGAAACTAAAAGGTCCAGAGCCGCAAAGTTTACAATTGATTCTCTTAAATCTTTGTTAACGTTAGGATAAATGACATCCGGAATGTCACTTAGTTCATCCGGCACGAAATTGTCTGTAACGGCTATTTTTATATTACTAAGTTTCTTTAATTTTAGCAGCAGTCTGCGGTATTCCGAAGCCTTCCAGTTTGGAGCCGAATTTCCGCTTGAGGCATGAAGTCCGATAAGAAATTGCCCTTCCGGGGCGTTCTGCTTCCTGAATTCAAAAACGCTGTGTATCTCGTCCTTTGTAAGGTGAATCTCAGTATCCAGGTTATCTGTCTTAACGCCAATCTTCCTGACTGTGTCCATGCAGTAATCCGCCTCATGCCTTAAGGGAATATACTTTTTCCTGTCCACATATTTGGTAAACGTTAAAAACTGGTATAACTTATGCCCTACCCCAATCCTTGTTTTTATACCCGCAAAAAATAGGAGATAGTTGATTTTTTCATTTGGCAGGAGCATTACGGCATGTGTAAAGTTATGAGAGCGGATTTGTCTTACCATGTCCCAGAACTGGTCTTTCCGGTCCTCAGGATCGTAGACAATTATCTCATCTACATAGGGATTATTCAGATAAATATCTCTAGTATATGGCTTTAAGAGGACGGCTACAAAGCTGTCGGGGAACTGCTTTTTAATCTCCCTCGGAATGGGAGTAGATAAAACCACGTCACCGATTCTATCCGGGCGGGAAATTAAAATTCTTAATTGAGACATTTAAGCTTTATATAATATTCTAAAATTCATTATCTTTGGCCATGAAGAAAAAAGTTGTTATACTCACTTCAGGCCATTGGCCAAAGGACGAGAGAATTTTCCACAAAATCGGCAGGACTCTTGAAAAGTCCGGATTTTCCGTAGCAATAATCTCTTCGGTCCAGGAGGCAAATTTTACCGAGGACAACATTCATATTGTCGGTTTTAAAGGGAATAACTTAAATAAAAAAGAAAAAATATTCAACTTAAAAGCTCTTCTTACCTCAGAAGCTCCTGATGTCATAATCTGCTCTGAGCCTTTAACGGTTGTTGCCGCCTGGCGTTACAGAAAAAGCCAACAGAAAAAGATAAGGATTATTTCAGACATAACCGAATGGTATCCGGAAAATGTTGCGCTAAAGCAAAATGGCTTAAAGAGGTTGATAACCTACACAGTTCTTTTTCTTTTTAACATTTATGCCACTAATCTGGCAGACCACCTAATAATAGGAGAAAAAGGTAAGCTAAAGCGCTACAGCATAATTGCCCCTTTTAAGAAAAAAGCCGTTATAGGCTACTACCCGGTTCTGGAATTCTTCACTTTCTCCCCTCCAACTTTTGACGGGAAAAAACTTACGCTCTGCTATGCTGGCGTCATTTCTTTTGAACGGGGTATACTCAATATCCTTAAGGCTGCAGTGAAAACAGCAGAAGAGAACCCCGGGGTTTCTGTTACATTAAAAGTAATTGGACGCTTCCAGTATGAGGCTGAAGAGGAAATTTTTAAGAAAATGGTGCAAGGTGAAGACAGGCTCAGAATTGAAATGGTACCATGGGGAAAATATGAAGAGATCTCTCAAAAGCTAAAGGACGCCGATATATGCCTGGATCTCAGAAATTATTCCTTTGTTTACAGGAATTCACTCCCGATTAAAATATTTGAATATATGGCCTCGGGCAAACCTGTCATTTATTCTGATATTAAGCCAATAAGAGAGGAAATGGACGTTTCAAAGTTCGGCTTCCTGGTAAATCCTACCGATATTGACGAAATCTCTTTAAAAATATCAGAGTATATTAAAAATCCCAGTCTATTACGTGAGCACTCCCAAAACGCCCGTCAAATGGCTGAAACGCGCTTCAACTGGGCTCGTCTGGAAGGTGAGCTCATAAGGCTGGTTTCAGAATAAAGGACTTCCCTTTCAGGCTTGTTTTAATTTCATCAGGTTCAAAGATCTTTGTATTACAATTGTAAATCCCACTACAAGCACCAGGTTCATCCAGAAATTATCCGTAAGGCGCCCCAAGAGATAAAATGCCACAGCATAAAGAACAAGCGTCAGGATCTCTTTTACCTGATATGTAACTTTAACGGATCTTGAGATGTAGAACAGATAAATGAATGATGTAAAAAGGCTAACCATCGTTGCCAGGGCCGCTCCCAGAATGCCGTATTTGGGAATCAGTATAAAATTAAGAGCCACGTTTACAATAAATGCCGTAAGGTCGCTAATGAGGAAATGATAGCTTTTCCCCGACTGATAGGAATAGACGGAGTAAAAAGAAATAAGCCCGCTGAACAAATACCCGATTAAAACAAATGGAATAATGATAATGCCCGGAGCATACTCAGCATTAAACAAAGTCCCTCCTCCTAAGTGGAAGCGGAAGAGGTCATTTATAAAAAGAGAAACTGAGAGGAAAATAAGCAGGCTTATGGCAAGAAGCCTGGTCAGGCTGTGTCCGAATAAAATGCTGTAGTTCTTCTCCTGTTTTAAGAGGCGCAAAGAGTAAGGAGTCCACGCAGTCCTGAAGGAGATCACAAAAATGTTCATGATCATGGCAATTCTGTATGAAAAGCTGTATATACCGACCAGCTTTTTATCCAGGAAGTGGTCAAGAATAAACCTGTCAGCCACGTCAACAAACGTGGAGAGGATTCCTCCAATAAGAAGAGGGAAAGAAAATAGGAGAATATTTCTTAAGACAGGGTTGTCACTCTTAAGGCTGAAGTTATCTTTTAAGAGGCCGGTCATAATAACCACAATTACGCCACCCGAGAACATCTGGGCCAGGAAAATCCCCTCAACTCCCCTTCTCAGATAAAAGACAAAGAAGAAATTAAGAATGAGGTTAAATACAGCTGAAAGCGAGGTATAGTAAATAACCTGTTTTGATTCCTCTTTTGTCTTAAGGAGGTGAAGAACTGTCAGAAAAATGGTATCAATAAAAAGCATCCAGGCCGTAAGAAGCACAAGTCTTCCATAGTCCCAGGAGCCCAGTAATAAGAAAGATACGTTTCTGTTAAATAGAGTGGCAGCAATAGTAATTACAAGGCTTATCAGAAAAATGAGTGAAAAGCAGGAAGTAAATATTTTCTTTTTTTTATTCTCATCATCAGCCTCCAGGAAATACTTTGAAAACCCGGGGAAAAGCCCCCCCTGGTAAACTGCACTCATAACAGCGTAAGCCGACATTAAAAGCGCGTAGCGCCCGAAGTCCTCGGCCGGTATTAAGTTTGAATAAAATGGAAGGAGAATAAATCCCAGCGAACGGGCGAACAGGTTACCGAAAGTATACCACGCAGTTGATTTAAATAGGCTCATTTATACTTATAATGTTATTAAATTATGTTTTTTTCTCTATAGAGCTCGTAGAGTCTCTTGTTCACACTTTCATAGCCGTGGTAGTTTTTTAGCCACAGCTTCCCCTTTTCCCTAAGTGTAAGCCTGAGGTCTTTGGACTCCAGAAGCTCATTTAGCTTATTATATAGCTCGCGGGCATCATTAGCTACAACAAAAGGGTTCTCAGGCAGCCAATTCTCATACTCACGCGTCATATTTGTAATAGTAGGTATGCCGATTCCAATTGTCTCAATGCCTGCTTTCCCGTAGCCCGTGCCCCCCATTGTGCCGCCAACCTGGTCTATGCATATATCGGACCGGCTTTTGATTTTAAGGACTTCACCTCTAGGCATGTTCTCCAGAAGAAGGAACTTAATCTTTCTTTCCTTTTTAATTTTGTCAATGGCTGACAAAATCAGATCCGTTCCTTTATACTTCCTATTCGTCGGGGAATGCACAATTACCGGCATTTCGTTTTCCTCGCGGCTTTTTTCAGGCAGTTCACCCGGGTCGTAGGGATAGAAAACATATTGGAGATCTTTCTTTAAGGCCAGGTGGTCAAATTCCGAGGTTATGTTAAGGTCCGATATTTTATCCAGATCGCTGATCAGTCCCCTGGTTCTAAGGTCACTCCCGTAGTAGCAGCAGACGATCTTTTTACCTTCCTTTTTCCATTTTTTTGCCTGTCTGGCATCGCGGAAGAAATCAAGGCCTGCATCGTAATGGATAATTTCAAAATCGTTCAGGTTATATTTATTTATAAGCCTTTCAACTTTCGGGGCTCTCATGAAGTCTGTTAATGTAAAATACCAGCTTTCCAAAGTATTCTCAGGCTTAAACTCTGGAGCGGCATTACTTAAAGAGGCTTCCCTAAATGCTACTTTCTTTTTTCGCCACAATGAGGCCATCTTAAAGCGCAGAAGGGGCCAGTTGAGGCATATGTCTTCCGGAAAATCGCGCTCATTCTTATGAAAAGTAATAATACGGGAGTCATCACCACATTTAAGATGCATATCATAAAAGCTGTAAGGAACTCCCGCATAATTCATTGGAGCAATGTGTAGTATCTTATGCATATTGCCTTATAAAAAGGGTCTCTACTTCAGGTCTTTATAGAAGTAATCCCTGAATATACCTCTCGACCCGAAATTTTCCTTGAAGCGGCCGAGGCCCCAGTTGGGCTCCATATTGACCGTAAAGATACCGAAGTCAAGGTACTTAAAGCCCTCGTCCTGGTATTTTTTCATTATTTCGTAGAAAAGAAGGTTTACAGCGCGGTATTCCTGGTACTCCTCGTCGTGGCTTATGTAGAAAGCGAGCACCACTTTTGGGTTAGCACTGAAATTGCAAACTCCGGCAATCAGCTTTTCCCCAACAAAAGCTCCCCAGAGCCTTATCTTGGTCGGGAACATATACTTTAATTTAAGGAGCTCGTCAAGAGTATGCGTCGGGGTTACACCGTGCCTCATCTTGAGGTTCTTCTTCAGAATTTCATAGTACTCTTCGAAGCGTTCACATTCAACAATTTCCACGCCCTGTTTAATCGCCTTCTTAAGGGCGGTCCTGGCCTCGGGACGGTATGTACTAAGGAGCTGATCCTTCGGCGTGTCAAGCTGAACTACGCTTGAGACTTCCCTTTTGAGATAGGAAAATCCGTTTCTGACCAAGGCAAAGTCGATATAGTTGCTCAGCTTCGACTGATAGATTATAGGAGGCGGGGTCACCTGTACCCTGTCTACTTTTAGTTTTTTTGCATGGTCCAGAAGTATATCGACCAGTTCATGCGCATCCTGAAAGTTCAGATCCGAGCGGTATGCAAAGCTTCCGTATGAAGCCCCTCCGTGAGAGGAGAGAATTTTCTTGCCGTCGCGTTCAATTATTACAGCCGGAAGAACCGAGAAAAGATTATTTTTTCTTTTTACAACAATTGACGCATCCTGGAATCTTCCTTCAGGATGGTAAGAAAGAAATTTTCTGGTATGAAAGATTGTACCGTTGTCCGACTCTTCAACAAACTCGTCCCATTCGTGCTGGGAAACGTTAGAAGACTTAAATGGAGAATATTCAATCATGATATTTTAGAATTTAAATTTTAAGGAAATAGTGTGAGATGATCCCAAATTCAGTAAAAACGGGGTATAAGCATAATCGAAGGAGAGATTATACCACTTGAGCCCGAGGCCCGCAGTAAAGCCTTTTGATTCAAATCCGGTCTGATATCCGGCTCTTAAGGCAATCATATCGTCATAGAGAAACTCTCCGCCAAAGTTAACGTGCGTGTCTTTGGCCACGAGATACTTCTGCACTTCCGCTCCTAATGTAAAGCTTGCATTAAGCTCGTTTAACAGGTCACTATAAAGCGCGCCAAAACGGAAGTCAGATGGAAGCTTTGTAGCCTCTGTTCTTAAGCCGTTCATGCTTCCCAGGTTCCTGAATGCGGCACCAAAGCTTAAACCTTCAAAAGGGCTTTCATAAAGTAATCCCAGGTCAAAGCCCAGGCCGTTTGATTCATCTGAAAGGAGGCCTTCATAAAGGTATTTTACAGTCACGCCGGCTGAAATGTCTCGAGTTATACCGAAGCCAGTGGACAGGCTTCCGGCAAAATAATTAGCGTTAAATGTCCCTTCAGCCTCCCCGGGGCGAGTTCTAACCTCAATATCACTGATTGTAGTGGTATTTACTCCAACTGCCCACGGAAGCCCCAGAAGCTTAAAACTTACGCCCAGGTACTCGCTTCTTGTGTCCTCAATCCACTGGTTGTGCGTAAAAAGAATTTCAGGGGAAGAAAACCTGGAGAGACTTGCCGGATTATAATTCAGCGCAGTCACATCCATGGAGTTTACAACGCCCAGGTCGCCCATAGCAACATTCCTGGCGCCAAAGCCGAGTTTAAGAAAACTCAAGCCGCTTTTGCCTCCTGTCTGAGCTGAAATATATGCAGATAAAATAAAGACGAATAAAAATATTTTTTTCATATAATACCAAAAATTCCTTACAAAATTACCTTTTGTTAAACCAATAAGCAACTATTCAAAAACTCACAAGATTAGTTTCAAAAGTTGATATTAATGCCCAGAATGTGTTCTCCTGAAGATGAATATGGCTCCGGCACAAAGGCATAATCAATTCCAGCAATAAAGCTTGAGAGCTTCTTAAAGTAAGAGAATCCGACAGCCGGCCTGGCAGGATAATCCTTATTGCTTAGATTAAGCTTATCTATACCGCCTCTTAAGAAGAGCATGTCATAGATGTTGTACTCGGCTCCGAACCTCAGGAAGTTGGCTCCTTTACCGTAGCCTTCAAATTCAGCAGAGGCAATTATCTTATACTCAGGGATGCGGTAGCTTAAGCCCACTTTTTTGCCCAGCGGAAACTTGTCCTGTGTTGTTTTTCCGTTCTCCTGCCTTACAGGCGCTGTATCCCATTTGTACTTGCTGTTAAGGTCTGTAAGTACAAAAGAGAGGTTCATCCTTTCGCTTAAGGTGTAAAGTGCGCCTAAGTCAAAGCCGATTGCGCTCGTAGTAATCTTTTCATAGAGCTTAAAGTAGTAATACTTAACAGCAAGGCCAATTGCCAGTTTCTCAGAAAACCTGTTAGAAAAGCTT
>JBLMYS010000027.1:0-5971 GCA_050258415.1 Acidobacteriota bacterium | reverse complement strand
AGTAGTAGTTGCTGTTTGAATAAGGATGAAAATACCTTACCACTCTGTGGCTTGAGGTATCATAGTCAAAGAACTGGTTACCCCTTCCATAGAATAGTATGTAATCATCACCGTTAAACTTCCCGTCATCCTGTGCTTTACTCAGGTAAACTGCATTTTCCACCGGGTCGTTCGGAACATCCAGACTGAGAGCCTCAGGAAGTACCTTCCCGCTATTGTTATAAATCCTTATGGTCTTCGGGTCTATTGAATTCGGGTCAAGGCCCTGATCCTTTAAGAAGGAGGCTGTTATCTTATAGATCCCTTCTGCCGGGGCCTCGAAGCGGAACCACCTTCCCTGCGCAAGGACGCTGTTAACTACAGCCTTATTAAGCTTCCGCGGCTGAATAATGCTGAAACTTTTTGCCGCATCATAGTTCAGTATGCTTTCCTTAAGAAGGTCGTCATCTTTTGCCGCAGCTCCCTGACCCGGTTTTACTGAAGCAAAGTTGATCCTGATTACAATTTTCTTATACATCCTGATCGAATTCTTCCCGGCATCGAACTGAACCGGATAAACGTTCACCGTCTGAACAGGAATATTTCTTGCCATTCCGTAGCGGCCGAAGGAAACCAGTTCATTCATCCCGTAATCACTATACTTGCTGCTTACAAAATCCGTGTATGAAAGCATTCCTTTCTTATATATGGCTTTCCTGATCGGGGCAACTTTTCCCTGCAGCTCAATATAGTCCGATCCTATTACCTGTATCGTGTTGCCGGTCTCTCCAGGGACACCTACGGAAAAGGACCTTACAGGTATTGCCGGCATGCCGAAATCCTGAAAATTTAGGACTTCCCCGCCAGAAAATGAAATTCGCTTAAATGTCTGATCATTAATGACAACCGAAGAAGTGTCTGTATACTGAGGAGTAAATTCCAGAGTAAGCGACCTGGGGCCGGATGATATGACTTTTATATCCTGGGATGCCAGTATGGGATAACTGACTAAGAGGATTAAAGTAAATATAAATAAGTATTTGCTTTTCATGCTTTCCAATAGCAGCCGCTGCGCATTGATATATCAAAGCGGGAGACAGCTTCTTCAAAATAATTTAATAAATTCCAATTGTGAAAACTTTTTGTAAAAGTAGCAAATACTCTATATATTATTCCTTTTTTTGGGACAAATTTAAGGAACTGGGGGTATCTTTGTCAAGTCAAATTACAATTTTAATAAATTATAATTTGAGGTACATTCCTTCTATTTAATATAAAGAATGCAGATAAAAGTCAACTGAAATTTTAAAGTTATGTGTTAAAAATTTTTCCGATTGCATAAGAGCCCAATACCCTCACAGAACTGGATATCTCTTTCAGATGATTCAGAGCATTTACTACTTTTTTATCTTTAAGGCTTCCTTTAAGATCCACATAGAACAAATACTGAAAGGTTTTTGCCGGTTTTGGGCGCGATTCGATCTTTGTCAGGTCTATATCACGAAGGGCAAAAACACTGAGGGCCCTGAAAAGCGAGCCCGGTGTGCTGGTTAGGTCAAAAACAATTGACGTCTTCGAATCCTTCAGCGGAGCTTCCTGTGCTTTTGGCGAAATTACCACAAAACGGGTATAATTCTTCTTCTCATTCTGTATATTGCTGCTTATAACCTGCAGATTATACCTCTCAGCCGCATTTTTGCTCGCTATGGCAGCAACGGGCTCATCCATCGATGAAACTATCTTTGCCGCTCCCGCTGTGTCATATTCAGGGATTACATCCGTGTTCTTTAATTTTGTAAGGAACTTTGAACACTGCCCCAAAGCCTGGGGATGCGAATAAATCCTCTTTATCTCTGGTATCCTGTATTTCTTCTTTCCCAGGAGATAATGGTGAATCTGAAGATTAAGTTCCCCAACTATGGTAAGTGTGTAATTAACCAGAAGATCATAGGTTTCATAAACACTCCCGTAAAGTGAGTTTTCTATCGGCACAACTCCAAAGTCTGCCTCCCCTTCCGAAACCTTCTTGAAAACTGAATCGAAGGTAACCGAGGGCGAAAGCCTGAGATTCTTCCCCCCGAAATAGTTAATTGATGCCATTTCACTATAGGCGCCCGGCTCTCCCTGATATGCTATTACTTTCATTTTATACCGCAACGAGATTTAAGAGTGTTATAAGAAAATCCGCTTTTTTCTTCAATTCATCAAGACCCAAATTGTTTTCGAACGAAAAATCGGCCCATTCCTTCTTTTCTTCATCCGGTATCTGATTTTCCATCCTTTTCCTGACGTCTTCTTCTGTCATCTTCCCCTTCTGAAGTACACGCTTAAGCCTTGTTTCAACCGGAGCCGTAATAAGCACCACGTAATCAAACATCTCCTCCATTGCAGCCTCATAGATCAAAGCCGCCTCCACAAAAACATACTTGCTCTTTTTCGAGAATTCCTTTATTTCATCACCTATTTCTTTTATTACTACAGGATGAACAATGGAATTGATTTTATCTACCCCTTCAGGATTTGAAAATACCTTCTCGGCCAGAAACGCTGTGTTTACTCCCGAATCACTATACGCACCTTTTCCAAAGGCCGAAATTATCTTTTTCCTTACAGATTCATCCTTTATTAGTATCTCCTTGGCTTTTTTATCGGCCTGAATTACCGGAAAGCCTTTTTCAGAAAGAAATCCGCAGAATTCACTTTTCCCGGAACCTATACCGCCCGTAACGGCTACAGCTAAACTTTTTCCCATTTTCACCTTTTTTTCTTCATTTTACTCAGATATCAAAACAATAAGATAACGAATTAAGGGGAACTAAAAAATATTGAATATCAAAAAAAAATGCCATTCTGTGACACAGAACGGCATTTGCAATTATATCCGGCAGAAAAATATCTTTATCTTATAACAGCAAGTTTGCCGAGAACCTCCTGCTTACCCTCACCATCAGGATTCTTTATAATCACCTTGTATAAATAAACACCATTGGCAAGTAAGTTCCCGTCATTATCCCGCCCGTCCCAGTCCAGCCTTACAAACTTATCTGTAAGAGACATGCCTTCAATTTCTCTAATCATCCTTCCTGCTACGGTGTATACTTTGATCTTCACATCCACCGGAGTAGACGAATTCCTCTGGAATGTAAATGTCGTGCTCGTGCTGAAGGGATTAGGATAATTCAGTACGTCACGCACTACAAGATCCGTACTTCCTGTAAGCGTAAAGTGCTCCTGAGCCTCTGAGGAATTATTGAATATATCCCACGCCCTTACCTGCACTTTATAGTCTCCGCTTTCAAGATCATTAAATTTGTACTTTATAGTTCCGCTCTTACCACCAGCGTTTAAGTCTCCAACAAAGTAGCCCGAAAGATCAATGGGACTTGCCTCATTCTCGTTCAGTATACCCGTAATCTTATGCCCTATTCCTGTTCCCGTGGTGTTGAGGCCTGAGGCATCCTTAAGATTCACGTTCATCGTAAAGCCCGGACTAACCAGGTATGAGGAGGTATTCTTCTCATCGTCAAAGGTTATGTTGATCTCGGGACCCTTTCCGTCGTTTACGGCAGATGAATCCGTTCCTCCAACAATAATGTTATTCGTATAGCCTACCACATTGGCAATACTGCTTGTAGTGCCTCCGGCATTGTCCTTACTGCCATTATAAAGGTAGGCTACCACCTTTCCGTTCCTGTTCTCATAAGAGATATCCTTCGGCACCTGGAAGTTTGTGGAGAACTTTCCATTATTTACCGATACCAGCCCGCGGAATAGGAGCCCTCCCTGGAATGTTGCAGGCTTCCCCAAAAACTCTTTCATTTTAACCTGCTTCCTCGAGTCGTAAACAGAAACGAGTCCTTCACCATTAAAGCTGTTGTCTACTGACCCGTCAGCCATCCTTACTGAACCTTCAATACTCGTCCTGGAAAGGGCTTTAACCTGAACACTTTCAGTGGGGTTATGATGATTTACCGAATCAATCCCGGCTAACTTAATTGGCGCCAGAAGGCGTATCGTTGGATCGCCAAAAAGATGATATTTAAGATCGTTTACTTTAATATCGGATAATTCGCTAATTCGCATCTTTGTGGCATAATAACTTTTCCCGACCGGCTGAAGATACCCGGTGGAATCGGTCCTGAACAGATTAGAATAGAATCTCTGTATCAGGTCAAAATTATAGTTGGCATAGACTGTTCTTGCGGCAGTAAAAGCTCCTATCGATCCCCCGTCGGGCTTCAGGAGCATGAGCTCGGTCGAGCTTTGAGTCTCGGTTTCGTCATAGCGCCCAAAATCGCACGTTGCGGCTACCAAGAAGAAATACCTGTCGTTTACCAGCTGCGGTATAGTAACACCTTTTTCAAATATAAACTCATGCGACCATACCTCAGGGTTGCCATGCCCTATCCAGTTTAATATAAGCGTGCCTTCATTAATAGCTCTTATTATGGCCTTATTTACATCCGGTTTCCTTCTTCCTGTTCCCGTTGCTACCGTTGGGTAAAACTCCTCATAAATCTTGTTCTGATCGAATGTCTCTGGAATATTGTTGTTTGAAACAATCTCAGACTGGGGACCATGATCTATTTCATCCGGCTTGTCACTCGTAAAGGCGTCATCGGCAACCAATGTAACCAGGTTACGCCAGAGGCCCAGATCCGACTGTGTTTCATATCTTATTATTTTATCCACCGAACCTTTGGCATCAGCCTCGGTTTTGGCATTAATACGCCCGATTGCAAGGTCCAGTATGCCATCATTGCCTGAAACCGTCACGTAAAAGTCGTCGGAGGCATATGAGCCCATAAAGTAAAACGACTCATAAGATTCGTAAGGAATTACAAAGTTATCCCCTGCCTTCTCAACGTCCTTGTAATCGTAATTGCCGTCACCAAAAAGAAGCACATACTCAGGCTTCACACTCCAGTTGTCGTATGCATAACGGATAAAGTTACGTATTGCGCTAACGTCTTTCATACCGTTTGAAAACTCGTTGAAGATCTGATCCACGTCAACAACACTCGTTGAGATCTTAAATTTTGCCTCATTCTCCTTGAATGTCTTAAGACGCAGTGCCTCATTCATAAAGTTCTTATGAGTTATTATAATGAACTTTGCCTCTGCTGTGGCGTGAACGTTAGAGTTCCCGATTTCTGTCATTTTACCCGGCGTCATATATGCTGCAGGCGTTACCGCCATATACTTTGAAAGCCTCTCTTTTTGAACCTGTGCCCTGAAGGAACAGTCGCCTCCGCTGATGCTTGTATCGAAAATCTTCAAGTTCGCGTAGTCCGTAATGTCAAAGACCTTAATGTCGCTTCGGCCAAAGCCATTAAGCCTGAACTCATCAACTCCTGTCGTATCCATGGAATAGAAAAGTAACGCGTCATTATAAGCCTTGAGCTGCTTGTCGTAGTATATTTCAAAATAGTTAAGGTAACCTGTTGACTCAGTTCCCACCTTAGGTTTATATGTAAACTTAAGGAGGCTCCTCTCTTCAGGAAGATTTGAATTGCTGGTTGCGGTAAATACCTGACTTATTGCATAATTCGAAGCGGTCGGACTATTTAGCTGGTTGGGACCCACACCTGAAATGTACGCGCTTAATATAGGAAATGAATTTTCCTCAAGATTCACTATCGCGCTCTGCTCGGAGCGGTTTACAAAGTTGAACCTGTATTTAATTGCGCTTCCGCTTACTATTCCATTAAGGTTCGTAAGAAATGTTTTTATGTTCTCTTTTTCGCTGAAGAATTCTCCCATATACAGCCTTCCCGAATTCATGAGCTTGCTTCTGTCCTCTTCCCATGAGGCGAATGCTTTTGTGGTAGTCTGAATGATATCCGGGCTCTGCGTCAGGCTTTCAACCTGCTGCATCTTCTTCGACTGCCCCTGAGAGAATGTAAGCCAGTAGTAGTTGCTGTTTGAATAAGGATGAAAATACCTTACCACTCTGTGGCTTGAGGTATCATAGTCAAAGAACTGGTTACCC
>JBLMYS010000026.1:0-5134 GCA_050258415.1 Acidobacteriota bacterium | reverse complement strand
GGAGTATGTGGACGACTTCTGCCACGGCGAGAAGTTCTTCTACCGCATGATTATCAGAAATATCGCTAAGGCTAAAGGCCTGCCCGATAAACTGGGCCCTTTCGAGGCTGTGGAGTTCTTAGCGCCTGAAACCGCGCGGAGCGAACCAATACGCGATCTTTTATCTCGTGAACACTCCCGGTAAAAAGCTCTTTTACTCCGGCGGGGCGCCCTCTGTTGCCGCCCCGCCCGCCCATTAACTATTTATCCACATAATTATATGGGAGATATTGTCATGGCTGAAATTGCAAAACACCTGAAAAGAACGCCTGAACTTTCGGTACTAACCGACCCGTATTACGTCAGGTATATAATTAACCTCAAAAATCCGGACGCGCGCGAGTTACGCCTTAAAGAGGAATTCCAGCGCCTTATTACCCAATTCGACCTCATGAAATTGAAAACCGAATGCCAGAACTGCACCTCGCCGGCCAGATTTCTGGCTTATATGAAAGGCTCTTTTTTCTACGACCTCTGGTGCGGCGACTGCAGCCCGTACTGGATTGAACACTTAAGAGGCTCAATGGATATCTTCTCCGGCTATATGAGCGCACTGGACTATGCGGAGTATTATTTCCCCGGCGACAGATTCCTTGCCAGGGCTATTATACGGAACCTCGCCCGCCTTAAGGGCATGCCCATGAAGGTTAACGCAAGGAGGGCGAAGATTTTCTTCCGCGGGGAGGTGTTATGAAAAAGTACACCCGGTTCCCTGTCAACGGATTTCTTAAACTCCCCAGGGAGATTACAAATATCTGCATCTGGATGAGCTCGCCTTTCGACCGCGTGCGCGCTCTGCTAGATCTGCTTATGCTCGCTTCCTTCAGGGAAAGAACCGTTAAATTAGGACAATATGAATTAACTATTCAACCCGGCGAACTGGCTTACTCTACCGTAACCCTCGCCAGAAGATGGAAGCGAAGCCGCCACTTCGTGCGCGACGTGCTGAGGGAATTTGCCGCTATCGGACTTATTGAGGTCAGAACCAAAGAATTCACAACGATAATCAGAATAGCCAACTGGGAAAAGTACCAGTGTGCGCCTAAAAAACCGGGACAGGGTATTTGCCCTGAAACGGGACAGGTTTTGGGACAGCCCCCTGAAGACACAAATTCCTTTGAAAATGGCCTCTATACGCAGAATATTCTGCTTCCGGTGGACCCTCCCGGTGAGAGCCGGGACAGGGTTCAGGTACAGCCCCAGGGCGAAAAACGGGCCACAAATGAAGAATATATTAATAATAAGAAGAAGTGCTCAAGCGCTGAAGCCTCATCGCTTGCCGCTTTTCTTCTTTCTGAAATAAGGAAAAATGACCCTTATATCGGAGCGCCCGACATTGATAAGTGGAGCGGCCAGATTGAACGCATGATCGAATGCGATCATATCTCTGACGATGTCATCAGAGGCATGATTGCGTTTTCGCAAAAGGACCCTTACTGGAATAAGCTTATCGTTTCGCCTTATAAACTGAAAGTCCATTTCCACAAAATCTTCCTCGATATGAAGCTCGATGAGAAGAAGAAAAACAAAATTGTTCCATCATACTGGAGGCCTTTGATATGAACGGAAATTCAAACACCGCAAAGGACCATATGGCTCTTGAGCTCTCGGCGCTTAACTCAATGCTTTCCAGCAAGGAATGCTTTTTCAGTGTGGCGGCCGTTAATCCCCCGGCGGGAATTTTTTCCTGCCAGGAGAACCGCTTCATCTTTAACGAGGCTATGAGCTATTTCTTCAATACCGGGCACGTCCCCGATTCTGCTTCGGTATATGAAAACCTGATCTTAAATCAAAGCACACCGGAACTCCGGAAACACCTGCGCGAAAATATTCTTAATGCGGAGTGGGTGCGCAATACAGGCGATGCGATTAAGCTTCTTACGGAAATTAAAATTGAACGCGAGGTGAGGGATTTTATAAAAACCACACGCGACACAGGGCTCGATTTTGCTATGGGACTTGTGGAATATATTAATTCTAACCTCCAGGAAAATATAGGCGGATGCATGAAGGAGATCAAAAATATCAATACCGGCGAGGATGCCCTTCGGGAAGTCGATAACGCCATGAAGGGTAAACCGAACCAGTACATACGCACACTCATTCCCGAGCTGGATAAGAACGTAATGGGGATTCCTAAAAACCACATTACTGTAATTGCCGCCAGGCCGGGTATGGGAAAAACCGATTTTATGCTACAGCTGATGAGGAATTTTATTAAACAGGGGCTCAAACCCGCCATCTTCAGCCTCGAGATGGAAGCCGAAAGCCTCTTTGTAAGAAATATTTCGGAGGCGGCCTGCATCGACTCGCTGAGAATCGAAAAGGGGGAAATTAACGACGCTGAATTCAAAATGCTCGTTGAAGCAGCAAAACCTTACGCTGTAGACGACTATGTGATAGATGATAACGCGCTCGAAACCCCCGAGACAATTAAAGCCAAAATCAACTACTGGCGCCTCAGGCACAAGGTGGACGTGATTATGATCGACTATATGACGCTCATTAAAACCCATTACCAGCAGGAACGCTACGACCTTGAGGTGGGGGCGCTGGTGCGCGATTTGAGGGTGTTTGCAAAGAAGACGGGAATTCCAATTATTATCCTTAGCCAATTGAACCGCGATTCTGAAAAGAGGCTGAATCACAGGCCGCAGATATCCGATTTAAGGGAATCGGGTTCAATTGAGCAGGAAGCCAAGCTAGTGCTGATGCTCTACCGTCCCATTGATTACGGCATAGATCCTTTTGAGGGGAAGCAGTTCACGTATTACGATATGCTCGGTAATCTTCTTAAAGCGGACGAATATTTGGAGATACTTATTGCCAAGGCACGCAGCGGCAGGACGGGCATGGTACCCGTCCGGTATCTGCGTCCCGTTCACCGCATAGAAAGCGTGAATGCAATTAAGAATTGACTAGCCCGGTGAATAGCCATTGAAGAACGGCGCCTCTCTCTCTCGGGGCTTTAGCCCCCGATCATCCGTGAAGAATCTGGGGCTAAAGCCCAAATATTTTTGCTCCTGGTCCACGGCCTAAAGGCCGTGGCTATTCATTAAACATCGAACACTATTTAACTAGCAACATCTTCCTCACGCTCTTGAACTCCTGACCGTTGTAGGGAGATTTGGCGTCAATGGCGTAAAAATATAACCCCGATGGCAATTCATAGGCGTCAAACCTTACTTCGTATACTCCCTGATGCTGCACTCCATTCACTAACTCACGCACTACTTTTCCGAGCGAATTGTAAACCGTCAGCTTTACATTGCTCTCAAAGGGAATCGCGTAGTTTATCTTTGTCGATGGGTTAAAGGGATTCGGGTAGTTCTGGAACAGGTCAAATTCCAATGGCAGCAGCCCTCCTGCGGTTTCAACTGAGGAAATTGTTGTCACATTGGTCTCATTGCTGTACTGCGACATAGCCGCGGCGTTGAAAGATTTAATGCGGTAAATATATGTCGTTCCCGTCTGGACGGTGGTATCTATATAGCTCGTCTTATTAGCTGAAACTGTATCAATTGTTTCATAACTTCCCGTGGTTTTCCGTTCAATTATAAATCCCGCCTCGTTATCCGAGTTGTCGCTCCAGATTAGCTTTACTTTCTTTATGCCGAATGAGCTTGCCGCAAGCTGGTCGGGACGAATCATTACGGTAACAAAATTGCAGGCGTTTGAAAACTGGCTCGATCCGGCCGCGTTTTTGGAGCTTACCCGCCAGTAGTACCTTGTGCCGTTTTTAAGGTTGTAGATCGCCTGGGAAGTTTTGGTTATTGTTGAATCATCAAAGAGTAAAGTCGCAAAGTCGCTTGCCTCCGAAACCTGAAGCCGGTAGATAAGCGCGTTAGGGGCTGTATTCCACATTAGTGTAATGGCTACAGGCTGGAAAGTCGACCCGTCGGCCGGAGAAGTAAGCACAGGCACATTCGGCAGCGGTTTGATAGTGGTGAAATTCCACGTATCGGAATAAATTCCCGCGTTATCACCCTGCTTTGCCCTTACGCGCCAGTAGTAAGTTGTATTGTTGGCAAGCTGCGGAATATCCCTGGAAGTCTCTTTTACGGCCGCGTCCTCAAAGAATATGGACGAAAAAGCAGGGAACGTGGAAACCTGGAGCTGATAGCCCTCGGCAAAGGCCACGGGTTTCCATTTTAATGTAACATTTAATGGCTGATTGTTAGATGAGTTTGCCGGGGAGAGTAATGGCGTCTGGGCCATTGCAACTGTAAACTTCCATACATCCGACCAGTCGCTGAGTCCCCCGTTATTATACGCGTTTACGCGCCAGAAGTATTTCATGCCGTTTTTAAGTCCCGTTATCTGCATGGAATTGGTCCTTAGCGTATCGACGCGGAAAATTAAATTATTAAAAAACGTGTCGGCCGCAATTTCCAGGTCGTAGATTTTTGCTCCATCCGCCGGATACCACTTAAAAAGAATCGTCTGAGGCTGACCGGTAAGTCCGTTGGTAGGCGACTGTAGCGCGGGTTTCGAGGGCGCTGCCGAGACGGTTGTAAACCCCCAGGTCTCCGACCATTCGCTGCCCTGCCCGAAAAAGTCGATAGCTTTAACCTTCCAGTAATATTTCCTGTTATTCTTAAGCCACCAGAGGTCGCGGTAAATATTTGTAACAACCGTATCCCTCACGCCCGAATAAAAAAGGCTGTCGTTGCCAACCATCACCTCGTAAGAGACCGCGTCGGAGATGGTTGACCAGCTTAAAGACTGGTTCAGGGGCCTGTCAATGGCCTGGTTTTCAGGGGAATAGAGCTGTGGTGTTTCAGGCACTAAAAGCGCCTTAAAAGAAGCTGTGGAACTGTATTCAGAGGCAAAATTAACAGTAGAATTCAGGAAAATATAACATAACATTAACAGCATACTTGTCCGTTTCATAGCTACCCTCTTTGTATGTTTATATGTAGTCGGATTTATGTCGTATAAAGGTAAATATTCGAATTAGTGCCGGACATATTTTGAAAGAACATGGTTATGCCTGGGTGCAATAGGCCGCATGTACTTTTAATTATAAATTTCCTGAGGTAATTATCAAGTGCGCACGTCACGATAAGTGCTGGCGGGCAAAAGAGTTACAAAT
>JBLMYS010000025.1:0-23592 GCA_050258415.1 Acidobacteriota bacterium | reverse complement strand
CCAGGTCTTTTCTAATGTCGTCAACCTTGTGCTCCAGCTCGTCAAATTTCTGAAGCGCCTTGTCAACCCTTTCTTTCTCCTGCCACGAGATATCCTTCTTGTCCTGCTTTAAGTCCTGGCTCAGCTTCTCCAGGTTTTCTTTCAGCTTCTGCGCATCGGTGAGAGTTTCATTAAGTCTTTTTTCTGCCGATTCCTGTGTATTGTCCGCCTGCTTAAAGAGTTCGTCAAGCGAAGGCACCCTTACGTTAAAGAGCCCCGTTTTGGAAGACTTGGGACCGCTTACGTTGTCATTGTCAAAAACTTCTATATAATATGTCACTACGTCCTGTGCCTTAAGCTTTAAGGGGGACAAATTCCAGACGTAATTTACGTCCTGCTCCTTCTGGCCTCTTTGTATCGGTATCTCAAGGTTTGAAAATTCATCTGTAGGTTTCTGAACCTTGGAGGCGCTAAGGCGGTAATGGATTACGAGCCTTGAAAAGCCGAAATCGTCGCTTATTCTAAGTAAAAGCGGTACGCGGTCGTCTTCATTAAGCGTGACGTCTTTATTTGGTGTTATAAACTCAATTGCGGGATAGCTGTCCAAAAGCGCCTTAATTGAAAAGCTTATCGGGTTATCGTTATTATGCCCGTCGAGGTCTGTAAGCTGTATGGAATAATTAACGTCTTTCTTAATTCTGTAATATCCGTAGGCGTTGCGTCCGTTTACCGAAAGCGCGGCCTCGGTGGAATCTGTAAAAACAAGCTTTGCCGACTTAAGATCCTTGGTCGAAAGAATGTCGAACTTGATCTGGCTTCCCATTAAGGATGTCACGTTGCCGTTATCCTTCTGCTCAACTGCCTGCCCGCCGGAATACCCCGGAGGCGTCACGGTGACGTCCATTGACCTTATAATAGGCTTATCGACCACCGAAATATTAAACTGCCTGCTTTGAACGTCTTCGGCAGTAACGTAATATGTAAAGGAGCTTCTGACGGCGGGAATTTCAAAGTAATAATTACCCGATGAATCGGCGTGCAGCTCTTTTTCTGCAAACTCAGCCTGCTCTACATACTTAACCGCAAGCGTAACGTCCTTAGGTTTGGGACCGAAAACTTTAATCCTTATTTTTACGTCCTCTCCCTTTGTCACCTCGGAATCCCCCGGCTTAACCTCAAAGGTAAACTTTGCAGGTGGAATAAATTCGCTTCCGAAATTCACGAGCCTGTAGGAGGCGGCCCTCAGTGAAGAAAATGCCGTAAAGAGAATTGCTGCCAAAAGTACCACGCCTGAAAGATAGCGGAACATCTTCTTTGCCTTTGCAAAGCTTACGGCTTCGTTGAAATTAACCGATTTGGTCTTAAGATATACCTGCTGAAAAGCCGCGTCGGCAAGGTTCTGCGAGTAATACCTTCCGCCGCCGTTTTCCTTGACCTCTATTAGCTGCATTGCGTTCAGGAGCTCATCCTTAATTGAAGGGAAGAAGTTTCCTACCTTGCGCGCCGCCGCGTTATAGTCCGGACGGCTGAAGATGTTCAGGTATTTTGAAAGGGGATAAAGGAACAGATACCCGAAAGACCCGATTGAGGCTATAAGGAATATGAGAAAGAATATTGTTCGAACCAAAGAGGAAAAGTTTCCCGCGGCTTCAATTAGTGAGAGCAGGAGGTAGAGGGAAACCGTGATAATGAGCGTAATAGCCAGTCCGGCAAGGCTTAAGTTTGCGTATTCACGCTTCGAAAGCTTGTCAAATCTATTTAATATTTCTTTGTAATATGAATTCATAATTCAGTTCAAAAGTAAAAAGTCTCAAATATCCGCATAAATAATCTGTCTCATAAAAGACGAATCATCACGTTCCGGAAATAATAAAAACTCAGTGCGAAAGCGCCCATACCACCAGGTTCGTGCCGAAGCGCAGTGCCTCATCCCTTTTTGCCGGGGGATCGTTATGCACCTCGGGATCGGCCCATCCGTCCGAGGGGTTGCTTTCATATGTATAATAAACAGCCAGGCGCTCGTTAAGAAAAATTCCGAAACCCTGCGGCGGCTTCCCGTCGTGCTCGTGCGTTTTCGGGACCCCTGCCGGAAAATCATAAAAGCAGTGGTAAAGCCCGTAGCTGAAGGGGAGTTCCACCAGGTCCTTGTCGGGGAAAACCCTCTTTATCTCTCTTCTAAAAGCCTTATCCAGACCGTAATCGTCATCTACGTATAAGAATCCGCCATTTTCAAGATAAGTTCTCAGCCTTGTAACCTCGTTATCGGAAAGGACAATGTTCCCGTGCCCGGTCAGATAAAGGAAAGGATATGAGAAAATATCATCGCTGTTCAGATCCACAAACACATAATCTGCCTTAACTTTAATATTTGTATGCTCGCTGACATATTTAAGCAGATTTACCTCTTCCGAGGGGTCATTATACCAGTCGCCCCCGCCGTTATACTTGACGCGCGCAATCTGAAAAGCCGGCTCGTTCTGTGCAAAGATATTTATATTAACTGCAGCAAGAACAATTAAAATTTTAATTAAAAATCTTAAATTCATAAAAAATAATATATCCAGTAATGCCATGAATATCAATTTAATAAATCGGTCCGTTATGGTTTTAAAGCCCGGAATAAATAAAGTTCCTGTTTTCTAATTAGTATTATTTTATTAGTTTTTCCATGATCTTTAACAAATTTTAGGATTCCGGGATATTTTATGGAAACAGCCGAACTGCAGGTACCCTTAATAAGCCTTCTTCCGTTTGTCCTTATGCTGGCTTCAATTGCACTATTTCCCCTTTTTATGAACCATTTCTGGGAGAAAAACAAGAATAAGCTGATCGTTGCCCTCATTCTAAGCCTTCCCATTGTGGTTTATCTTGTAGTGGCCGGGGCATATGGAAAACTTCTTGAGACAATAATTTTTGACTATGTGCCTTTTATTATACTCCTGGGCTCTCTTTTTGCAATTACAGGGGGCATTTACCTTACGGGGGATATTGAGGCAAAGCCCGGCATAAATACACTTTTCCTTGCAATCGGCGCCATCCTGGCTTCATTTATGGGTACTACGGGTGCCGCAATGCTCCTTATACGCCCCGTAATACAGACAAATAAGGAAAGGGAATTCAAGGTACACACCATTTTGTTTTTTATAGGCATTGTTGCCAACTGCGGCGGGCTTCTAACCCCATTGGGCGATCCCCCCTTGTTTATGATGTACTTAAGGGGAGCCTCATTCTCCTGGTTCTTCCGCCTCTTTCCCGAATGGCTCGTTACAAACATTCTGCTTTTAATTATCTACTATTTCGTGGATTCTTACTACCACAAAAAGGAAAAACCGGAAAGAATAAAGCTCGACAGGACGAACATAAGGCCGATCAAAATACAGGGAAAACTTAATTTCGTCTGGCTTCTGGGGGTTGTGCTGGCTGTAGCCTTTATTAACGAGCAGTATATAGGCCTCATTAATACCCACGCGCACTACAGGTTCTTAAGAGAGGCTGCTATACTAATGATGGTTGTATTTTCCCTTCTTTTTACCCCGCGCCTTATAAGGGTGTCAAACAACTTTACCTGGGAGCCGATTAAAGAGGTGGCTTACCTGTTCTTAGGCATTTTTATTACAATGGTGCCCTGCTTACTCTATCTGCAGGAAAACGCAAAGCACCTTGGTGTAAACGCTGCCATGCACTTCTACTACGCCTCAGGCGCCTTGAGCAGTGTGCTGGATAACACTCCTACGGCGGTTACTTTCCATTCACTGGCTCTGGGACTGGGGCATATCCCTGAAGTTGCAGGAATTCCTGAGGCCTTATTGAGGGCTATCTGTATAGGAGCCGTCTTCTTCGGAAGCCTGACCTATATAGGCAACGGCCCTAACTTTATGGTTAAATCGGTCGCCGAGGAAAACAACATAAAAATGCCCGACTTCTTCAGCTACATTTTTAAGTTTTCAATTATAGTGCTTCTGCCGGTATTTATAATAATTCAGTGGCTTTTTGTGTAGATAAAAATAAAAAAGCAGGCATCTGATAATCCAAATGCCTGCTTGTCTTTATTAGAACAATAACGCGTAAATTATGTAGCCGATTATAAGGAGAAAGCTTACTCCAAGTAATCCGGCGAGCATATAAAACCCTATGTCAGTCGATTTTCCGCTTTTTACGGACTCATCCTGCTGAGCTTTCATATAAAACTCCCATTAAAATAATTGTTAAATCATTTCTTAATTAAATCCGGTTTGGGTGTTTTATATTTATGTGTCCGTGGCAAAGTGCGAGGTTAGAAAAGTCTTTGTCCTTACTTCTTTGGACAGGTTTCCCGGGAAAACAGTGATAAAGTAGCGGAATTTTACCTGCCTGCAATTGTTGAAAGAGGATAAAACGCCGCTGAAAGTGCCGGTTTTGACCGTCTTATCGAGGTTTCTTGTAAATACCTCTCCCGCATAAGGCAGGTCGCCCGAGGAGATAAAAGTGCTGAGCTGCTGCGGGGCATTTGTATTTTCCCTGGGTGTAAAAGAAAAACGGCTGCTTAAAAAGAGGTTAAAAGGCAGGGCAAAGATGAGCATAAGGCATAGCGCTGCCCTCATCTTCTTAGCTTCAGCTTTCCCGCAGAAAAGCTGAAATATGCCGCCCGGCCTTTTTTGTATCATAAACTTGTATTAAACCTGAATGTTTTTAAGACGTCCGCAACTGCCTGATTAATAGGATTTAGCTCTACGGTGTAATTGCTGAACTCGCGCCTGAGCCTGTAATTTTTTCTAAGTTCATCAAAATAAAACCCCTTTTCTTCAGGCAAAAGTTCCGGAATATGCCTCATATTGCGGTCATCTTCCCGTATATTATACACTTTTGTAAACAGACTGGAAAGGGCGCTTTCAATGGATGCATTTCCGTCTGCATGAAGCACAGGGTTTTGAATTTCAGGAAGAGCGGGCCTGAAGCTCTCACCGCAATTTAAGAAACTGCAGAGGGCGTCTCGGATCATAATAGTGCCGTTAACTTTCCCCTCAAGCGAATATCCCGCAATGTGGGGCGATGCAAGCGTCACCTTTTCCAGCAGTTTCGAATTTATTGAAGGCTCATATTCCCAGACGTCAAGCACCACGCTTAAATCTTTGTGGGAATCCAGGAACTCCAGAAGCGCTTTATTGTCAATTACCTGTCCGCGCGAAGCGTTTATCAGTATGGCTCCGGGCTTTAAAAGCTTCAGGTTTTCCTCATTTAACATGTGATACGTCTTATCTTCGCCTTCCATATTAAGAGGAACGTGAAAAGTTACAATGTCGCACCTAAGCGCTTCTTCAAGAGAAGTAAATTCACTGCTTTTACTTTTCCGCTCAAGAGGCGGGTCGTTCATGAGCACTTCCATGCCGAGCGACTTTCCCAGGCGCACAACCCTGCTTCCGATGTTTCCAACACCGATAACGCCCAGGGTTTTACCCTCAAGTGTGATATCTTTTTCACTGGCGATGGTTAAAATTGCGGTAAAAACATATTCTGCCACAGCATCGGCATTGCACCCCTTGGCGCTTGAGAAAGCGATGTTATTTTCCTTAAGAAAATCCACGTCAACGTGATCGGTCCCGATTGTAGCCGTACCGACAAACTTAACAGGTGTATCTTTTAAGAGCTCCTCATTGACATTCGTAATGGATCTTATTATGAGCGCGTCTGCGTCTTTTAATGCCTCATTGTCAATTTTTCTTCCGTGCAGAAGCCTTACTTCACCCAGCGAGGAGAACGCTTCTTCTGCAAACGATATATTTTCATCAACTATTATTCTTGTCATTCTGCTAAATTACTGCCCTGATTGGAAAACTAAAAATAGCTAAAGCAGTCTTAACTCCCAAGGGAAAAACTTAAGTCCAATATAAGGCTTTCCTTTTACCTCACGATTTGCGTAATTATCTACATGGGTCCGAGGCAGAAAAAGGTGTTCTATAACAAAATGAGAGTTTAATATGATCCGCTTACTTATACTTTTCCTTCCGCTGATTTTCTTAGCAGGAGGCTGCACCAGTGAGACGAACCGCAAGGCAGCCGAAGTAGTAGTAAATGCCCCTCCCGCAGAGGTAAAAAGCCTTAAGCTTGCGGGTCACTATAAAGAGCTCGTTATTGTGGTCAGCTTTCCCGACCGCGACAATTCATACCCCACGCTAAAGTCAAACGACCAGTTTCCTCTTTTGGGCTCTTTTCCCGATGGAAGGCTGCTGAGTGATTACGTAAAATCGAAAGGGAATTCCATTTCGGCCGATGAGTGGCATAAGCCAGCCCTTAATCACTATTTTAATTCTCATTCGGGGGGAATGTATACCGTCGACTTTGATTTCGTTAAACAAAAAGACGGAAAAGCCTACACCACAAAAACCCCGCTTGGCTCGTGGATAACAAAGCACAGGGAGGCCGATGACGTAATCTGGGTTCATTGGAATGAAATGGCGAGCGAGGCCGCGGAAAAAATACATGCAGACAATCCCAATATCTTCAAGGGTGTCCAGGCAATTCACATGGTTTTTACGGGGATAAATAAAAATGAATTCAACACTCAGCACGGCGGGACTGTAATCTGGGATGCAAAACTTAAAAACAAAAAAGGAGTGGTGCTCTATAGCGGGCCTTTAAGCATACAGCGCGACCTGGGCTCAATTGCCCATGAAAGAATGCACATAATAGGAAGGCTGCACGGTTCACCCCAGGGCTTTATAGGTTTTCCCGACAGGGGTTACGACGTCGAGGCAGGGGAGGGGCACTATAATATATTCTGGGGATATGATATGATGTATCATAACGCCTCGATACCATCCCAGCATTCGCTCTACGGGCTGCCCCCAATTATATCGCATGATCTTATTTACCTGGGCTGGATTAAGCCCGAGGAAATAATAGTGATAAATAAGAATAATTATAAAAATTACGACGAAATAAAACTCGCGGACGTTAACTACCCCCTTACTCCGAAACAGATCTCAGATGGTTACAGAAGAATAGCAAAGGTAATGATAAGAGAAAACTTCATGGGGGGAAAAGATGAATATTTCCTCATAGAGTGCCACAACGCAACGGAGTTCGATAAAAACTTTGCTAATTACGATGAGTACCCGAAATACGGCTACAATAAGGGAATCCTGATCTGGCACGTTAAGGAGACGAAGGATAACCTTAACGTGTTCGGCGACAATATGATAGATCTTGAAGTGGCGGTTCCTTATAACGGCTTCAATGGCGACCCTGTGCCCGATGACAATTATCCGAGGGACAACTATAAGCGTCCCAAAAACTGGAACGGCATTATGGATGAAGACTATGACTACCTGGATGACGGAAAACAGAAGGATATAGGCAATAACCACTGGGTATTTGAATATATGCCCGACGGGGGGCGCTCGGAATGGGAGGTCTCGACCAAAGGAATGTCATGGGGCTGGTACCCAAAGGACCCCTCGCGATT
Source organism: Acidobacteriota bacterium (assembly GCA_050258415.1). Taxonomy (GTDB): domain Bacteria; phylum Bacteroidota; class Ignavibacteria; order Ignavibacteriales; family SURF-24; genus JAAXKN01. Next base: position 16,172 of record JBLMYS010000025.1, on the reverse strand, counting down.
CCCGCGCCTGCAGAGCATGAGGAGCGACTTCTTTACAGACGAGAAGATAAAAGGGCACAGAAGCGATGAGTTTACAGACGACACGCGCCCGTCCACAAAATCCTGGGGCGGCTACTACGGAGGCGCCAAAGAAGAATCCCCGCAGAAAACCGGCATCTCCGTCACGGACATAAAAAGACACGGCAATTACATGACGCTTAAAATATCATATTAACTCCTGACTAGCCATTGAATAGCCACGAGCTTTAGCTCGTGGGACCCAGGATCAAAAATTCCGGGGACTTTAGTCCCAGATTCTCCACGAAATATCTGGGGCTAAAGCCCAAATGGGGAGAGAGGGATCCCGCATTCCACGACCTAAAAGGTCGTGTCTATTCATGGATAACAACCTGTTCCCCGCATAAACACACTCCAAACCAACTATTAATTCTCCACAAACACATTTCGTTTTAACATAAAATATTTTATCTTGCCCCTATAATTCGTAAACTCAACAGAGGTATGGAATGAAGTTCTCCCCTTATAAGCTGAGCGGAAGCCTGGTCTTTCTTATCTTGTTATCCACACTTATGTATGCCGAAGGCGGCGCGAAAAAACTGAATAAAACTGCAGCCCCCAGCGCGTGGCCCTATGCATATATGAATATCAATAACATTTCCACGCTTATCTATGCCGACGGACAGGCGGATATCGATTCCTTCGGCAACTCTGGCTTCATCTACCCCAAAGGAAGCCTAAAGGCCGTGGTTTATGAATCGGGCTTCCTCTGGGCAGGCAAGATAAACGGGGAGGTAAGGGCTAACGGAAGCACATACATCTCAGGCCTGAGGCCGGGCAGGATACTGAGCACCGGAGTGCCCGGGGACCCTTCACAAGCCCGCATATACAGGGTCAGAAGAGACTATAAAACGGCAGACCTCTCCTCTGAAATAAACGATAAGGAAGGCACTGAAAGCGAAATAAGGGAACGCTATGATACTGACTGGAAAGAGTGGCCTGCCTTAAGCGGAGCCCCTTATGAAGACGTAGACCACAATGGACAGTATAACCCGTCTGTTGATATTCCGGGTGAACCGGGTGCCGATGAGACAATATGGTTCGTTGCAAACGATCTGGACCTGACAACTTCCCATGGGTTTCTGGGCTCAAACCCGATAGGAATTGAAATGCAGTGCACAGTTTACGCCTTGAGGAGTCCCGGCTCTCTTAAAAATATGATATTTAAAAAATATAAGCTCATAAATAAAAGCTCTGCCTCTATAGACAGCATGTATACAATGGCCTGGGGTGATCTTGAACTTGGGGATGCAACTGATGACCTCGCCGGATGCGACACGCTCCTGAGCCTGGGATACCTCTATAATGCCCGCAGTAATGATAATATTTACAACGATACTCCCCCGGCCGTGGGATTTGCATTGCTGCAGGGACCCGCTGTAAAAGGCTCGGCTTCAGATACCGCTTACCTGAATGGCAGGAGGCTGCCCGGAATGAAAAACCTTCCTATGACCTCAGTTGGCTATGTACTCAAAAGTGCATACCAGTTTGCGCAGGACGTAACCATAGGTGGAAATTATAAGGAAGGGACTTTAAGACTGTACAATTATATGCAGGGAAAAGTCATCAATGGTCACTACTTTCCCCTCCCCGCAGAGCTGGGAGGAGGGGAGACCAGATTCCCGTTTTCAGGAGATCCCGTTGCGAAAACCGGTTTCCTTGACGGAGTGCAATATGTACCGGGTGACCGCCGCATGGGAGTAAACTCAGGCCCTTTTACTATAGCCCCCGGCGATACACAGGAAGTTGTATTTGCTGAAATTGCCGCCGGCGCAACTCCAGGGGTAAACAATCTGCATGCAGTAACACTTCTTAAAAATTCAGCACTCTTTGCCCGGGAGTTTTATCGCGTGGGCAGGCAAGGCATCAGCTCCTTAAGCTCTCCTGCCTTAACCGCAGGGGAATATGACAGGGAAATTGTACTTAACTGGGGTGGCGATCAGGCTCAGGTTAATAAGATTGAGTCATTTAATTTTCTTACACATAAATTCCAGGGATATAATGTTTACCAGCTCCCCTTTGACGGCGCAAAGTTGAGTGAAGGGAAAAGAATTGCTGTCTTCGACATTATCGACAGCGTGAAAATAATTTACGGCGAAGTAATAAACTGGGAAACAGGAGCCCAGGAACGCCTGGCTCAGCAGTTCGGCAGGGACTCAGGCATACAGAGATACTTAAGAATTACTGAGGATGCCTATACAAAGCAGTCTCTTATAAACGGCAAAAAATATTACTTTGCCGTTACGGCCTATTCCTTTAGCCCAGGCCTGGACCCCTCGAATATGGAAAGCACTCCTTCATTCGTGGAAGTAACTCCCCACAGCAATGACCCCGGCGTGGTCTATAATTCCTCTTTCGGCGATACACTCAATGTATTTCATGTCTCTGGGAAAAGCGATGGAGAGGTGATCCCACTTGTAGTTGATCCCAGGATGCTTACGGGCGATGAGTACAGCTTGGAATTCGATACGGTAAACGGCAAAACTTTGTGGAAGGTCACCGATATTACAAAGAATAAGATTTTACTCAACAGCCAGCCATTTCTTGAAGAAGGAGATGGATATCCGATAGCAGATGGAATTCTATTTAAGGTGATCAGGCCCGGTAACGGTATGAAACCGGATCTTCCTTATCTTTACAACGGCAAATCAGGCATGGGATGGTTCATCAGTGCCGGCGAAAGAATACTTTCATTTAATGCCTACCCGAACTTAAACCTTGAAGGCTTCGGGGGAGCCATAGGTGCGGGTAAAACGTGGCTTGGATCATCAGTCGGTTATGAAAAAATGAAAAATATTCTGATTAAATTTGCCGCGGCTGATACAAACGGAAATGTAAACCCGGGTGATCCCGATGTTTCATTCGCTTATAGATACCTGATAGGCTCCAATCTTGCCCCTGCTAAAGATGCATTTGCTCAGTTCATTGCCAATAAGGCTCCCGGCTTTGCATTCCAGGATTTTAAGAGGAACTTCCCGTTTGCAGCCTACGACATTGAAGATCGTCAGAATCCTAGACGACTTGCTGTCGGTTATCTGGAGAACAATGTCCCGGATGGCTTGGTTGATGGCAAATACTGGCCTCCCCTGAATATAAAGGACAATACCAGCACAAGCAGCCCGAGGGAGTGGTTCTTTATTTTCGACACCGATTACGTAGAAACACCGGATGCTGCTTTATCGGGCGACCTGCTTTCAGGCACTATGCCTGTTCTTATTCATGCTACTGTAACCAGAAGATACCCAAAGGCCTGGTCAGGGGAGGATGAGATGGTATTGTTGGTTAATCATCCGTTTACATCAGAAGATAAATTTACATTTAAGTCCATTGCCCCTGTATTTGACGGCCAGTCAGCTAAAACGGATGTGGAGAGGATAAATGTTTTTCCTAATCCTTACTATGGCGCCAATTCAGGGGAGACGAACCGCTACCAGAGGTTTGTAACATTTAACCACCTGCCCCAGAAGGCAACAATAAGAATATTCAACCTGGCGGGACAGATTGTAAGAACCATACGCAAGGAGTCGACCGGACAGTTTGCCCAGTGGGACCTCCGCAACGAGCACAACTTCCAGGCTGCAAGCGGAATATACCTCGTTCATATTGATATGCCGGAACTGGGAAAAACTAAGATTCTCAAGCTCGCAGTTATTCAGGAAGAAATAGTACCGGAAAGATATTAAGATTATGCAGACAGAAGAAAAAGAATATACTTACAAGGATGAGCTTAAGCACTGGCTCCCTTCAGTTATTATGCTTCCCATCATGACCTACTGGATTATGAACAGGGGACAGTACGGCATAATTGATAATGCCGACCTTGTGATCCATGAAGGCGGCCACCTTATATTTTTTATATTCGGAAGCTTTATTTATACTCTGGGCGGAACGCTCATGCAGATGCTCCTTCCGATGCTCATTGCATATTACTTCTTTACGAATCAGTACAAAACGGGATTCCAGTTTGCTCTACTGTGGCTGGGGCAGAACCTGATCAATATAAGCGTCTATGCCTCAGACGCCCGGGCGCATAAGCTCCATCTCTTAGGGGGAAATAAAGTTTATCACGACTGGACATACATCCTTGGGCATATGGGAATACTGGAATATGACAATGAAGTCGGGTACCTCTTCTTCGGCGCGGCAATTTTAATTTTTATCCTTGCCCTCATTACACCAAAATTTATGAGATGAAATATTCTGCGATGATTCTTATGAATAGCCACAAGCTTTTGCTCGTGGATTAGCGATTAAAAAAGATCAGGGCTTTAGCCCAAATGGGGAAGAGAGTTCTCTGGTCCACGACTCTCCGCGGAGAGTCGTGGCTAGTCAGGGATGAAAATTTAGTCTTTCTTCTCCATCCTCTTTACCAGCGTTAATATATCATATACCGCAACTTTATCATTAGCCTGATTTAAGACCTCAACGTGCCACTGGACAATTCCAGCGGGTACTTCTCCTTCTTTTATTTCTTTTTCAGATTTCCGCTTGCACGTTAGCTTTACATAAATTGTGTCACCCGCCCCGACAGGCTTTATAAACCTCAGGTTCTCTAAGCCGTAGTTTGCAATTACCGGTCCCGGCGCCGGATGCACAAAGAGCCCCGCGGCTGCTGCAATAATAAAATACCCGTGTGCAACCCTTTTCTGAAAATATGACTCACTTGCCGCAACCTCATCTGTGTGCACATAGAAAAAATCCCCGCTTACGCCCGCAAAATTTACAATGTCCGCCTCCGTTATGGTCCTTCTGTGCGTTGTGAGCGTTTCACCAATTTTCAGTTCCTCAAAATATTTCTGGAAAGGGTGAATTCTGTCTACGGTTTCTTTTGCCCCTTCCATCCAAACATTCGTAATATTTGTCAGTGTAGTTGGAGAACCCTGAAGAGCAACCCTCTGCATATAATGCTTTACTCCTAAGATTCCCCCAAGCTCCTCGCCTCCGCCAGCGCGCCCCGGGCCGCCGTGTACAAGCTGCGGCATCGGGGAGCCGTGACCCGTGGACTCTTTTGCCGAATTACGGTTTATTATCATTATCCTTCCATGATATGGCGCCAGGCCGAATGTGAGCTCCTTTGCAACACTGTCGTCTGCGGTAAATATTGAAGCTACAAGACTCCCGTGCCCCATTTTTGAAATCTTTATGGCGTCATGCAGAGAAACATAAGGCATTACTGTATTTACAGGACCGAATGCCTCAATTTCATGAGGCTCTTTGCATCCTTCGGGATCATTGCAGTAAAGAAGCACGGGATCAAGAAAAGCGCCCTTATCCTTATCTGCATCCACGAGCTTGAAGTCATCTGAATACCCGTAAACGATCTCCGTCACCTTGCTTAATTCTGTTACTTTTTCTTTTACTTTCTTGAGCTGACTGCGGCTTACAAGAGGCCCCATCTTTACTTCATCGCTTTCAGGGTTGCCTATCTTTATATCTGAAAGCCTTTTCTTAAGCGCCTTAACAACGTCGGCTACTTTATTAAGGGGAACGAGCGTGCGCCTTATTGCGGTGCATTTCTGTCCTGCCTTAACTGTCATCTCGCGCACCACTTCTTTTATGAAAAGCTCAAACTCTGGCATCTCGAGTGTAACGTCGGTCCCGAGTATGGAGCAGTTAATGGAATCTGTTTCCATGTTGAAGCGCACGGAATTATTTACAATTGAGGGAAGTGTTTTAAGTTTTCGCCCTGTCTGAGCCGATCCGGTAAATGCCACCACGTCCTGGCACTTCAGGTGATCAAGCAGATCGCCCGGATCCCCTGAGATTAACTGCAGGGAGCCTTCGGGGAAGAAGCCTGATTCAATTATCATTCGTACCATTTTCTCGGCTAAGAACATCCCTTCGGGTGCCGGTTTTACAATCGAGGGCATTCCGGCAAGAAGCGACGGCGCAATCTTCTCCATCATTCCCCAGCAGGGAAAGTTATAGGCGTTGATCAGAACGGCTACTCCTTCTAAAGGTACAAGTATGTGCCTTCCAACAAAAGTGCCGTTTTTTGAAATGATCTCAGGCTCTCCTTCAACGAGGAACTTTTCATTTGGAAGCTCCCTCCTGCCTTTGCTCGAATATGTAAAGAAGGTCCCTATGCCCCCGTCAATATCAATCCACGAATCTGTCCTGGTTGCACCCGTAAAAAGGGAAAATTTATATAGCTCTTCTTTTCTTTCCAGGAGGTACTTTGCTGTATTCTTTAATACTGAGGCCCGTTCGTGAAAAGTCATCTCCCGGAGCCTGGGGCCCCCGACATTCCTTGCGTATTCAAGCATTCCCTTGAGGTCCAGTCCTTCGGAACTTATCTCCGCTACTTTTTCTCCTGTAGCCGCGTTAAAAAGATCCTGGGCCTCACCTTCAGACTTATACCATTTGCCCATCGCATAGCTTTCAAGTCTCATCTTTACTTTGTTTCCTTCCAGGTTTTATATGTCGCCTTCTGTTTTATCCTCTCTTCCGGAATCTCCCTCAAGGGTTCGCAGGGCCTGAAGGAGCTTCTCATTCTTTCCGGAAGAGCCATATATATCTTTGTTCCTTCAGTCTTCCACTTAATCATTTCATCTGTAACGTCTTTAATGATTTTGGCGGGACTCCCTACGGCAAGTTTCCTGTTTGGTATTTTCATCTCCGCGGGTACAAGGCTTAAGGCCCCTATTATGCACTCGTCTCCAATTTCCGCGTTATCCATTATTACACTGTTCATACCTATAAGCGCGTTGCGCCCGATTATTCCCCCGTGAATAATTGCGCCGTGGCCTATGTGGGCCATTTCGCGCAGGATTACCGTCGCGCCCGGGAACATATGTATTACACAGTTCTCCTGAACATTGCACCCGTCCTCAATTATTATCTCCCCGAAGTCGCCTCTTATTGCGGCGCCGGGGCCGACATAGACGTCTTTTCCTATTATCACGTTTCCCGTTACCGCTGCATTCGGGTGAATAAAGGCGCTTTCGTGTATTACTGGCCGGTAGCCCTCAAATTCAAATATATTGCTCATATTGGTAAAACTATAAATTCATGTTTTCAATAATTACGGCCATTCCCTGGCCCACGCCCACGCACATTGTGGCAAGGGCGTAGCGCAGGCGTTTTTCTTCCAGCTCATACATGGCGGTTGTTATGAGCCTTGCGCCCGACATACCCAGAGGGTGCCCGAGCGCTATGGCGCCCCCGTTCGGATTAAGACGCTCGTCGTTATCCTCAAGCTTAAGTTCCCTCAGGCATGCAAGCGCCTGAACGGCAAAAGCCTCGTTAAGCTCAATTACGGAAATTTCATTTAATGTAAGGCCACTTCTTTTGAGCACTTCCAGCGTAGCCCGGACGGGCCCAATCCCCATTATCCTCGGCTCCACGCCTACAACGGCTGAGGCCACAATGCGCGCTCTGGGCCTGAGCTTAAATTCCCTTATTGCGCTTTCTGAGGCAAGAAGAAGAGCACAGGCACCGTCATTTATGCCGGAGGAGTTTCCCGCCGTAACTGTACCGTTGCCGTCTTTTCTGAAGGCAGGCTTAAGCGTGGATAAAATTTCTGTTGTCGTATCAGGCTTTAAAAATTCATCACTGCTGAAGATTGCAGGGGCGCCTTTCACCTGCGGGATCTCAATTTCCGCGATCTCTTTTTTGAAGCGCCCTTTTTTCATTGCCGCCGTAGCCTTCGTCTGCGAGCGGCAGGCAAAAAGGTCCTGGTCCTCGCGGCTGATATTATAAATCTCGGCCAGATTTTCCGCGGTCTCACCCATAGACTCTATGCCGTACATCTCTTTCATCTTAGGGTTCACAAACCTCCAGCCCAGACTTGTATCAAATATTTCCGCGCGGCCGGAGAAGGGGACAGGGGACTTGGCAAGCACGAAAGGTGCCCTTGTCATATTCTCCACTCCTCCGGCAATATAAATCTCACCGTCTCCCAGGCGTATTGCGCGCGAAGCCTCAACTACAGCACTCATGCCTGAGGCACAGAGCCGGTTTACAGTCTCACCCGGCACCGTGTAGGGAAGTCCTGCCAGCAGGAGCGCCATCCTTGCAACGTTCCTGTTGTCTTCACCCGCCTGGTTGGCGCATCCCATTATAACGTCGTTAATACGCGCATAGTCAATTCCCGGGTTCCGTTCTGTGATCTTTCTAATTACGTGAGCCGCCATGTCATCTGCCCTTACATGTGAAAGGCTTCCGGAGTGTTTCCCGATTGGAGTCCTGATGCCGTCAATTATATATGCTTCCTGAATATTATGTTCTTTCATATTGTCTCACATTCTAAGCAGGGTATTTTATGGGTAAAACTGCTCTTTATTTTTTACCATTTTCTTCAGCAGGACTGAAGGCCTGTAGCGCTCCTCGCCATAGTCCTGCTGCAGCTCTTTAAGCTTGCCAAGAACTTTCCCAAGGCCTATTTCATCAGCCCACTTAAGAAGCCCCAGGGGATAATTAACCCCTTTCATCATCGCAAGGTCAATGTCCTCTCTGGAAGCAATATTCTTATGAAGTGCGTCGGCGGCTTCGTTAATAAGCATTGAAATAATACGAAACCAAATTTCACGGGCAAGTTCAATGTCTTTTAGCGGCTCCATCTTTTCGGTACCCGGACGGTAGTCATAGAAGCCATGACCCGTTTTTCTTCCCAGGCGCCCTGCTTCAACGAGCCTTTTCTGTGTAATTGAAGGCCTGTAGCGCGCGTCGTAATAAAAGCCTTCAAATACCGACTCGGTTACCTTGTAGTTAACGTCATTTCCGATCAGGTCCATCAGTTCAAAAGGCCCCATCCTGAAGCCGCCAATGACTTTCATAGCCCAGTCGATTGTGGCAATGTCAGCAATATTCTCCTCCAGCATCCTTAAGGCTTCTCCGTAGAAAGGCCTCGCGATGCGGTTTACAATAAAGCCCGGCGTGTCTTTGGCAATTACCGCAATTTTATTCCAGTTATGGACTATTTCACGCGCCTTTTCCACTGCTTCAGCCGAGGAGGCAAGCCCGGGAACAATTTCCACCAGGGGCATTAGGTATGCGGGATTGAAAAAATGCATCCCTACAACTTTGGCTGGGTCCTTTGCCGCCGAGGCAATTGAGGTGATGGATAAAGAAGAAGTGTTTGTGGCAATTATGGCGCTTTTGGATAGTAGCTCTTCCACTTCAGAAAAAACGTTTTTCTTTATTGTGATCTCTTCAACTACGGCTTCAATTGCGAGGTCCGATTTAGAGAGGTCCGATATCTCACACGTAAATGTTATGTGTTCTTTCAGATTCCGTGCTTCAGTTTCACTAAAGCGCCCTTTTTCTTTCTGGCGGCTAATCATGCCGTAAATTTCTTCTTTGGCCCCTTCCAGAACACCGGGGCTGATCTCATAAAGAGTGGTCCTGCATTTGTTTAAGGCGGCAGTATAGGCAATGCCGCGCCCCATAGTGCCCCCTCCGATAACGCCGACAGAAAGGTATTTCAATATGCCCCTCTTACTATGCAAAAAAGTTTAGTTACCACGCGTAAGCCTCTGGAGCCTGATTACCCGGCCCGGGCCATATCTCATCCAGCTTTTCAAGCATCTCGTCTGAAAGCTTTATGTGCAGAACCTTAAGGCTTTCTTCCAGCTGTTCTATTGTCCTGGGACCTATTATTGGAGCCGTAACAACGGGGTTATTCATAACCCATGCAAGCGCGATGTTTGAAAGGCTCTGTTCGGTATCCTGGCAGCACCTTTCGTAAGCCTCGAGCTGCGGGCGAAGTTTCTCAACGGCTTCCTGGAGCGCGGGGCGGGCCCGCCTGCCTTCAGAAGGCTTTCTTAAGACGCCGCCGCTGAGAATACCGCCTCCTAAAGGGCTCCATGGTATTAGTCCTATCCCCATAGCCTTGCACGCCGGAATTACCTCGAGCTCAATGTGGCGGTTCCTGAGGCTGTAGATGCTCTGCTCTGAGACGAGTCCCAGAAAATTTCTTTTTTCGGCTATGTAGTTGGCCTCTACTATATTCCATGCGGCAAAGTTGCTGCTCCCCACATAAATAATTTTTCCCTCCTGCACAAGCTGTTCCATCGCCTGCCAGATCTCCTCCCACGGTGTATCGCGGTCCACGTGGTGCATCTGGTAAAGATCTATGTAATCGGTCTTTAGGCGCCTCAGGCTTGCCTCGCAGGCGAGTTTAATGTTGCGCGCTGAAAGCTTTCCCTCGTTCGGCCAGTCGCTCATGTTGCCGTAAACTTTTGTAGCCAGAACAGTTTTCTCCCTGCGGCTGTGCCCTTTTTCAAACCACTTTCCTATGATCTCCTCTGTCCTTCCCTTGTTTTCCCCTCCGTAAACGTTTGCCGTGTCGAAGAAGTTGATGCCATGCTCCAGGGCCGCATCCATTATCTTAAAGCTGTCGCCTTCGGATGTATAGGTTCCGAAATTCATTGTACCAAGGCAGAGCCTGCTTACCCTTAGGCCCGACCGTCCGAGATGAGTATATTCCATTTTCTCCTCTATTAACTTAAGTTTTGAAAATTATCTGCCTGAAAAACTAATCTGCCTGAAAAACTAATCTGCCTGAAAAATTTATTTGCCCGAGAAGCGTGCCTTGCGCTTTTCAAGAAACGCCCTGACCCCTTCCGGGTAATCTTCAGTCATTCCCGCAAGCTGCTGGAATTTTGCCTCCAGCTCCAGCTGCGTGTCAAGGTCGCTGCTAAAGGACCTGTTAAGTGCGCGCTTGATAAAGCCCAGGCTTTTTGTAGGCATTTCAGCCAGCTTTTTTGAAAGTGCCGTAGCTTCCCTGATAAGCATTTCGGGCTCTACTACCTTGTAAATAAGTCCCATGTCCAAAGCCTCGTAACAGGTGATCTTCTCTCCTAACATCATCAGGGCACCTGCGCGCTGGAGGCCGGCAAGGCGGGGGAGAAAGAAGGTTCCTCCGCTGTCGGGCAGAAGTCCCACATTAACAAAGGACTGTATAAAAGAAGCGCTGCTTGAGGCTATGACAAAATCACACGCAAGCGCTATGTTGGCCCCGGCACCCGCGGCCACTCCGTTAACGGCACATACTACCGGCTTTTCTATGCAGCGGATCATTTTAACAAGAGGGTTATAAACCTCCTTTACCACCAGCCCGGGATCAATCAGTTTTCCCGCAGCATCGGAGATCTCCTTAAGATCCTGCCCCGAGGAAAAAGCCCGCCCTTCACCTGTGATCATTACTGCACGCACCTTCTCATTATCCTTTGCAAGTTCCAGCGCCTTGAGAAGCTCCTGCGCCATTTCGCGGTTTATGCTGTTGAGTGCTTCCGGACGGTTGAGCGTCAGGAGTTTTATTGAATCTTCAATTTTGTATTTTATAAACTTGTATTCCATTTTTGGGCGGTGCCGGTGTTTATTTTCTTAAAATCGTTTAAAGTATTCAAAGGGCTCTTTGCAGCTGTTGCAGAAATAAAGCGACTTGCAGGCCGTCGAACCGAAGCGGCTCCTTAAGACCGTATCCTCTGAATTGCAGTATGGACAGCTGACAGTGTCTGTATTTATCATAAGAGGAATGAACTCTTCATCACTGCCCTTTAATGGCGGGGCAATTCCGTAATCTTTCAGCTTGCCTTTGGCCTCATCGCTCATCCAGTCGGTGGTCCATACGGGTGAGTAGACTGTCTTAACCGTGACATTATCAAAACCCTTTGCCTTTAGCGTCGAAATAATTTCATCCTGAATAGCCCTCATTGCAGGGCATCCGGAATAAGTTGGCGTGATCATTACTTCTATGTGCCCTGAGGAAACTTCAACATCCCTTAGAATTCCCAGATCCTTAATGCTCAGAACGGGCACTTCCGGATCCATTACACATTCGAGTAATTTTAATATTTCATCTTTTCCAGTTCTCATTTCATGCGTGTCCTTAATCTTTATCATTTGAGGCTGACCATTACCATTTTGCGCCGGGATAGGAGCGGGCGAGTATCTGCATTTCAGAAAGCAGATGCCCCAGGTATTCCGTGTGAATCCCTTTTCTTCCTCCCTTTGCCATATGACTGTCTTCCAGCGGAATCAAAAGCGTTGCCTTTGAAATGACATCGTTTACTCTTTCCTGCCAGAGCGGCTTTAACTTCAGGCTTTCCGGCACGTAACCCTCTTCAATAAGAAGCCTGTCTAAACCTTCATCCATAAAAAGCTCACCCGTATATATCCATAATTCATCCAGTGCGTACTGCATCCTGTAATGGCTTTCTTCTGTCCCGTCGCCGAGCCTCAGTACCCACTCTCCCGAGTGCCTCAGGTGGTATTTCACTTCCTTAAATGCCTTTGCGGCAATGGCGGCAAGTTTCGGCAATCGGCTTTTCTGCAGCTCACCGAAGAGAAGAAAGCTATAGGAGCTGAAGAGAAACTGCCGTGCAATTGTAAAGGCAAAGTCCCCGATTGGAAGTTCAACCATCTGGAAGTTCTTAAACTCAATTGCGTCGCGGAAAAAAGCCAGATCGTCCTCCGACCTTCCCTTGCCTTCTGTTTCCCCGGCATACTGCAGGAATGCGTTTGCCTCACCCAGGCAGTCGAGCGCAATGTTGCTTAATGCTATATCTTCTTCAATTACGGGGGCGTGCCCGCACCATTCGGATAGCCTGTGGCCTAAGATCAACAGGTCGTCACCCAAACCCAGCAGGTAGTTAAAGAGCGCCGTCTTAAATTTATCCTCGTTCATACGCCTCTTACTCCTTTGGGTACTTTATAGAACTGTGGGTGGCGGTAGATTTTATCGTCCGCGGGATCGAAAAATGAATCTTTATCCTGGGGTGCTGTAGCTGTGATCTCTTCGGAAGGAACAACCCAGATGCTTTTTACCGGTCCCCGCCTTGCATAAACGTCGCGTGCATTCTGAATTGCCATTTCGGCATCCGCCGCGTGCAGGCTCCCGGCGTGTATGTGTGGGCCTCCTTCTTCCTCCTGCAGGAAGACTTCCCAGAGCGCCCATTGTGTGTCGCTAGTGCTGCTTAAAGGCATTTATCCCTCTTATTAATTATTATATAACTTAAGACAGTTATAACTTAAGCCAGCATTTTTCTTTTTTCGGCGTAGGCCTCTGCCGCAATTCTAACCCATTCGCCCTGCCTGTGCGCTTCACGCCTTGCCTTCATGCGTTCGCGGTTATAAGGCCCGCGTCCGCTTATGACTTCAAAGAACTCCTGCCAGTCGAGCGCTCCATAGTCCCAGTGCCCCGTTTCAGCGTTGTATTTCAGATCGGGATCGGGAAGGCTAAGGCCTACTGCCTGAGCCTGCGGGACGGTCAGGTCCACAAAGCGTTGCCTTAGCTCCTCATTTGTTTTTAGCTTTATTTTCCATTTTAGAAGTTCGGCGCTGTTGGGGGAATCCTTGTCTCCCGGGCCGAACATCATAAGTGAGGGTTTCCACCAGCGGTTTACTGCGTCCTGCGCCATAGTCTTCTGCTCCGGCGTGCCGTTTGCAAGCGCTGTAATTATCTCATAACCCTGTTTTTTATGAAAGCTTTCCTCCTTGCAGATCCTGAGGTTTGCCCTGGCATAAGGCCCGTAGGAGCACTTGGCCAGCATGGTCTGGTTTACAATTGCCGCACCATCTACGAACCACCCGATTGTACCCACGTCGGCCCAGGAGAGTGTGGGGTAATTAAATATGCTGGAATATTTCGCCTTTCCCGCAAGGAGCTGCTCAATCATCTCGCTTCTTTCAATGCCGAGCGTTTCAGCTGCGCTATAGAGGTAAAGCCCGTGCCCGGCCTCGTCCTGCACCTTTGCAAGTAATATCATTTTTCTTCTCAGGCTTGGTGCTCGCGTAATCCAGTTGCCCTCGGGGAGCATACCAACAATTTCGGAATGGGCGTGCTGTGAGATCATGCGTATAAGCTGCCTTCGGTAGCCCTCAGGCATCCAGTCCTTAGGCTCAATGGTCTCTCCGGCGTTGATCCTGGCTTCAAATGCCTGAAGTTTTACTTCGTCGTTCATAGTTCCTCTTTCAAAGGAAGAATTGGTTTTTGCCCTCGCTATGAAATCAATCTATACAAAAACGTGCTTAAAGGCAAGGTGAAGAAAAGTGCGGAATTTAAGGGGAAAAGGGCTATTTTTTCTCGAAATGCTGGTAGTCTTTTGTGCTCCTCCAGGTGGCGCCCCACTTCCAGCCGCGGCGCGTGAAGGCTTTTACAACAGGCGATGAGGCGGTAATTGTGCCGGGAATTTTAATGTCGTACTTCGATCCCGGCGGGGAGGCTTTCCCTTTCTGTATCTGCGGGTTTTGCATGGGATTTATGTCAATTGCACGCCCTGTTGAGTGGGCAGATAAGATTTTTGTCCCCTTTACAACGCGGTAGTTAAAAGCCGAGGTGTTATTGTCCGCCATGGAAAGGGAGTCGGACCAGTTGTATTTAACTATCGGGATTACCTTTGCTATCGGGAACCTGCTTTCTTTAATTTCCCGGAAAATGTCCTCTATCTCGCCTGCCAGGTCGGCGCGTATTAGAACCTGCCCCGCGTGCAGCTTCCCGTCAAATGAATAATATTTTACATCAACAAGCCTCAGGTTTTTTTTGATGTAGGATGGGATCCTAAGCCCCGAGGTGGCCTCCTCAGGCGTCATCCGGCTGTCCACAACCGCTTTTTCCTGCGCACTAAGGGGGAGCGCCGGAGTGGACAGGCTTAGCAGCATCAATATGTAAAAAGATATTCTTTTCATTATGAGCCGGAAGCGTAAATATGACTTATCAGATTCTGGGAATAATTTCATTCCTTGATTATAGTTTAATATGAGTTAAATTATATAAACATGCTATTAATTCAGCGCCGGACGCGTAATATAAACATATTTTATTAAAACTGTTAAAGGAGGTCCCCATGCTCTGGACTATTTTTGTAGTTCTGCTCGTATTGTGGATTCTTGGGCTCGTAAGCGGCTATACTCTGGGCGGATTCATTCATATTCTGCTTATAATCGCCGTTGTAGCCCTTCTCATAAGAATTATACAGGGCAGAAGCGTTTTATAGTATAAACTGGAACTGCAAAACAGCCGGCATGGAAATTTGGACCCCTGCCGGCTGTTTTTTTGTACCAATAGACCCGATGATAAAGTAAAGGAAGTATATGAGCATATTAAGTAAAATAAGCAGAACCACACTGATTGTAATTATAGTTATTGTGGTTCTTCTTGTAGCCATTCGCATTGCACTGCCGCATATAATAAAATACGAGGTGAATAAAAAGCTTAATGAGCTTCCCGACTACTCAGGACATATTGATGACGTGGATTTGCACATTTACCGCGGAGCATATGCAATTAACGGGGTGGAAATAAAGAAAAGAAACGGCAAAGTATCAGAACCGTTCTTCTCGGCTGGAACTATGGAGTTCAGCATTGAATGGAAACAGCTTTTCCATGGCCACCTGGTTGCAGAGATCTGGATTTTCCACCCTATGGTTAACTTTGTACAGGGACCTACAAAGGAGCAGAGCCAGACAACGGCCGATAGCAGATGGCAGGATAAAGTAAAGGACCTTTTCCCCCTTAAAATTAACAGCTTTAAGATAGTTGACGGAGAAATCCACTTCCGCAACCCCTACAGCGACCCTAAAGTGGACGTGTTTGTACGCGACCTTCAGGTTGTGGCTACAAACCTAACAAACAGCCTTAAAGTGGCAAAGACTCTCTCCGCGGATATGAATGCCACGGGCACAATAATGGGCTCGGGAAGGTTTAAGATCAACGTTAAACTCGATCCTTTCAGGTCACAGCCTACCTTTGACCTTGCTATGCAGCTTACAAGCGTGGATCTGACAAAACTGAACGATTTCCTGAGGGCCTATGCAAAGTTCGACGTCCATAAGGGCACTTTCAGCATGTACAGCGAAGTGGCTGCAAAGGACGGCAGGTACGAAGGCTATATAAAACCGCTTCTGAAGGACGTGGAAGTGGTTAAATGGAAAGAAGACATCAAAAAACCGTTTTTTGAGCTCGTCTGGAAGGTTGTTGTAGGAGCTGTAAAAGATATATTTACCAATCCTCCAAAGGATCAGGTGGCAACCAGGGTGCCTTTCAGCGGTAGCTTCGGCAATACAGAGGTTGGGGTATGGACTACCATATGGGAGCTGATTAAAAACGCCTTCATACAGGCCCTCATGCCCGGCCTCGACAAAACAATTTCCATGAAGGACGTCTCGGGCAA
>JBLMYS010000024.1:0-16781 GCA_050258415.1 Acidobacteriota bacterium | reverse complement strand
ATAAATAAAGTTTTTGAATTCATGACTCATCAAAGTTCTCTCCCCAGAACTTTGAAATAACGAGTCGGCCCAGTGTCCCCCCAACACTGG
This sequence comes from Acidobacteriota bacterium, assembly GCA_050258415.1. Taxonomy (GTDB): domain Bacteria; phylum Bacteroidota; class Ignavibacteria; order Ignavibacteriales; family SURF-24; genus JAAXKN01. Next base: position 16,691 of record JBLMYS010000024.1, on the reverse strand, counting down.
GCTTTTTTTAATCTTTTTTTGGAACACATTTTTATGGCTAAAACAACAGTTAAAAAAACCACAGCAAGACCCGTAAAAAAAACTTATTCATCCCCTTTCAGCACTTACTGGGTAAAAGAAAATTATTATCTGCTCATTCTTGGAGCAGTTATTCTTATAGCGGGCTTTTTCGTTATGTCACTGGGCAAATGGGATAACCCGGTTTCACTTGTAGTTTCACCCATTCTTCTTGTAATTGGATATCTGGTTGTACTGCCTGCCGCAATTTTTTTCAGAAGAAAACAGACAACTAAAAAGGCAGACAATGTTCCTGGGCAAAGTTAAGGGTAACGTAATATCTACTCAGAAGAACAAGTATCTCTCTGGAGAAAAGCTTCTTCTGGTCCAAAAAGTAGATCTGGATGGAAATTTCATCGGCAGTAAAGACGTTATTGCCCTTGACCTCATCGATTCCGGCATCGGCGATACCGTTCTGGTAGCCCAGGAGGGGGACGCGGTTCAGCAGATCTTAGGACACAACAAGGCTCCGGTTAATACGATCATTATTGCAATTGTTGATGATGTGGACGTAGAAAAATAATTATAATTAAACCGGTCTTAAACTGTGACAAAGCTTAGTTTTGAGCAACTTGTCTCACTCAGACTTCTCCTCAGCGTTGAGGGTATTGGACCGGGCAAGATCAGAAACCTTCTTGCCCAATTCAAATCCCTGGACAGCATCCTTTCGGCCAGCCATAATGACCTTATTCAGACAGACCAGATAAGCCAGATACTGGCCCAGAGGATAAGAAAAGCCTCCTCGACACGCCAGGAATTCAGAAGGAAAATCAAGGATGAAACCGACAGGCTGGCCAATATGGGAGCCTGTATTATTACCATATGGGATAACAACTACCCCCCTATCTTAAAGAAAATCTACGACCCGCCTCTTATTTTGTATGCCATGGGCTCTCTTGCCGAAAGCGATAACTACTCGGTTGCCATTGTCGGTACACGCCAGCCCACTAACTATGGGAAATTGCAGGCTGAAAGATTTTCTTCTGGCCTTAGCCAGCAGGGAGTCACAGTTGTTAGCGGCATGGCGCGAGGCATCGATTCAATTGCACACCGTATGGCCATTAAGGAAGGCGGACGCACAATAGCTGTTATTGGTTCTGGTTTGGATGTCATATATCCTCCCGAGAACAAACAGCTTTTCCTTGACATTGCCCGCAGCGGTGCCGTTTTAACTGAATTTGAACTTGGGACAAAACCCGATGCTCAAAACTTCCCCAGGCGTAACAGAATCATCTCAGGGCTTTCACTTGGAACCATTATCGTTGAATCGGGTATCACTGGCGGGGCGATGCAGACGGCAGCCTTCGCACTGGAGCAGAACAGAGAGATCTTTGCCGTCCCGGGCAATCTTGGCATAAGACAAAGCGAGGGCACAAATGCACTTATTCAAAAAAGCGGGGCCAAACTTGTCTGCGGGATTGATGATGTGATTCAGGAGCTTGAAATAAAGCTTAAACCGGTAATCGGGAAAAACATACCCAGGACGACTGAAGAGGAACTAAACATGTTTGAAGAGAAACTCATGGCGTGCCTGGACAATGAACCTAAACAGATTGACGTCATCTCGGAGATGACTAAACTTTCAATCTCCGACTGTCTTGTAAACCTTCTGTCACTTGAATTTAAAGGGCTTGTAAAGCAATATCCGGGAAAAATGTTTGCAGCAGTTTAAGTACTTAAGCGCTAATACTTCTTCCTGTTTTTCCAGAGCGCCTTCAGCCTTTCTTTAAGAGTTTTTTCCTGCCCGTTTTCAGTCGGCAAGTAATACTGCTTCCCCTTTAATTCATCAGGAAGGTAATCTTTTTCAACGAAATGACTTTCAAAGTTGTGAGGATACTGATACTCCTTGCCGTATCCAAGCTCCTTCATAAGCTTTGTGGGTGCATTCCTCAGGTGCAGAGGCACCGGATACATCGGCTTCGTCCTGACATCTGAAATGGCCTGTTCAATTCCCATATATGAGGCATTGCTCTTAGGGGAAGAGGCAAGATAGGTTACCCCCTGCGCAAGAATAATTCTCGATTCAGGCATGCCGATCTTCGAAACCGCACTAAAGATAGTCTCGGCCAGAAGCAGTGCATTCGGTGAAGCGTTGCCGATGTCTTCGGAGGCAAATATGATCATTCTCCGGGCGATAAAAAGCGGATCCTCGCCCCCCTCCAGCATTCTTGCCATCCAGTATAGGGCTGCGTCGGGATCGCTTCCCCTGAGGCTTTTAATGAAGGCTGAGATGATATTATAATGCTCCTCACCGGCTTTGTCGTAGAGTATATTTTTCTTCTGGACTACATTTTCAATAACTTCTTTCGTTATGTGGATTGTTTCCTGATTGATCTGCTGCATTACGGCAGCTTCAAAAATATTCAGCATTGTCCGGGCGTCGCCGCCCGAAACATAGATCAGAAAATCTGAATCAACTTCTGCTATATTAAGCCCGGAAAGAAACTCGTCCTTCTCCATTGCAAAGTTTAGTATATTCACCAGGTCATCTTTCGAGAGCTCATTGAGGACAAATATTCTCACCCTGGATCTAAGAGCCGGAATTACTTCAAATGACGGGTTTTCAGTCGTTGCCCCGATAAGTACAATAAGTCCTGATTCCACAGCCGACAAAAGTGCATCCTGCTGCGACTTATTGAAGCGGTGAATTTCATCGATGAAAAGAATAGTCCTTTTCTTAAAGAGCTTGTTCTGCTCTGAAAGAGAGATTATTTCCCTGATATCCTTTACGCCTGAGGAGACCGCATTTATCTGGTGAAACTCCGATTTGGTCTGCCTGGCAATAATTTTTGCAATTGTAGTCTTGCCCGTTCCAGGAGGGCCCCAGAGAATAAATGAGCTCAGTGTGTCATTTTCAATCATCAGGCGGATCGGTTTGCCTTTGCCTAAAAGGGCTTCCTGGCCGCGGAAGTCCTTCAGCTCTTCCGGGCGCACCCTTTCTGCCAGGGGGATATGAGGAATCTCTTTTTTCATCTACTTTTCTTCGATCCTGTATACTTTTTCACCCTTGCGTACCATGTGGTACTTTTCCCTTGCAACTTTTTCAATTTTCGAATCCCTCGTCTTGAGAGAGTCAATTTCAGATCTTAAAAGCTTGTTTCTTTCTTCCACCTCTGCAATTTTCCCCACAAGATCTTTCTTCTGGCTGAAGAGCTTATAGTACTGCAGGATTCCGAATTTGTAAAAGAAGAAAAATGCAAACGTCAGAACCAAAACAGCTGAAGCGGAAACAACTATTTTTTTATTCTTGAAAATTTTGGAAATCGGCATTTATAGTGACAGTTTAATTATTCTTTCAAGGAGTTCATTAAAGTTCATCCCCATGGCTTTTGCCATTTTCGGTACAAGGCTTGTATCGGTCATTCCGGGCAGTGTGTTTACTTCAAGGCAGTACATCCTGTTATCTTCTGTAAGCCTGAAGTCAAACCTGCTGTAACATTTGCATCCTACGGCCTTAAAGGCCATAATTGCCTGCTCCTGCAGACTGCTTGCCACATCTTCTGAGAGCTGCGCGGGCACAATGTACTCAGTCATTCCGTGAGTATACTTGCATTCATAATCATAAAGCTCGTGCTTCGGCTTTATCTCAAGAACAGGAAGCGCCATTTTATCCAGCACTGTAACTGTAACCTCACGGCCCGGAATAAATTCCTCTACAACAGCAGTCTCAGAATATTTAAGTGCGAGCTTTACGGCAGCATCAATTTCGTTTTCGTTATTGCAGACCGTAAGTCCAATGGTTGAGCCACCTTCATTAGGCTTTATGACGCATGGATATCCAAGCACCTTGTTTATTTTATCCTTTGCAACTGCCTCGTCATAGTCGTGCGGGGTTACGACAAACCATTTTGGGGTCATAACCCCATAGTGCTGGAACATAATTTTTGTCATGCTCTTATCCATTGCAAGCGAGCTTGCAAGAACTCCTGAGCCTGTATATTTTATCCCTCTTAATTCAAGCAGCGACTGTATTGTTCCGTCTTCTCCCCACCTGCCATGCAGTGCAAGAAAAGCCAGATCCACGCCGTCGAATAGTGGTGAGTTAATGGCAGTTATGCAGTTCCTGTTGCTGATTTCGGCAAAGTCCTTGTCACCAAAAAGCAGCTCAGGATCTTCCGGCTGATTAAGGCCGTATGCCGGGTCGATGGCCAATACATCATAACCTGAATCCTTAAGCGCCTTATAAATGGATTTTCCGGAACGTTTTGAAACTTCTCTTTCGGGTGATGTTCCGCCTAATAACAGTGCAATCTTAACGTTTTTATTCTCGCTCATATTGTAATCGTTTCTTTAATTGTAAAAATAGTATAAAATTTATTTATTTAACTTCAGTCCATAGACTCTTTCGGCAATATCATAAAGCTTCTTAAGGCTTTCACCCGACAAAGGTTTCTCTCCACCGAGAGTCCTGGCAATAAAGAGTGTCTGTGCCGCGTGCTCCAGTTTCTCCATTTTGAAGTATGCCTCTTTAACATTTCTTCCGATAGTAACAGCCCCGTGGTTTTCCAGCAAAAAAGCCCAGGAAGAATGTATATGCGGCCTGATCGATTCCGGGAGTTCATCAGTTGAAGGGGTACCGTATTTACAGAGCGGAACCTTACCAAGTGAAAGAATAACTTCGGGAAAAACCGGTTTTCCAAAGCCTTCACCCCTGGTGGAGGCAAAAGCAGTCGAGTAGACAGGATGGCAGTGAATTACAGAATTAACATCCCGCCTTTCACGATAAGCCAAAAGATGGATCTTAACCTCTGTGGATACCTTTCCGTGTCCTTCCAGAAGGTGGCCGTCAAGGTCAATTTCCAGGAGGTCGTGTTCTTCTACTTCTCCTTTGCATTTTGCCGACGGAGTAATAAGAATCCTGTCTTCTGAGAGCCTTGCCGAAAGGTTGCCGTCATAGGCGGCAACAAAACCCTTTTCATAAACCCTGTGGCAGGCTTCAATCAATTCCTGTCGTACTGTCATTTTTGCCTTCCAGCTCTTCCATCAATCTTAAATTTTTCAGTCCATCCCTTCCGCTTACAAGAAGAGGCTTATCGGTTAAAAACGACTTCTGGAAGGCGCGTAAGGCAAAAAGCAGCTTGCTTCCTCTTTTCCTGAACGCCTTCCTGGCCTCCCCGTTGAGGTCAATTGTAAGCTTGCACGGGTGGCTGGAGCGGCCGATGAGGTGCTCAATACTTATAGCTCCGTTGTAGCCCAATATTTCCACTCTGTTAAAAGCTTTTTTAGTATTAAAAGACACATTAAAAAAGCCGTAGCCGCTTTTTTGATATTTTAATATTGCCGCGGCAAAATCATCCACTTCACTTTTGTAAATAATATTGTCGGTAACTCCTGTAATGGAGGTAACTTCACCTCCAAAGTAAATAAGAAGATCCAGCATATGAGTACCGATATCTCTTAAGGCTCCGCCGCCGCTTAAAGCCTTATTAAAACGAAAATTCTCATTAGGTGCGTAATCGGTGTTAAAATTTGCAGAAATGGATACGATTTTCCCGAGCATCCCCTTTTCAATTATCTCCCTGGCTTTAATAACCAGTGGATGAAACCTGTAGACATAGTTAACACCGAACTTCACATTCATCTCTTCGCATACCCTCACCATCTCTTCTGCCTGGCGGGAATTTACCGCCAGAGGCTTCTCGCAAAGAATGTGCTTGCCTGCCCTGGCTGCCTTTATTACCTGCTCGTAATGATGAAGATTTGCGCTTGAAATATAGACACAGTCAATGTCGCTTTTCAGGAACTCGTCGAAATTGTTATAAAAGTTCTGAACGCCGAACTTTTCGGCCAGAAACCTGGCGCGATTAATATCGCCGCTATAAAGAGAATTCAGCCTGCTCTTTGGCAGAAGCTGAAGAGTAGGGATAAATGCTCTTTCTGCAAAATCGCCACATCCGGCAACTCCCCATTTTAAACGCCTTATTATTTTCCCGCCAATTTTTAACATACCTTATCCCCTCATTAAATGCATTAAGTGCCGGCTCTCTGGAAATTAGATTTTTAGCTTCTCCAGGAGCATGAGTATCGGCTTGGAATTCTGCATTATGTAAAAATGCACAGCCGGGACATTCCGGTTTAAGAGCTCTGAAACCTGTCTGCATGCCCAGTTTACCCCTATTTCCATTACGTGCTCAGGTTTCGCGCTTAAAATCTCTTCTGAGAGCTCATCAGGAATATCGATATAGAAATTCCGGGGAATGTTTGTAAGCTGCGTCTTTGAAGTAATTATCTTCAGGCCGGGAATAATTGGCACCTCAATTCCCTCCTGCCTGCAAAGCTCAACATAATCAAAGTACTTTTGGTTATCAAAGAACATCTGTGAAACGATGTATTCTGCGCCGGCATCAACTTTCTGCTTTGTATGCTTGATGTCTATTTTCATATTCGGCGCTTCAAAGTGCTTTTCCGGATATCCGCCAACGCCTACACAGAAATTGGTCGGCTTTGCGTCCAGCAGCCCCTCCTCCAGATATCTTCCGTGATTCATGGCTACAATCTGGCTTACCAGTTCATAAGCATATGTATTAACGCTGCGACCATAATTTAATGGCTTCTTAAAGGTATTCTCATCACCTCTGATGGCAAGAACGTTATCAATACCCAGATAGTGGAGCTCTATTAGAAAGTCTTCGGTTTCCTCGCGTGTAAAACCCTGGCAAATAATGTGAGGCACAGCATCAATGTTGTACTTATTCTGTATAAGAGCGCAGATGCCGAGCGTACCAGGCCTTTTTCTTTTCACCCTCCTCTGTATACCGTTTGGAGTTTCCTCATATATTACTTCAGCAGCATGGCTCGTTATATCTATAAACGGCGGGTGATACTTTGCAATACTGTCTATTACGGAAAGAAGGGCTTTTATATCTCCTCCTCTTTGTGGAGGTATTATTTCAAAACTGATAATAGGACCTTTTCTAATAGCAAGATGCTCAATAACTTTCATATAATTCCTGTTTTTGACGCGCGTAATTTAATCATTTCTTTTTTAAAGTTCCTGCTTATTTTTATGCACTTTCCTGCACGGAAAGGCTCCGGATTCCAGGCTGCAGGTTTACCTTAGTATCAATAATTTGTAGCCAGATGAACGTACTTCCCTCTCGCCTGTGGCAACCCGGACATATCTGCCTTTAAGCCACATTTCAGTCATGTCCTTATAGTGGCTGCTTAGTACATTTCCGGACTGCCCGGTTGTAAGTATAAGATAAAATTCATCCGGCCTTGAGAAATCAAAGATATAGCGCATCGAAGGCCCAAGAATTGTTTCATAGGGATCATTGAAGGAATATTCAGTATTAAAAAGGCTTGTTCCGCTTCCGCCAATTGAATAAGGACCTATATCTATAAACCTGTCGAGCGCCCCCAGCCTCCCGTGAAAAAGGTGCTTAAAGGTCACCTGATGCAGCCTTCCCCACTGCCAGTCCTGCGCCGGGGAGCCGAAGTGGCTTTCGAGGTATCTAATTGCATCAATGAAGCTTCTTCTGATTATGTCATCACGCGATTCAACATTCTTGGTGTTTACATTATCGAACCATGTGGACTTATTTTCCTTCAGCATTTTCATTATGCTGCGGTAGGGTACGTTTGCCGTAAATACATATTCATCATAAAGGCTTTTTCCCATCTCGTCTTCAAAGGTATTCCTGAGGAGAAACTGAAAGAAAACTTCAAAGACTGCCGGAAGCTGGCTTCCCTCCTCAAGGCCGGAATTCCAGGTCTTAAAAAGGTTAAGAATACCTGAAAGCACTCTGTCTTTGACCTTAACCTCATTAAATGCGGAAATTATGTAGGGCGTCATCTCCCTTGCATAAGGAGAGACAAAATCTGCCTGATACTGCATAAAATCCTGTACGGAATGCTTCTGCTTTGAGGTCAGAAGCTCTGTAATCCTTTCAATTCTTGAAGGAGGCTCCCACAGGTTTGAGATATGATAGCCGAAATTGTTCACTGTCTTATTATTAGCCGAAGCTATATAATTTTCAGGGGGATTAAAAAGCGATGGCATCTGTTCAAATGGCACGTAGCCTTTCCAGTCGTAGGCATCGGTTGTACCGTCGCAGACAAATGTCGGGCTTACAGAAGAACGTATCGGCAGCCTTGCCCCGCAGATGTAACCGATGTTTCCGGTCTTATCGGCATAGACAAAGTTCTGCCCCGGCACATAGTAATGGCTTACGGCCTGCCTGAAATCGCCCCAGTTCCTGGCCATATTTATGGCCATAATGGCATAAAGCTCATCCGAGAATTCGTTGCCGGTCCAGCGCATGCTCAGGACGGCTTTTTTCTTAATTCCCCCCGGAAACATGGTGTTATAGGGGTGAATTTCCGAAACGATCGGGCCCCTGTGCGTTTCCTTTACCGTTAGCTGAACATCATCTGAATCCTTGACATGAATAGTATACCTGTAATTTTTCAGGTCCTGCCAGGCATTATTAAAGAAATACTTTTTACCAGTGGAATCGATCTTTTCCATGTAGAAATCGGCATCATCGGCCATAACGTTTGTCATTACCCAGGAGATGTTTTCATTTTTACCAATTACAACGCCCGGCACCCCGGGCAGTGTAACGCCTTCGGCTTTCCAGTTCCGTCCCCTTATAACAGCCGCATACCATTTGCCTGGTGCCTGAAGAGCCAGGTGAGGATCATTTGCAATAATCGGTTTTCCGCTTTCTGATTTCATGCTGTTAACGACCCAGTTGTTGGACCCTATATGTGTTCCCCCGAATCCGGCAAAATTCCTGAAGGAACGGTCTGTTTCAATGAATGCGGTTGTAATTTCAGGCGCCGTTTTAAGTCCTGATGGAATTATTGTAGGGGCGTTTTCAGGATAGTCGGGCAGAATCTCTTTTACCTTTTCTTCTCCCAGCTTCTGAACAAGATTGCTGAAGGCAATGTCTGTCCACCAGCTAATATTCAGTTCCCATGCCATCAGTTTGCCTATTATCAGGCTGTGTTCCGGCTTCCATGGGTATGGATCATATCCCAGTACGTCGAATTCCATCGGGTACTTGCCTTTTGCTTCCTTTATGTATGCATTAACGCCGTTTGAGTACGCATTAAGAAGTGAAAGGTATTGGGGGTTTAATTTCCCCATATCCCTTCTTACTGTTCTGTCTATGCCTATAGTCTTAAACATCCTGTCATAAGGAAGCGTCTTTGAGCCGAAGACTTCGCTAAGCCTTCCCTCGCCTGCTCTTCTTGCAACATCCATCTGAAAGAGCCTTTCGCTTGCATGCAGATATCCAAGCGCATAGGCGGCATCTTCATCCTCCTCGGCATAAATATGGGGAATTGCATATTGATCGGTGTAAATTTCTACGCTGTGCGAAAGCCCGCCTAGCTCCTTATCCCCCTCATATTCAGGGAGTGATTTATTAAGAAGCCTGTAAAAAAGTACTGCTCCCACAACTCCAACAATAAGCAAAGAGACAACAATTGCTATAGTATTTCGCATCCAGTTTGGCATGATATGTAGTTTTATATTAAAGTTGAGAAAAATTCCTTATAACCGGCAATTACAAATTTATTGTAAATTTTTTCTTTATGAAAATAAATACAAATATTATTTTTGCCTAAGTTACGTCTGAAATAAATAAAATTTATGGAACGAGCCTCTGGGAGCTAATATATGCAGGAACTGCTGCTTTTTATAATACTAATTATGCTGACGGTAATTCTGATCCTTATTGTGAAAATATGGAAAAACAGCTCGTCTGAAACTTCCGGTAAACTGCATGATGCGCTCATAGGGAGTCTGTCTGAAGGTTTCAGCAGGACTGAAAAGGAAATCAGGGCCGAATTTTCTTCCAGCCGTTCTGAAGCAAACAGCCAGTCGGTTCAGCTTAGAACGGAATTAAACAACATTTTCAGGCTCCTGGAAGATTCCCTCCTTAAGCGTATGGTAGACATATCAAAACTTCAGAAATCGCAGCTCGATATTTTTAGTGATAATTTAGTTTCTCTTTCAAAAACTGTCGACGATAAGGTAGCAAAGCTAACGCAGACAAATGAAAAGAAATTTGAAGAGCTAAAAGAAAAAGTGCAGGAAAAGCTCTCTGAGCTCCAGACCAGCAACTCACAAAAGCTGGAAGAAATGCGTTTAACTGTGGACGAGAAATTGCAGTCCACCTTGGAAAAAAGGCTCGGCGATTCTTTTCGCCTGGTAAGTGAGCGCCTTGAAATGGTGCACCGCGGACTCGGTGAAATGCAAACTCTGGCAAACGGGGTTGGCGACCTGAAACGTGTACTTTCAAATATCAAAACCCGTGGTACCTGGGGAGAAGTCCAGCTTGGCAGCCTTATTGAACAGATCCTTTCACCAGAGCAGTATTCGAAAAATATTGCCACTAAAAAGGGCAGCTCCTGCATTGTGGAGTATGCCGTAAAAATGCCCGGGCGCGGAAACTCCCAGGAGGAGGTCCTATGGCTCCCTATAGATGCAAAATTCCCTCTTGAAGACTACCAGAGGCTCTGTGAGGCGCAGGATTCGACAGAAGCGGCTTTAATTGAAGAAAGCGCCAAAGCCCTGGAGAACAGAATAAAATCTGAAGCCAGGGATATAAAGGAAAAGTATCTTGATCCCCCTAATACAACCGATTTTGCGATACTTTTTCTGCCCGTGGAGGGCCTTTATGCTGAAGTCTTAAGACGTCCCGGCCTGACCGAGAAGATACAGAGTGAATTCCGCGTAATAGTTGCAGGGCCAACAACCCTGACTGCAATATTAAACAGCCTTCAGATGGGATTCAGAACCCTTGCAATTGAGAAACGCTCCAGCGAGGTCTGGAACCTGCTCGGAATGGTTAAAACTGAATTCAGTAATTTCGGCCTCATTTTAGACAAAACCCGGAAAAAACTCCAGGAGGCAAGCAACACAATCGAAAATGCCTCGGTTGCATCAAGGAGAATTGAGAGAAAATTAAAGGACGTACAGGCTCTTCCGGCCAGTGAAGGTCTTGAGCTATTAATTGAAAACACTGAGGATTAATTAGAAAATTTTCCATATATTCGCAATTAAAACGTTTTACCGGATATCTTAGCTTAATTTATTGCCTGCTTCTCCCGATAATATGTAGTGATTTTTCAGGCCGCCCTCTAAAATCAGCTTGTATGAGATCCTATTTGAACAGGCAGGATTCCGTCTGGATTCCTGAGGTAATTAGTTAAATCAATTTAGTAAGAAAGCTTTGGAATTTTTTTCATGATAAAAATCCGTACCAAGATCTCTGTTATCTTAGCCCTGATTTTTTTCTTAAATGCGTTTGCAGTTATTTCATCTTTGGATTTATACCTGCTGATTCTTTTTGAGGCACTCCTCTTTATATTGGTTTCAGTACTGCTCTGGAAGTGGATTGCTCTGCCGGTTAACAATCTCTACAAAAGTTTTAAGAATGAAAACCTCTCCCTAATTATTCCACTTTTAAAGGAAAGATCAGAATTCGGGGAATTTGCAAACCTTTTAACCAGCTTTATCAAACAAAAAAAAGATCTTGAATACGGAATCAGGCACAGGTTACTGGCTGAATCTGAACTTAAGCGTGCACACAATGAGCTGGAAGAAAGGGTAATTCAAAGAACAAATGAACTGCTTGTGGCAAACCAGCTTTTGAAAAATGAGATTGAAGAAAGGAAATCCATTGAGCATTCACTTACTGAAACTGAAGACAACCTGCGCCTGCTGGCTGAAACCACAAAAGATGTCCTCTACCGCTTAAGATACGATTCTTTAACATATGATTATCTTAGCCCCGCTATCAGCAACCTGACAGGCTACACATTTGAAGAAATTAACCGGATCGGCCTTGCAAAAATTATAAATAAAACTGAGTTCCAAAGCCAGGCAAATGCAGATGAGGTTAGAAGACTGAGAACAGATCCCGATTTTAAGGAATACTATGCAGATTATCTGGTCTGCAGGAAAAATGGCGAACTTATCTGGGTTAACGATCATTCCTTTGCATGGCGCGACAAATCAGGTAATCTCATTGGCTCAGTTGGAGTGCTGCAGGATATTACAAAAAGAAAACTTTCAGAAATAATGCTTCAGCGCCAGGATGCCATACTAAAGGCCATAAGCTTTCAGGCTGAAATGTTCCTGAAATCGTCCCGGTGGGATGAAAACATAGACCAGGTTCTCAAAAGACTCGGTGAGGCAGCACAGGTAAGCCGCGTCTATATTTTCAGAAATAAAACCGATAATGAAGGCCTGCTTTTAATGAAGCAGCTTTTTGAATGGACAGCCCGGGGCGTTACACCTCAGATTAATAACCCTCTGCTTCAGGAACTTCCTTACAGCAGGTTATTTAACAGCCGCCTGCTGGAGTCTATGAGGGAAAATAAGGTGTTTCTGATTGACCGGAATGAATTTTCTTCTGAGGACAAAATTCTGCTTGATCCGCAGGAAATCAAGTCACTCCTTATAGTCCCAATTTTTGCCGGGAGAACCTGGTGGGGTTTTATCGGCTTTGATGATTGTACTGAAATCAGGGATTGGTCACTTACTGAAATTGAAGCTGTAAAGACCGCGGGTGATATGATCGGTGCTGCATTACTGCAGAACTCTTATGAAGATGAGCTCATAAAGGCCAAACAGCTTGCCGAGCGTTCGGACAGGCTGAAGACTGACTTTCTTACACAGATGTCGCATGAGATCAGAACTCCGCTTAATACAATTCTAAGTTATATAGCGCTCATTAAAGAGGATGTTGAGAACAGAAATTTTGAGGATCTGCCGATGTTTTTTGAAATGGTTGATAACGGGGGGAAAAGGCTTATCCGTACAATCGACCTCATTCTTAATATGTCACAGGTGCAGACAGGCAATTTTGAATGCAAATATGCAGAGCTCGATCTTTCAGAAGAAATTGCCGGGCTTCAGAAGGAATTTTCAGTTATAGCTGAGCGCAAAGGACTCGGGTTCTCTTTCACAGACAGCGCCTCTGAGAGCAGGATAATTGGCGATAGATACACAATAAACCAGATATTTGAAAATATTATTGAGAACGCCATTAAGTTCACCCATTCGGGAAAAATCGATATAAAGCTTTATAACTCCAATGGCAGCGTTTGCGTGGACGTCAGGGATACAGGAATTGGAATCTTAAAAGAGTACATTCCTAACCTTTTTTCACCATTCTCACAGGAGGAAACCGGGTATACAAGGCGTTTTGACGGCAACGGCCTTGGCCTTGCACTTGTTAAGAAATATGCCGAACTAAATGAAGCTGGTATCCGTGTTTCTTCAGAAAAAGGGAAAGGCTCCACTTTCACGCTGTTTTTTAAGAAATCTTAAGTTTTCCCCGGTTTTCTTATTTTTCAGCAGCCGGCTTTTTCCTGTTTACCGGTAAATTTCTTTTTTTCACCGATTATAGCTTTTGAAAAATTTCTTTGATGTTATTTTTGTAGTAGATAAAATAATCAAAGAGGAATTACAGATGAGTGAGATTAGAAGAAGATCCGGAAGGACACTTTTCCTTGGCGCGGTAATAATTATTATTGGCGTCCTTTTGCTTTTATCCAACCTGAATATGCTGATCTTCCCTTTAAGGGAATTTACATACTTCCCGCAGGGAATCCTGATTTTAATAGGCATTATTTTAATGGCAAACGGGAATTACAGGGGAGGCTCAATTCTTGCCATACTGGGAGTTCTTTTCTGGGCATCACTCCATTATCATTACGATGTCTGGGCAATATGGCCGGTACTGCTTATACTCCTTGGCATTTACATTCTTTTTGGTGTCCGGCACCCGAGAAGAAGGTATGGGCACGAAGCTGCCGAAAGAATTAAAGAACAGGTTTCGGAGAAAATTACAGATCATGTCAATGAATACTATAAGCATGAACATTTCAAACATAAATTCGACAGAGAGGCCAACTCCGCAACTGAGGATTTTCTGGATGAAACAGCAGTATTCAGCGGAATAAAGAAGTCTGTTTCTTCTGAAAACTTCCAGGGTGGAAGGATAACTTCCATTTTCGGAGGCTCGGAGATAGACCTTTATAACTGCAAGCTTGCCCCGGGGAATAATATTCTCGAAGTGACTGCAATTTTCGGCGGAACCACGCTTTATATCCCAAGGGACTGGAAAGTGGTCGTTGAGGCGACTCCTATATTAGGCGGTTTTTCAGACGCAAGAAGAAAAGATCCCGGCATTACATACCCGGACGACAGAAAGCTCATTATAAGAGGGCTCCTTCTCTTTGGCGGCGGAGAAATTAAAACCGCATAATTATGAATAATCCTCTTCTCATACTAAGAAACTTTATCTTTTACCTGTTTATATGGATAACGCTTGCCGTTATCCATATATTCTTTCTTTACAATTCTGCAAGCCTGAGCCTTAAGGATGCGGTTTTGGATAGCATTGTTTTTAACACAATCTACATGGGGCTCGGCCTGGGATTGTGGTACCCGGCAAAGTTCCTCTCCGTAGAAAACCGTACCAGCTCCCGTTTCGCCCTTCAGCACATACTGGCAGCTCTTATTACATCGGCTTTGTGGCTCGGATTGTCTGCTCTTATTCTGCTTGTATTATTAAATTCCGGAAGAGAACTTGACAGCTTCCTTTTGCGGACTGCCGGATGGAGAATTCTTATCGGTATTATTTTATACATAATAATTACTTCATTTTATTACCTTTACATCTTCTACAGCAGCTACAATGAAAAGCTCATAAAGGAATCGGAGCTCAGAAGCTATGCCAGGGAAGCTGAACTGAAGTCCTTAAAATATCAGATTAACCCCCACTTCCTGTTTAACAGCCTTAACTCCATTAGCTCACTTACACTGACTGATCCCTCAAAGGCTAGGGAAATGACAATAAAACTTTCCGAGTATATGAGAATGACACTTTCTGAAAGCGAAAAACAGTTCCATAATCTTTCAGAAGAAATTAAAAATGTGAGGCTCTATCTCGATATTGAAAAAGTGAGGTTTGGAAGTAAATTTGAATATGTTGAAGAGCTTGATGGCGGCTGCACAGGAGTAATGATTCCTCCGATGATACTTCAGCCTCTTTTGGAGAATGCGATAAAATACGGCGTATACGAAAGCCTTGAGAAAGTTACGATTAAACTAACCTGCAAAAAAGAGAATAACTATCTTAAGATCTCGGTTGAAAATAACTACGACGAAGAGGCCGTATCCCCTTCAGGGGAAAAAATTGGACTGAAGAACATACTGAACAGGCTCTCTTTAGTTTACCATCAGGATAATTTACTCGTTGTAGATAACATGGATGGCATTTTTAAGGTCAATATTTTTATTCCTTTGGAGAATCTTAAATCATGAGTAAAATAAATGCAGTCATAATTGACGATGAACCCCTGGCAAGAGAAATAGTTAAGGCGTATCTGAAAAAATTTCCTGAAATTGAGGTACTTTCCGAATGTGATAACGGGTTTCAGGGAATTAAAGCGATAAATGAACTTAAACCCGACCTCATTTTTCTTGACGTCCAGATGCCGAAAATAAACGGATTCGAGATGCTGGAGCTTTTGGAAGAGCTCCCGGTGGTAATTTTTACAACCGCCTACGACCAGTACGCACTGAAAGCCTTCGAGGCAAATGCGGCCGACTATCTTCTTAAACCTTTTTCCGAAGAAAGATTTTCCGAAGCGATCACCAAGGCATCATTTTTCCTTTCAGATAAAAAGAAAAACGAGGAAACCCTGGGCGGCGTATTCGAACAGATGGATAAAAAACATGAGTTTTTAGAAAGAGTGGTCGTCAAAAACGGCCCCCGGATACACATCATTCCAACAGAAAAAATTTCTTATATTGAGGCCCAGGATGACTATGTTATGCTTAATACTTCGGAGGGCCGTTTCCTGAAGCAGAAAACAATGAAATTCTTTGAAGACCACCTTAATCCCGAAGAGTTCATAAGAATACACCGTTCCTACCTTGTGCGCTTGTCTGAAATAAAGGAAATAGAGCTCTTTGAAAAAGAGTCATACCGCGTTCAGACCTCCGGGGGGAAATTTCTTCCGGTAAGCAAAAACGGATACTCGAGATTAAAGGAAATATTCCAGTAATTCTTACAGGTAAGATCTACATTAATCGGTCATGAACTCTGGTTTCTGCATGAATTTTAACGTGGCCCTATTTTTGAGGCTATTCTTTGAAAGAAAAATTAATTGTCCAATGGTTACTAATCAGAGGTGATTATGTTCATAAAGAAAAGCGAAAAATACTTAAGCGTTGAAGAAGCGGCACTTATCTTAGGCAAAAGCATAGGCCAGATTAACCTTTATGTCTGGCTGCACATAATACACAACGTTGAAAAAGTAGGTGATTACTACATCATTCCAAAAGAGGAAGTCTACAGGCTTCAGGATGACAGCAGGGTTCACGACGAAAAGATTGAGGACCGAAAAGCCTATGAGGAAACCATTGAAGACAGCAGTTCCTTCAGTTATTAAACATCCCCTGTTTTCTTCAGGTGAGTAGCCGCGGCCTTCAGAAGACCGCTGCTACTCACTTTAAGCCTGTAATTTTCTACTCTTCTTTACTCCATATTTTAATTTGATTAAAAAGGAATATTTTTTATTTTGGACAATAAATTTGAATTAATTTATTAGGATCCGGAATAAGATTTAGGGCAAACCAAATGAATCTAGACAAAGATCTT
>JBLMYS010000023.1:0-6470 GCA_050258415.1 Acidobacteriota bacterium | reverse complement strand
TTTATTCAGGGTACCTATATGACAGAATGCAGCATAAGAGTAAACAAGACTGCCAGATACTTTGTCTTAGGTGAAGTAACGGGTCAGATTAACCAGGTATGGTTTGTATGTCATGGATATGGTCAGTTGGCCTCTCATTTCCTGAAGCACTTTTCAAAGCTGAATGACGGCACAAGGCTTATTGTTGCCCCTGAAGGATTATCGCGTTTTTACTTAAGCGGAACAAGCGGAAAGATCGGCGCTTCCTGGATGACAAGCGAGGACAGGCTTAATGAAATTAGTGACTACATTGGCTACCTGAATGCCATTTACAATGAAATTTTCTCTACTGTTCCAAGAGATTCAGTAGAAGTTTTTCTGCTCGGCTTTTCGCAGGGCACTGCCACAGCATCGCGCTGGTTTAATAACGGGAAAATTGAGATTGACGATCTGATACTCTGGGGAGGGCATCTGCCGCCCGAGATCAACCTGGAGAATCCGATGTACCGGAAGGCAAAGTTATCTTTAGTATATGGGACGGGGGATGAATATCTAAAGCCCGCGTACTACAGCATGGATGAAATGAGGCTTCAGGCGCATCAGATCCAGTATCAGGTTATTTCATTCGAGGGAGGGCACTGGATCAAGCCTGATGTGCTCTTAAAGCTCTCGTCGACTGAAATGGCAAAGGAGCTAAAATAGTAAAAGAGATGGAATAGCAAAGGGGCGCGCCCTTCATTGGGGCGCGTTTTATTTTACTATTTTGGAAATTTTTCCCGAATTCATCTGTTCGGCAAACATTCAGAAGCTCAAAAAAGAGAGAGGATGGAGGCGGCAGCCGCAATATCGGCTTCATTACGGGCCATTTTCTCAACGGGAAAGCTACGGCCGGTATTCCCTGAAATTAAGGGGCTAATAAATTGCATCCATGCCGTACTTGCCGCAAGCGTACATCATGAGGAGGGATGTAAAGTCGATGAGGGCTCTTTTCTCGTCCTCATGATGGATAACGAGGTCGTAGACCTCGGCCACGAACTGGAAATTCTTAAGTATCCTTTCAAGTTCTTTATAGTTAGGCGTACCGTGCCAGAAGGAGACTTTTTTCACAAGAGTATTCCTATGGCGGCGCAGGAACTCATTGACAGAAATTATATTATAAGAGTTAGGCGTACGCGGGCGGCAAATATTGATGAGGTCATTAAAATAGGTATCCCACTTCTGGGCCAGGTTTTCATTTTTTTTATACATTACGTGGCGTGCTTTTTCCAGTGTAAAAAGGGCCTTGGTTGCGACCTTAAACTGAGGCAGAAGTGAATATCCGTCGTAGCTGGGGCAATTTTCTTCATCAACATACTTCCATTTTTTAAGGAGCTGTTTAGGGGTTAAGATGGCAATAACCCTTTGAAGCCCGCTGTCCACAATTATATATTTTTCCTTCTGGTAGCCTAAGACCGTAATCCAGTGGTTCCAGTTATCGACGCTCAGAATGCATGGGAGCCCTTTTTTGAGTTCCCTGTCCAGGAGGTCGAGGGCGATTGCCGGTTCTCCGGAACGGAAGTAGTTCATATGGCAGTGGAATTTTTTAGCAGCTCTAGCAAGCCCGATTTCATCTGTACCCGCCCACCAGGTGCTGCCGGCACTCTTGGCAATAGAATTTTCGTTCTTGAAGATTCCGAGCATCACAAGAGCATATTTAAGTGCGAAAGGACCGCAATAATATTTATTTGGCTGAGGATAAAAACTCATTTCTAAAACAAATCCCGAGAAAATATTTGGAATTGAAGATTAAAAGAAAATTTATTTATTGAATCTTGATAGGGGTAAATTCTAAAAAAGATTCATAAATCATTCTGATGAAATTATAGAAATATCCTTTACCGGGAAATACCAAAATTAATAATTAATAGTGCGAAAACTGTCCAATTTAGGCTGGTTCTATTAGCTCCATTAAGAGCCGGTTGTAATTAAAGTTAAAATTATTTTGCAAATATGCCAAATACTTTTGGCCAAATACTTTGCGTGGAATAAGGAAAATTTTTTATATTCTTTTCCAAAATATTGGAAAAACATGAAAGTAGCCGTTGTATACAATATATCTCATGCTGACCTGGCCCATTATGAAAAGACGGCCGTTCCGCAGCAGGCCGAGATAAATTTTGAACCGTACTTTGATATTGAGCATTCCAGTCCCCTTGATGGTTATCACTCAATTACCCGTGCCCTTTGCGAGGCGGGATTTGAGGCCTACAGCCTGAATATATTTGACGACTACCATAGTTTCCTATCCGACTACAGGCAAAACCGTCCCGACGTTGTTTTTAACATGGTTGAATATTACAATGACAAGCCGACGCTTGAGATGAATTTTGCATGCCTGCTCCAGTTGATGGATATTCCCTACACCGGTGCTCCTCCGATGGCGCTTGCAATGTGCCAGAGGAAGATTCTTGTAAAGAGCATTTTGTCCTCGATGGGAGTAAATACTCCGAAGTTCCGGGTTGTTTCGAGAGCAGAGGAGGCAAAAGATCTGGGGCTTAAGTATCCTCTGATTGTAAAGCCCTCGCAGGAGGACGCGAGTCTGGGAATAGAGGACGAATCGGTAGTAGGAAATGAAAGTCAGCTTCTTGAGCGAGTTGAATATGTACTCGAGCGCTTTAAGCAGAAAGTTTTAATAGAAGAGTATATTGACGGGCGCGAGCTGAACGTAGCCGTAATGGGCGACCGGTTTCCGAGGGTACTGCCGATAAGCGAAATTGATTTTTCAAATATGCCGTCGCACCTTAACAATATAGTAAGCTATCAGGCCAAATGGGATCCTTATCATGAGGCTTATCATATGGCAAGAGCAATCTGCCCTTCCGTTCTGCCGGATGAGGTAGAGAAAAATGCAAAGGAGCTTGCACTGAGGGCTTTCAAGGCATTGGGTGCGAGGGATTATGCGAGGGTGGATATGCGGCTGTCTAAAAGCAATGAGCTTTTTGTGCTTGAAATAAACCCGAATCCCGATTTAACAGAAGACGCTGGTTTCATGCGCTCTTCAAAGGCCGCGGGTTATTCATTCAGAAGAACGCTCAAAAGGATAGTTGAGATGGCATGGGCAAGAAGGAACAAATTTCCAAAGGAAAAGACCGGGAAGCCCGGTTTGGAATTGACAATTTAAGCCCAGGGTTTTTCAAACCCCGGGCTACAGATAGAAAACCGCCTGCCTGCCGGCGGGCACGGCTACAGGCGTTTTTTTTATTATTCAAAATTCAGTTTCAGGCCAATGTATGCCGAGCGGCCGGGGGTGCCGTAGAAAAGGACCTCTTCATACTTTGTATTCAGCATATTGTCAACGCGGCCATAAACTTTCAGCAAGGGATTTATATCATATGAAGCCGCAAGGTTTACAAGAGTATAGCTTTTTAAGGGGACTCTTGTAAATAACGTAAAATCCTTGTCCTCACGCTCTCCAACGTTAAGAACTTCAAGGTTCAGCTTTGCTTTATTAAATTCATAACCAGCATTTAAGCCGAACTTGTTTTTGGGTCTTCTTAATAGCTGCATGTCTTTTTCCAGGCTCTCAGAACTTTTATCCCTGCTTAGAGTATAGGAATAGTTAAAGCCGAAATTAAAATTATAAACTGAAGAGGCGCTAAGGAAAAGTTCCCAGCCATTGGCCTCGGCCTTTGCAATATTAATTGTCTTAAAAGAATTGTCGTAGCCGATCAGATCAGAAAAGGTATTATTAAAGTAAGTAACGCCCGCAGTAACTTTATTATTCATGAAGTACTGCTCAAAGCCCATGTCGAAGCCTTTGCTTTTTTCAGGTTTTAAGGCAGGGTTGCCGAAAGTCGGGTCGTAAAGATAATATAATGAGGGGCTCTTAAAACCCGTTGCATAGGTAGCTTTAAGCTTTGTTGAAGTCGCATTGATAAAGTAAGCCGGGGCGATGCGGTAAGTTACAACCGAACCGAATTTCTCATGGTAGTCGTATCTTGCCCCAAGGCTCATAAAGAGTGCATCCTGGATGTTTAACTGCTGTTCCAAATACATGCCGGAAGTATTTAGCATTTTGCTCGACAAAGCTGAAGAAAAGGGGCCCCATTCTGAAGTTGAATTATACTCCGTATTTGCCTTCTCAAAGTCGCTTTCAAGGCCGAAGACCAAAATATTCTTTTCATAGAGTTTTACTTCATTCTGCCAGTCGAGTTTAATTCTCGTCCCGTTGAAATATGCAACTGAAGAGGTAAGGGGTCTCAGGCTGTCGGTTTGGTCGACAGCGTGGCTAATGTGCCGCATGAGGGAGGCCGAGAGAGACTGTTTCCATTTTCCATTAAAAGATAAAAGGCTGCCCGAGCTCTTAAAGAAGCTTTCCTCAAGGTTATAGGTAAAGTTCGGGTCGTCCCCTTTCATTTCATTCTGGTCGAGACCTGTTTTAGCCTTTGTATAGTTAAACATAAAGTCGAGAGAAAAATTATCTGAAAATTTCATACCCACGCGGGAGAACAGTGAATTATTGAGGTTGCCGTCTTTTTCGCTGTTTCCGTACTTTTCATCAGCCGATGAGAAGCCTTTTGTATCGTAACGTGAGTAGCCAAGGCTATAGTCTATAAAGCTGAGGCTGCCATTTAAGGAAGCATTTCCTTTATAAGTGTCGTATGAGCCTCCTTCGAGAGAAAGGGAATAATTTGGTTTGCCGCTTCCCTTTTTTGTAAAGATGCTAATAACGCCTGCCATGGCCTCAGAGCCGTAGAGTGTGCTCTGGGGGCCTCTCAGGACCTCAATTCTTTCGATATTATCGAGCGGGAAATTAGACATATCATAAGAGTTGCTTAAAGAGCTGGGGTCATTTACAGCAACCCCGTCAATCAGGAAGAGAGTCTGTTCAGGGTTTGCGCCTCTCATAAAGATGCCGGAGAGTCCGCCGGGTCCTCCCTGGCGCACGACGCTGAGGCCAGCAACGTTGCTTAAAATTTCTGACAGGGACACCTTGCCGCTATTTTTAATTTCATCTTCCCCGATAACTGTAATTGAGCTTGCGGTTTCTTTGATTGGTGTTGCGGTTCTGCTGGCAGTAACAACGACGCCCTTCAGATTATAGGTTTTGAGTGAATCGGGATTTCCCGAAGCCCGCAGGATTGCATTTTGGCAGAGAAGAGAAAAAAGTGTAAGAAAACAAATGGTAAACTTATGCATAAAAGTTACTCCTTTTTAAGATAACGCATTAAAAGTTGTAACCTTGCGTGGAAAGAGAATAGAAACCATGTAAAACGGCTTAAGAGAAAAAGGTATGTTAACACAGTTGATCATTATCTCACCTTGGCCCACGAAGGCAGATTAATTAGCTATTACGGCAGGTCTCCTGGCTTAGGCCACATACAGCACCTTCCCGGTTAAAGACTTTGAAAAAGGGATTTTTCAAAATCAGAAAAACAGTGGCATATTGCTATATGTTCTGACCAATTACAGTTGCGGGGCAGCACCGGATTTTCACCGGTTTCCCTATTCTTCCCGAAGAGCGGGACACCGTAACGATATAAAGTCACCAGATAAATTATAAAATATTTATCCCTTTTCCAAACCTCAGTATAAAAAAACCTCTCCCCCTTAAGTTAAGGGAAGAGAGGCTTTTCGGGATTGAGGTTATGCGTGGAGAAATTTTACCAGGTTTTTGCTCTGTTCATGAGCAGATAAGCCGAAAAATAAAGGAGTGCGCCCAGAACAAGAGCCAGATTAAATCCGTAATTAATTGTAATGAGAATAATTGCCGTTGAACCTATTACCGAGGCGACGCCGTTTACGGCAAATCCCCAGTCTATAAGCTCCCCTACCTTCTGTGCGGCTTTGGGGAAAGGCATTCCCATAAAGAATCCCAAAGGAGCAATTAAGATCATTGATATAAATACCCTGGGCATGAGGCTAAAGCCCGTAAGCAGGTCTGTAAAGGGTCTGAACAAGAGCACCTCAAGGAGCAGGAGAATTACAATAAAGTAAAAGGGCGCGCGGTCACTAAAGCGCGAGGAGAAGCGGCTTCCAATGCCTGAGCAAAGTAAAAGTGTCAGGAGAATTACAACAAAGCTATAAGAAGAAGCGCCGATAAAAAGAGTATATCTCTGAATGAGGACCACCTCAACGATCATAAAAGCCGCGCCAATAGTGAAGAAGTATAGCCAGGGGGCAGCCCTCAGCTTTTCGCTTTTCTTCAGATAAGGCAGGAGCATCAAGGGAAGAACAAGCAGGCATATAATAAGAAGTATCGTTGAAATTATGAGTTTTGAAATCGGGAACCCGCGGAACTCATAGGGGGTAATTTCCTTCAGCTTTGCAAATTCCACATTCTTCCAGAGTCCAAGCTGTGCTATGTAGGGCCTGTTGTCGTTACATGGGCTTATATCTATCTGAGAGCTCAGGGCCTCGGTTCTCCAGCCGTTTGAGACTATCTTGTTTATAAGGTTGCCTTTTACCGAATCAGGGGCAGGATATAAAAGTCTTATAAAGGGGGAAGTCTC
>JBLMYS010000022.1:0-3613 GCA_050258415.1 Acidobacteriota bacterium | reverse complement strand
AGCTTAAGTTTACTACAGCATCTGGTGATACTTTGCTTACAGTATATAATAACCAGAACGATCAGAATTTTCTCCTTACAGTAAAAGGGAGGCCTCTGAGTCTGACTTTAGACCCCTATGGCTGGATATTAAAAGATATAGGAAGCACCTCCGGGGGCGTCACTCCGGTATATACCTATGCGCTTGACCAGAACTATCCAAATCCTTTTAACCCTGGCACAACAGTCAGGTTTCACGTGGGACCCGCAAAAAGAGATGGGGCTTTGCAGGATGTAAGTCTTACAGTTTTCGACCTCCTTGGAAGGGAAGTGGCGGTAATTTTTAATGAAAAACAGATTGCTCCCGGTGATTATGAAGTGGTGTTCCAGCCTGCAAAATATAACCTTACTTCAGGTACATTTTACTACCAGCTTAAAGCCGGAGACTATACGGAAACAAAGAAAATGATTTTTATAAAGTGAAATTTTTTGTCGCAGGGGCATTATCTCCTTGCCCCTGCATTTCCCGCCATGCACTGAACTAAATCAGAAAATAGTTTGTTAGGATCCTATAATTTGAAATTTGGAGTAAGGGCAAATCTTTTGGGACAGGTTTTTATGAGATAGGGTATTAAAAAAGCTACTTTTTATACGATAATACCTTACTAAACCTTTTGTTTTTTGAAGCTTTCTCATTTTGGATTTATTTATTATGTTTAGCTCATAAAAACAAAAAGTCTAAAATGAAAACAATACTCAACCTCCTGACCTTAGCTTTAATTCTATTTTCTAACTCAAATAACTTTGGTGCATCTGTGTATATTGCCGGTAATAAAGAAAAAGATATACTGACTCTCGAAGAGTCGAAAAAAATAATCCTCTCGGACCTGAACCATTACTACTCAGATAAAAAGCTGGGATCCTTCGTTGAGAACGGGAAAACTTACTTCAGGCTTTTTGCCCCTACGGCTGATAAGGTAACTCTCGTTACATTCAAAAAGCCGGGAGATAAAAAATCAAACTCCTACGAAATGAAAAGCGATTCTATGGGCGTCTGGGAAACTGCCCTGGACGGCGAACAGTACGGACTTTTCTACGGCTTTAAGACCATGCGCCAGGGACAGAACCATCAGGACGTAATTTGCCTCGACCCTTACGCAAAGGCAGTTGCAACCTATAATACCTATATGAATCCCCGTCTGGCTATCGTGGTTAAAGACGACAATTACGACTGGGAGGGAGATGAGTCAATTGAACGCGACTGGCGCGACCTTATTATCTATGAAATGCACCTGAGGGATATGACCGCCCACCCATCTTCCGGTGCCAAAGAACCCGGAACTTACAAAGGCCTCATTGAAAAGGGGATTAAAGGGGGACTTAACTATATTAAGGACCTTGGCGTTAATACCGTGGAACTCCTACCGGCACAGGAATTTGCTAACGTTGAAATCCCCTACAGGGATTCAATGGCAGGACGCTTCAATACATGGAACCCCTACGCACGCAACCACTGGGGATATATGACAGCCAACTTCTTTGCCCCCGAGGCTTACTTCACTGAAACAGATTTTAAGTGGAACAGCTGGACGGGCCAGGAGGCTAAACAGGTTAATCAATTTAAGGATATGGTAAAGGCTTTCCACAAAGAGGGGATTGCAGTAATTATGGACGTCGTTTATAACCATATCTCTGAATATGAGCTCGGTAACCTGAAGGAGATAGATTCAACTTACTATTTCAGGTTTGACGACCGTGGCCGCTACAGGGCTGAAAGCGGCTGCGGAAACGACTTTAAGACCGAACGCCCTATGGCAAGACGCATGATAGTTGAAAGCATCCTTTTCTGGATGAAAGAATACCACGTCGACGGCTTCCGCTTCGACTTGGGCAAACTGATCGACTGGGAAACCGTGGAAGAAATTATTAGGGAAGCCAGGAAAGTTAACCCTAACGTTGTTATTGTTGCTGAACCCTGGGGCGGGGGCTACGACCCGCAGGGATTCTCCCTAAGAGGCTGGGGAAGCTGGAATGATCAGATCAGAAACGGCGTAAAAGGCGAAAACCCCTTGAACGGCCACGGCTGGATATTCGGCAAATGGTACGGCAATAACAATATGGGTAGAATTAAATCCTACGTAAACGGCACACTCGTGCGCGACAGCCTGGGACTCTTCCAGAAAAAAGAACATTCTGTTAATTACCTCGAAAGCCACGACGGCTACACGCTTGGCGATTTTATTAGAATAGGCACCAAAGAGGTGGCGGCGGACCAGATCATTAAAGACATAGATCAGAACGCAAAGCTGAGCCCAATGCAGCTGAAGCTGAACAAGCTTGCGGCACTCTTCCTTTTTACTTCACAGGGAATGACAATGATCTCTGAAGGTCAGGAGTTTGCACGCAGCAAGGTTATTCCGTTAAATGTTAAAGAACAGGATGAAGAAAGGGGCCGTATCGATCATAACAGCTACAATAAAGACAACGAAACAAACTACATAAATTTCAATCACGCCGGTATGAATAAGGACCTTGTTGACTTTTATAAAGGCCTTATTAAATTAAGAAGTGCTTTTCCTGCTTTCAGACGCGCAGCCTATGAGGACGTCTCTTTTATGGAAGTGCCCGGGAAGGCTTTTGCATTCGGCTTTAAGAATTCATTTGAAGGCGATGAATTTATAGTACTTTTTAACGCTGAGAATCAAGGGGACGTAAAGTTCAGTCTTCCTGAAGGCAATTATGACGTACTGGTGAACGCCGATAAGGCAGGAGTTGAGACTCTCGGCACAGTTTCAAAAGAAGTGAAGCTTGTACCCAAGACGGGGTTAGTTCTGAAAAAACAAAAATAGGATAATATATGAGCCGCAAATTCTACTGTGTGCCTGTTTTTCTGTTTGTTTTCAGTTCCTTTTTATCCGCTCAGACGGATTCGTTAATAGCAAAGAGCGATACATCCATAGTGCTGTTGAAATCGGTGGATTCAACAATAGCTACGGATGTGCGCTACGCAACGCCGAATAATTTTACGCATAAGGTTCTTTATCCCACGGCAAACGTATATTTAAGGAAGGCCGCGGCCTTAAAACTCCATGAGGCTGAAGAGGAGTTAATGAAGAATTATAACCTGAGGCTTAAGGTCTTTGACGGCTACCGCCCCTTATCGGTGCAGAAAAAGCTATGGGAGATAATGCCCGACTCCCGTTACGTTGCAAACCCAAAGACAGGCTCCAGGCATAACAGAGGTGCCGCAGTGGACCTGACCCTGATAGACTCCACCGGGCACGAGCTTGAGATGGGAACGCCCTACGACGACTTTACCGAAAAAGCCCACAGCGATTATGAAAACCTCCCCTCTGACGTCCTGAAAAACCGCAGGATTCTAAAAGACATAATGATAAAATACGGCTTTGAACCCTTAAGCACAGAGTGGTGGCATTTTGATTACTCAGGCTGGAAAAACTATTCCATCCTGGATGAAGAAATTAAATAGGGGATTTTCTTTGATAAGAATCCCGGAGGGATGAATTGTCTGTAGAAGAGAATGGAATCGCTCTATTTAAAAGAGTCCCGGAGGGACGACTTGTCTGTAGCAGAAGATCCACCACCAACCCTCTCCAGAGCTCCGGAGGAGCGAC
>JBLMYS010000021.1:0-11635 GCA_050258415.1 Acidobacteriota bacterium | reverse complement strand
AACACTTTCGGCGAAGAGGAGAATAAAAGAAGCTTTACTTCGCTTGGGGAAGTGCTGAGGCTTGCAAAGGAGATTTCGCCTGAGAATCATTTCTCCGTTGTGCAGCTCCCGTTAAACCTGTTGGAAAAAGGGGGGGCCGAAAACTTAAACCAGGAAAAAGGGAAGAAAACTTTCCTGGAGCTTGCTTCTGAAAACGACCTGGGAGTTCTGGTAAACCGCCCGTTAAATGCCATTAAGGGGAATAAGATTGTAAGGCTTGCAGATTTCAGCATAAAAGAGGACAGGACAATACCTGAGATCAACCAGCTTATTGGTGACTTAAAAAAGCAGGAAGACACAATTAAGACATCCTATGTAACCGATCTTAGCATTGAGGCCAAGGACAAGCAGACCATAATTGAATCTATGTCGCTCGGCTCTGTTCTTGAGACCACTTTCGGGAAGTTTGAAAGCGCAAACCAGTTTATAGAGATAAAGAAGCAGTTTTTTATTCCGCGGGCCAACTATGCAATCAATGAGATTTACAAGCACTATGATGACGAAGAAGACGTTATCTCAAAGCTGAACTACTATGCCACTACGGTAAACATTGTGCTTGATTCGATGGAAAGTGTTTTTGCAAGGGAGTCCAACAGCAGAAACCGGAAAGTCCACGAGATGATAGATCCTTATCTGAACGGAACCGCAGAGGGTCTTTCACTTTCACAGAAGGCTATTTTAATGATCAACTCACTTCCCGAGGTTACAAGCACACTTGTCGGCATGAGAACTCAGAAGTATGTGGATGACGTCATCGGCTCAATTGAAGCATCCTACGCCCCAAAGGCGGGGGATTTCTGGAAAGATGACTTAAAAGACTGATATTTCCATTATAAAAAGCGGGGGAGAGGATATGGATATCTCGCAGTTCCTTGTTAAGCCCGATTCCTCAGTAAAACTGAAGGATTACAAAACAAACGATACAGGCGGCTACAGATCCAAAGAAGACGCCGAAAAAAAGCTTGCAGACAACATTGCAAAAATGGATGACCTGCAGGCAAAGCTGTTTGCACAGGACAAATATTCACTTCTTCTGGTCTTTCAGGCAATGGACGGGGGCGGCAAGGACTCGGCAATTAAGCACGTAATGACGGGTCTTAATCCGCAGGGCACACAGGTCTTTAGTTTCAAGCAGCCCTCAAAAGAGGAGCTGGACCACGGATATCTCTGGAGGATAAGCAAGGCCCTGCCTGAAAAAGGGAGGATCGGGATCTTCAACCGCTCACATTATGAAGAGGTTTTAATTGTAAGGGTGCACGACCTCGTAAAAAGTGAAAGGCTCCCCGACTGGGTCTTAAAGGACAATATCTGGAAGATGCGTTTCCGCCAGATCAATGATTTCGAGCGCTACTTATTTGAAATCGGCACGTACATAATTAAATTCTTTCTTAACATATCCAAAGATGAGCAAAAGAAGAGGTTTTTTAAGAGAATAGAGGACCCGGCAAAAAACTGGAAGATTACAGAAGAGGATATTGCCGAGCGGGAGTACTGGGATGATTACCAGAAGTGCTACGAAGAAGCGATTTCGAAGACCAGCACAGATTACGCGCCGTGGTACATTATTCCGGGCGACAGGAAATGGTTTGCCCACCTGGCAATTTCGGAAGTTATCGTAAAAACCATGGACTCAATGGATATCAGTTTTCCGAAAGTCAAAGGAAAGCAGCTTGAAGCCTTAGGCAGGCTCAAGGATAAATTATCAGAAGAATAATTAAAGATTTTCAATATGAAAAGTTTTTGCAGGTTTCTGCCGTTTGCCTTACTTGCACTCATATTATTTGGATGCAAGAGTAAGCTTCCCGTAAAAGATGACCTCTCAAAGGCGCGTTACGACCTTTTGACGCAGGACAGCACGCGTGTAAATTTCCCCGGGAACGTGAAGGGGAAGGTTGTAGTTCTGGGACTCATATTTACGCACTGCCCCGACATATGCCCTCTTATTACAAACAATATGGAGCGCATTCAGCAGGAGGCAAAAAAACAGAACATGAACGACGTGTCTTTTGTCTCAATCAGTTTTGACCCCTTGAGGGACAAGCCCTCGGTCTTAAAAGAATATGCGGGTGTAAGGGAAATTGACATGAATAACTGGATTTTCTTAACCGGCAGGCCCGGTGAAATCGATTCCCTGAAAAAGCAGCTCCATTATGTGGCAATTGCAGGGGACACCACCTATTCGGAGTCGGGAGAGCCGTCTTACTTTTTTGTACATACAGACAGAATTACGCTCATGGATAAGGATGGCAAAATAAGGCAGGAGTATAAAGGAAGCAAAGTTAACGTTGAAGAGGTAATGAAGGATATTAAAACACTTGCAGACTGAAAGTAATTAGTTTAACATTAAGGAGGTTCAGTTGTATATATTTGTCATGCTCATGATGGCTATGTCTTTTATGCAGCCGGCGCCATTTGTACAGCAGAAGGGGATTGAAATTAAGGATGCCTGGATAAGGCCGGGGGCAAAGGATATGAATACGGCCCTTTATCTTGAAATTATTAACCACACCAATAAGCCCGATACGTTATACGAGGCCAAGTCGGATCTCGCACAGAAAGTAGAGCTGCATGAGACCTACCATCAGGGGGACATGATGGGAATGCGCCCGGCAAAAACGGTTGCAGTCGGGGCGAACTCAAGTTTCAGTTTTAAGCCGGGAGGGCATCATATAATGTTCATAAATTTAAGGAAGAGCATAAAAAAAGGTTCCTCCGGGGAAGTCACGCTTTTTTTCAGGCATGCCGGGCAGATAAAAATTACGCCCGGGGTGAGGAAATAGTCACCCTGGGCTGCTGATTTTTTTCTTTTGTATTTTACTTATTCCTATAATTATTTAGATTTGCCGTATTACTCTTAAAGAACTGTTCTTGTCCTGGCAATAAAAAAATACAAAAGGAAAAACGTTTTGAGCACATTAGAAGCTACCGCAGCAGAAGGCATTCAGGAAAAAAGGGTTGAAGTTCCTGAAAAGAAAGCCCGCATCGCATCAATTGACGCGTTCCGCGGCTTTACGGTTTTGTCCATGATATTTGTAATACAGGTGGCAGGATATACCGATCTGCCATTTACGCAGTCCTGGTTTGGTAGTCCACCCGTCTCACAGTTCCATCACGCAGGAGACGCCGTTGGAAACACGCTGGGCGTTGGTCTGACATTTACAGACCTTGTTGCCCCATTCTTTGTTTTTATTGTGGGCATGGTTCTTCCTCTAAGCAAGCGCAAGCGCGGCGGCGAGTTCTGGAAGCACGTGGGAACGAGGACATTCCTGCTGATTGCGCTCGGCGTGCTTTACATATCATTAATTCTTAATCTTTCCTACTGGTGGGGCATACTTCAGGCCATAGGAGTTGCGTACTTCATGGGAGCCACACTAATGCGTATGGAAGCAAAGTGGCGCTGGGCTGTAGTAGCCTTGATTGCAGTTTTCCACCAGGTAATGTCTCTTAACTTCTCATGGTGGCTTACGCTTGGAGACGCCACAAAGCCTTTTCTTACGATTACAAATCCCACGGGCGACCCACTGCGTCCTTTAACCGTACACTGCACGCCGTGGGCATCAATTTCCTACGGTTTAATTACTGTAATCGGCACCTTTTTAGGTGAGGCTGTTCTGACGAGGGACCCGAAAAAAATAATCAGGCAGTCACTAATAATGGGTAGCGTCCTGTGCCTTATCGGCTACATTCTTCACCTTTACCAGTGGCCGGTATTTGCAATGAACAAGCCTAACGTTTCAGTTTCCTATGCGATATTTACCTCCGGGGTTGCATCGTTCACATTTCTGATTTTTTATCTTGTAATGGACATGTGGAAAATCCAGAAGTGGGCCTGGCCTTTTATGGTTTTCGGCTCAAATGCACTTTTAGGGTATTTCCTGCAGCCTATTGTAAGAATTTTCCTTTTCGCTTTAGGCTTTAAGCCCTTTTTCTCAGGGCACACGGGCTGGGACGGGGTGTTATTTGGTTTAATATGGACGGCAATTATATGGGTAGTGCTCCTTTGGTGCAATAAGCGTAATATATACTGGAAGATTTAGTTAAATATTCGGGGGCCGCAGATAAATCATGCGGCCTTTTTTGTAAAAAGTTTTCTCTCTGGATGGATTTGAGCTGGAGGATGGATGGAGATAAAGACGTATTTAATATGCGTAGCCTTTACTGTAGCCCTGATGGTGCTTTTTGTTCTCATTAACTTTCCATATTATAAAATAACCTACGGATCGAGGGCAGGCAAAATTGCAATCAGGACAGTTTCACTCAACACGCTGGCAATTTTAATAGGCTGGGCGCCTGTAGTATACTTCTGGCCCGAATTCAGCCTGAAGTATCTTCTGCCATTTGCATGCACGCTTGGAGCCCTGGGCTGCGTCGGCAGCCGTTTTCTATATACAGAAATTATTCCCGAAGAACTCGCCAAAACAATGATTGAGATTATTGAACGCAGGACCCAAGAGGGTTTTAGGAAAGAAGACGCAAATAAAACAACGGAGAAATAGTGCTTAAAGATTTAATACTGAAAAACCGCACATACAGAAGATTTTTTGAAGATGAAGTTATAAGCAGGCAGACATTAACTGAACTGGTTGACCTGGCCCGCCTTTCGGCCTCAGCCAGTAATCTTCAGCCTATAAAGTATATACTTTCAAGCGACCGGGAGCTCAATAGCGAAATATTCCCATGCCTTGCCTGGGCGGGATACTTAAAAGACTGGCCGGGACCGATAGAAGGTGAAAGGCCTGCGGCATACATAATTATGCTGGGGGACACCTCGATAAGCAAAATTTTCGGAAGCGACCAGGGCATTGCAGCCCAGAGCATAATGCTCGGGGCCGTGGAAAAAGGCCTTGGCGGATGCATCATAGCATCAGTACAGAAACAGAAACTGCGCGAAGTGCTGAATATTTCAGAACACCTGGAGATACTTCTTGTTCTTGCCCTTGGAAAACCGAAAGAAAATGTGGTTATAGAAAATCTGCCCTTAACCGGGGAAGTCCGTTACTGGCGCAGTGAAGACGGCACTCACCACGTACCCAAAAGATCGCTCGATGAAATCATAATCGGGTAATTATTTATTTTAATCATTACTTATAAATTTCAGGAGAAGCTAATACTCTTATGAAAAAATATATTCCGAAGACCGCGTTCTTATACATTCTTTTTTCGTTAACTCTTTTGCTCTCAGGCCTCATAGAGGCCCAGAGTGTAAAGCTTAAGCTGCTGGAGACAAGTGACGTCCACGGGGCTGTTTTCCCGTTTGATTTCAGAAGCAACAGGCCCGCTAATACTTCACTTGCACAGGTTTATTCTTTTGTAAAAGAGCAGAGAGCAGATAAAAACCAGGAAGTTATCCTTCTTGATAACGGCGACATACTGCAGGGGCAGCCTGTAGTTTACTACTACAATTTTGAAAAGACGAACGTGCCGCACATACTCTCAGAAGTCATGAACTTCATGCAGTACGACGCCGCCTCGGTGGGCAACCACGACATTGAAACCGGGCACCCGGTTTATGACAGGATAAACAAGGAATTCAAATTCCCCTGGATGGCGGCTAACGCAGTCTATAAAAAGTCGGGCGAGCCATACTTTAAGCCTTATACAATTATAAATCGTAAGGGTGTGAAGGTGGCAGTTCTGGGCATGATTACCCCCGCCATACCGAACTGGCTTCCGGAGAAGATATGGGCCGGGATGGAATTTGAGGATATGATTAAGACCGCTCAGAAATGGGTAAAAATAATTAAGGAAAAGGAACACCCGGACCTTATGGTGGGGCTTTTCCATTCAGGCGTAGAGTATAACTATAATAACCAGACTGCCGATATGCCGAAGAACGAAAACGCCTCGGAGCTTGTAGCCCAAAGGGTGCCGGGTTTTGACGTTGTATTTACGGGGCATGACCATAAGATCTGGAATAAGAACGTTAAAAACCCGGAAGGAATGGATGTGCTTTTAATGGGTCCTAATAATGACGCCAGGACTGTTGCCGAAGCCAACCTCGTACTCAACTATGATAAAGCTTCCAAAAGCTGGAAAAAAGAGGAGGCCACAGGAAATATAGTTGAAATTAAAAACTACAAGCCTGATGAAGAGTTCATGCAGAAGTTCACTCCTGCAATGGAGGAGGTAAAGACCTATGTTGCAAAGCCGATCGGAAATTTCACTGAGACAATTTCAACAAGGGAATCTATGTTCGGGGATTCCCCGTTTATGGATCTGATCCACGCAATTCAGCTGGATCTGACAAAAGCCGATGTATCCTTTGCAGCACCTCTTTCCTTTGACACAAAGATTGACAAGGGGGAGGTTTACGTGCGCGACATGTTCAAGCTCTACAAGTTTGAAAACCTGCTCTATACGATGGAGATGACAGGAAAAGAAATCAAGGGTTTTCTTGAGCATTCCTACAGCCTGTGGTTTAATCAGATGAAAAGTAGCGACGACCATCTGATTAACTTTAAGACAGATGAAAATGGCAATCCTGTAAAGAACCAGAGGGATAATATTTATGAATTAAAGGCGCCTTACTACAATTTCGACTGCGCAGCGGGAATTATCTATACTGTTGACGTCTCAAAGCCGGAAGGGGAGAAGGTAAATATTATCTCGATGGCTGACGGGACTCCTTTCGACATGAACAAGACCTACAAGGCTGCGGTTAACTCCTACAGGGGTAACGGAGGCGGAGGCCACCTGACCGAGGGGGCAAAAATCCCAAAAGATGAGCTTCCAAACAGGATTATCAATTCCACAGAGAAGGATCTCAGGTTTTATCTCATGAAGTGGATTGAAAAGGAAAAAACCGTAACTCCCAAAGCTTTCGGCAACTGGAAGGTTATTCCCGAGGAGTGGTATCAGAAGGGGAAGGAAAAAGATTACAAGCTGCTATATAACAGCAGGCATTCAGATTAAAATACAAGTATAATTTTATTATTAAGGCAGTCCGCTCGGTGCAGGCTGCCTTTTTTTGTTATTTTCAGGCATTTTGGAATTTTCCGCTCAGGTTTCGGTGGCTTGACTAGCCGCGAGCTTTAGCTCGTGGATTGCAGGATCTCCCTCTCTCCATTTTGGCTTTAGCCCCTGATCGTCCGTGAAAATTCAATCATGCGTGCAACCCCTACACAAAAATGAGCGATTCAAAACCCATCTTCAGAATCCCGAATGATCCGCATGGGACCCTCCTGTAACCCGCCGTTCATCATTAAAAAACAGCCGTTCATAAAAATATTTTCAAAAATCTATTTTTGTCAAAGTCAATAGGTAGAATTACTGATTTTTAAAAATGTCTTGAAAATTAGCTGAATTCTCACAAAATAGTTTAAAAATATTCAAAGTGTATACTTTTAAACTCAGTAAAAATACTGAGCCTCAGTAATTCTACTTAGTTGACTAGAAAGTAAATTTGTCTTAACTTACGCATCATTTAGAAAATGGAACTATTCTTTTCACACACTCTGCAGCGCATAAAAATAAACTCTGATGCAATATTTTGAAATTGTACAGTTGCACGTAGTTTCATAGTGTTCTCCATTAGATTTTCTCATTCCGAATATGACCTCATAGTAAGATAAAGACACAGGCCATAGAAGGCCTGACATTTCCCGGTAGATCCCAGTGTCTCCGGAGCCCCATATAGCTTAAAGCTGAACTGTATTCTTACACACAAAAGGAGAAGCTTCACAATGTGCAGTTTAGTCCGTTTTATATACTTAGCTTTCCCAAAATCTATAGCTGGAGCCTATACATGAAAAGAACAACTTTAAACCTTATTTCAATCATTTTTCTATTCCAGTCATTCTCATGCAAAAGCGATCCCGCGTCTTCCGTCATAAAAGACACTCCCGGAAGGCGTGACTATGAGTGGAGCGTGGATACTGTAAAGGGTACAATGCTGAACTTATTAAATCTATGGGCTGGAAGTCATAATGATGTCTGGGCAGTTGGTGATAATGGAGAATTTGAAAAAAGATTGTGGCATTATGATGGAACATCATGGAAATCAAAAGGGTGGTGGGGATTAAGTGCTAATTGTGTATTTGGGTTTGGGAGAAATAATGTCTATGTCGGAGGAATAGGAATCTGGCACTTTGATGGGGCAAAATGGGAAAAAGATTTGAGTCCAGGACTAGAAGATTTGACGAAAGGCGAAGCCTTGATAACAGATATAAGAGGCAATGATTCTGAAAATATCTGGGCCGTGGGTTTTGGCTATAAAGATGAGAATACGAGCTATGGAGTAATATATCATAGAAATCTGAAGGGATGGGAAAAGAAGTTGGTAATGAATAAAAAGAACATTGATCTTTATCAGGTTTATCCTACTAGTAGGGATAGTAAATGCCTCATTTACGGAATTAAGTATACCTATAATCCTTTTTCAGACAGTATGGCGATCTTTGAATATGACGGCGATAAAAGTCTGAAAGAGATTGCTACAGGTGTAATTTATAACAGAAGCTCACAATGCAGAATCTATATGGTCCAGGAGAAACTACTTTTGGAAATACAAGGAGCAATTTACGAATACAACAAGGGCGAATATAAGAAATTAATATCTATTGAAACACTCAACAATGGGACTATTATTGGGGGCAGAAATATTAGTGACATTTTTATCTGGCAGCGGGAGGGTCTAGCCCATTATAACGGCACTGACACACAGGTCATTTTCAAACTTAAAGATGACATTTGGCTGCACGGCTGTGTAGCAGCTTTTGAAAAAGAAATCTTTTTTATGGGCTCTGATCAAAAAGGAGATTACTACCTGGTGAAAGGAAAACTGAAAGATTGATTATTTAAAGAGATAAAAAGCAATGAAAATGAAAGGGACAGTGTTGCAGCACTGTCCCATCTATTGCAATAGTCCTCCTATTGAAGGCCATCCACCTTAGTAATCCTGTAATTTCCAGGAACGGGGGCTATTTGCATTTAAAATAAAAAATAATTTCTCAAATTAACAAATGGAGAAGCCATGAAAAGTAATTTTCTTAGAACTGGTTTGAATAAGATGTTAAAAATCTTATTCCTGTTTGTGCTTTTTTTCTCGGTTTCTTTTCCTCAGGAGTATACCAAAACTTATAATGCTGTAAATGGATCTCAGGTTAAAAAACAGTTATATCCTGACGGCCAAAGTTCTTTCTTTTCCGGAATCCCATATGACTACGGTACCCAAAACGGTACTACCTCAACTGCAACTGTCATCAGCAGGTCAATATATGAGGTCCCATTTAGTTTCTCTTCAGGAGATTATATAACAAAGGTAGAAATAATATATAAAAACAAATTGTACCAGGATGGAAATTTCCGCCTCTATAACATTCCTGAAAAAGGAACCAGTCCAAAATATCCTGACCTTTGGGCTATGACAGAGGCCAATGGAGTAACAGAACTGGCAACTCTTGGTGGAAATTCCTACAATACACAAACAATTTATGTCTATAAATTGCAGGAAATTGTAAATAACGCTTTAGCAGCAGGGAAAACCAGCATTTATGTCGGTTTCAGAGCTGCAACGGAAATGCAAAATGTATGTGCAAGCGCGTTTGAACTGCTGCAGCTTAAGTTTACATATGAAAGAAGAGTAAGGCATACAATTCGAAACAGCAATAGTTTTGGTAAAATTGATGTAAGCATCAATAATGGGCCTTATTATCAGATAACAAGTGACACTGTGCTAAATGAAAAAATTGGAACAAATATCAAACTAAAGGCAAAAGAAGAACAGTTTGATGGCACTTATTTCTGGGTATGGAATCAGGATCCCAATACCTTGGAAGCTACTAAGAGTAATTGGCAAAAGAAATACAATGATATTTATTCTTTATCAAATAGTATTGAATATCCATATACTGCGAATGAAAATGAAATTTATGTGACTTTCACAGCTCAGTTGAAAAGGAAGTTTCTCGTAAGCCGAATAGATAAAACAGAATTCGATGGAAGTTTCCAGACAAATGATCTAGCCCGTGTTGTAGAAGGAAACAGCGTCAACATTCCATATTCCGAAACACTGACAAAAACAACTGGAACCTATAACTTTGCCGGATGGGAAAGTGGAGGGACTGCATCAAAAACTCCAGCTGACAATACAACCTATACGGCTCTTTATAAAATGCCTCACAAATCCAGCACCCAAACCACTTTCTCCAACTCCGGACAAAGAAAGTTCATAATGACCCCTCAGACTGGCCATCCGTATGGCGGGGACCTGCATATGGTCTATGAAAGCATGGGAAAAATCTGGTATGAAAGAAGCATCGATGGCGGCAATACCTGGATACTTGAAAACGGGGGCAAACCCCTTAACACAGACTACATATATGACAAAGCAACAGGACAGACTACAGGTTCAGGAGGCTATACCACGGCCAAACACCCCTCGCTTGACTACGTTGGCAACATGGTTGCTGTCGTATTCCAGGAACAGTATGGGGCTAACTACCTGATAAGACTTTCTTTGCTTGCTGGGGGGATTAAAAAAGGCACAGCTAACGACATCCTCTTTACAAGCCCGGGACTTTACTCTGAAGAGGCCTATCCCGAGATTGCACTAAAGAATGACTTCCAGGCTGTAGTTGCCATAAGAAGAAACGACCCTGACATGAGAGGCCTTGAAGTCCACTACCTCATGCTTAATACATATGATGGAACCACTTCAGAAAACTGTCACACTTGGATTACAGGCACCGACCAGAATACCGGAGCCTTCACACTTGCCACCGACAAAAGCTCAACAGACAAGTTCCACATTGCCTGGCAGCAGGGAAGTGAATGGAACAGTAGCATACAGTACGCTAGATTTAACTTCTCCTGGACTCCGGGAGGAGCTGAGGTACCAGGAAGTAGTTCGTTACAGGAATCTTCGGCCTTGGTTGACCCGGGAGAGCCGGGAACTTTTGAGATGAACATCCTGAATTCTTCAAATCTCTCCAGCGTGACAAGTTGTACGGCCGGATATCTGCCTTCCATGTTTGCTGCAAATGACGGCACGGTAAGAGTTGCCTTCAAGGGATATGAAGGTGATAACTCAGGTAACGGCTTCTATTATATCGTCCTTGTAAACCCGTATAACACCTCCTGGATACCTTACCTGAATAAACACTCCGGTCCCGTCTATAGCCCCCAGATCAGTGCGGGCTCAGAGACATACTTTGTGGGCTGGACGGAGCCTTATGGCGGAGTTTATGAAACCATAGCTACCGATGCCTCTTCGCTTAGAATATTGGAAACTGTCCGGAATGCATCAGGTCGGGATATGCAGATAAATACCGGAGGAACAAGATTTCAGCAGTTCGCAATGGGCTTTAACTCTGAATCAAGTACCCTTCCTTACTCATTCAGGCGCTCGGATTCACTTGGAACCATTATAGCCAATAAGACACTCCAGATCTCAAATGGAAGAGGAGTCTACCTCACCAAGGATCAGCGCCAGATATTCTTCCTCCTGGGAAATGTTAATGCCGGTAAGACAAAGGTTGATCTTTCCCCCTCAGAGTACACTTTCAGTTAAGACAAATTTCTTTATTTAATAATTCATATTCCTCTGGTGTTTTATAATTAAGTGCTGAATGTCTCCTCTGCCTGTTATAGAATATTT
>JBLMYS010000020.1:0-6624 GCA_050258415.1 Acidobacteriota bacterium | reverse complement strand
GAGCGGTGGCTGATAACGGTTGTATAGCCTGCTCTCTTAGCCATTTCGATAGCGTCGAGGGTTTCGGTCAGTGTACCGATCTGGTTAACCTTAATAAGGATTGAGTTAGCAATACCCTTTTCGATACCGGTTTCAAGGCGTTCTGTGTTGGTTACAAAAAGATCGTCGCCAACGAGCTGGATCTTGTTGCCGAGAGCCTCAGTAAGCATTGACCATCCTTCCCAGTCGTTTTCATCGAGGCCGTCTTCAATTGAAACGATAGGATACTGGCGTACCCAGTTTGAATAGAAGTCAACCATTTGTGCGGCTGTTCTTTCAGACTTGTCTGATTTGAAGAGCTGGTACTTGTTGCTTTCCTTCTGGAACATTTCGCTGGAAGCCACGTCGAGTGCCAGGAAGATATCTGTTCCCGGTTTGTATCCGGCTTTAGTAATAGCTTCAAGGATTACTTCCAGAGCCTCGTCGTTTGATTTAAGGTTAGGAGCAAATCCGCCTTCATCGCCGACAGCAGTGTTGTAGCCTTTCTTGTTGAGTACTGATTTGAGTGAATGGAAAGTTTCAGTACCCATTCTGAGGGCTTCTGCAAAGTTCGGAGCGCCTGCAGGCATGATCATGAATTCCTGGAAATCGACGTTGTTATCTGCATGCTTTCCGCCGTTAAGGATGTTCATCATTGGAACAGGCAGAGTGCGTGCGTTAACGCCGCCTAAATACCTGTACAAAGGAAGTCCAAGTGCAGCAGCAGCAGCTTTAGCGCAAGCCATTGAAACGCCAAGGATTGCGTTAGCGCCGAAGACTGATTTATTTGGTGTGCCGTCGAGTTCGATTAAGAACTGGTCGATACCGACCTGATCGAGAGCATCAAAGTCTATGATTTCGTCAGCGATCTTGTCATTAACGTTCTCAACCGCCTTAAGAACACCTTTACCCATATAGCGTGATTTATCACCGTCTCTTAATTCGACTGCTTCGTGTTCGCCTGTAGAAGCGCCGCTTGGAACAGCAGCACGGCCTACAACGCCTGATTCAAGTTCAACTTCAACTTCCAGTGTAGGGTTGCCTCTGGAATCCAGTATCTCCCTTCCGATAACATCAACAATTGTAGTCATTATTCCTCCTCTCGTTAATAAAAATACATGTTCAAAATTATAAAGAAGCTTAAGTAAAAGCAATTTAAATCGCCGTTATTTTAACTTCATTTCACAATAAAATTCAAGGTTCAAGGTTTGATGTTAATATGATTGGAAATCAGGGGAGCAATTTTTTGTGACGCCTGTCACTTACTTTTGTAAAAAATTTCTTTACCTTGTGCTCATAAAGTATTTTAATTTTGTCAAACTCTCTCACCTATTCTTTGAGCAGACTTAAAGGACCCTTCCACATTAGTTCATCATTAGGAGGCGTTATGGATGGCTGCGTCAAAATCTTCAGAAAAATCACGCTTAAAATCCGGGACAGGCTTTTCGTTAAAAACGGGACAGGTTTTGGGACAGGGTCGGCTAATTCCAAATTCCTTGAAAACAGCTCATTTTCAAGGAATTTTAAGCTATTTGATGCCGGTTCTGACTGCCTCCGGGACAGGGTTCGGGTACAGGCTAAAGGCCAAAACCGGGCCACAAATGAAGAATATATTAATAAGAAGAAGTGCTCAAGCGCTGAAGCCTCATCGCTTGCCGTTTTTTTTCTTTCCAAACAGGGGAATACAAACTCAGAACTTGAGTCAGGTTACCCATAAAATGCTTGACAATCCAGTTTGATTTTGCAAAATTTCCTTCAGTGATTTTTATTGCTAAGCTGTACCCCAAAACGGACACATTCACAAAAAGCGGGATATAATGAAAACCAGGGCGCTCAAAATTCTTTTAGCCTTAAGTACATTTCTCTTTCTCATCCCAGGGTGTTCAAAAGATGAGGCCACCCAGCCCAAAGAAGACCCCCTTATTGCGGGAGACTACTTCCCTACCGAACGTGATGTGGTCTGGGGGTATTCATCCAATGCTGTAAACGATAGCGGAAAAAGCTTCATGGAATTTGAAATGGTAATCGACACTTTTTCATACAGGAGAGGTGTCTTCAAGGCCATGATCGGAAGATTCGGTAATGACCCCAGGTGGGGATCAATTGTGGCTATAAAAGATAGCGCCGGTATAATATATTCGCTTGGAGACAATCCGCCTGGAAACCCCTATCCTTTATTCAAGCATCAGTACAAAGAGAGTGAAGTTACCAGAGAGACAATAACAGTAAACGGAATTGTATATGAGACCCTAAGGAGGTCAATTACTGACGGGCCGGATACCCTGACGCTATGGTTTTCAGACAAATTTGGTCTGGTAAAAGAGTTCAGCAGGCAAGGAATGTCGCTATTCAGTGACAATAATAGGGGTAAGCATATAGCAGTAACAACAGAACTTAAGTATTGTTTTAAGTTTTACCGGGCGCCTATTCGTCCGTATCCTCCCATGATCTTAGAATGAAGGGGCCAGTAT
This sequence comes from Acidobacteriota bacterium, assembly GCA_050258415.1. Taxonomy (GTDB): domain Bacteria; phylum Bacteroidota; class Ignavibacteria; order Ignavibacteriales; family SURF-24; genus JAAXKN01. The sequence continues at coordinate 4,135 of JBLMYS010000020.1, read as the reverse complement.
TTTCTGCCGGAAGTCATTTCCGGCAAAAACACTTAGAATTCAGCGGTACGCCCCATTTTTTATTTTATTAATGCCCAAAATTGGTTATATTAATAGCCTGAATTATAAAAATTCTGCAAAACACCCCCGTAATCGATTAAAAAGACGGTTTCCTAATTCCGAAAGCTTTCGGGACGGAGGTTCGAAGGAAGTTTCGAAGGGTTTACATTAAAATTATTCTATCTGCCCCCGTAGCTCAGCAGGATAGAGCGTCGGTTTCCTAAACCGCAGGTCGGAGGTTCGAATCCTCTCGGGGGTACTAAACAAAAGCCCAGTCATGGGCTTTTATCGTTTTAAAACCATTCCTGTTTCTTTCTTTCCTTTATCATTACAAATTTTTAATTTGGTTCTTATTTACTGTTAATGTATATTACTTACAGTAATATTGAACAAACCAAAGTTATGGAAGAAATAATCAAATATTTAGAAGATCATGGCGGTTTCGCCACTATGGCGGAGCTGAAAACCGCTGGTTTTCATACCAGGAATATAGCCCGATTGGTTGAAGAAGGAACTATTGACAAGATCAAACCCGGACTTTACCGCATCTCAGATTACAGCTTCTTTGAAGATGTAAATGTGAGTTACCTTACAATCTGCCGGGCTGAACCTAAAGGAGTAATCTGTCTGATCTCTGCGCTTGACTATTACGACCTTACGACTTTTAATCCTTCCGAAATTTATTATGCGATTCCGATTTCAGCTAAACCAAAGAGCATCCGTTACCCTCCTGTAAAACCCTACTTTTTCACTAAAAGGTTTTATGAACCTGGAATTGAAATAATAGAAACTAAGTTTGGCGATCTCAGAATTTATAACAAGGAAAAGACGATTTGCGACATGTTCAGGTATCGGAATAAACTTGGGGAAGATCTCGCTATTGAAGCGCTGCAGACATATCTCAGATCCAAAGGGAAAAATATCGGGAAGCTCGTTATGTATGCCAAAATATGCCAGGTGAAAACCGTTATTATGCCAATGATTAAGGGAATTGTTGCAGTATGAAAAAAGATGTTAAAAATATTGCGGCTTCAGTACGAAATAAATTAATCAATGTTGCCGTGAAAGAACAAAAAGATTATAACGCAATACTCAGACTTTACTTTCAGGAAAGGTTTCTATATAGACTTTCAATATCGCCTTACAAAAATAAACTTATATTGAAAGGTGCCTTACTGTTAGTGGCTAAAGACATTTCCAGATTCCGGCCTACACGGGATATTGATTTCCTCGGGAGAGCTTTGCCCAATGAAATTGAAGATTGCAAAGCTATTGTCTCTGAAATTGCCGCCATGGCCTATTCTTTTGAATCTGCTATAGCTGAAAAGTTTGAAGCAATTGTAAAACTTAATATTCTTACAAGCAGAATGAAAGACTTTTATGATATTTTCTTTTTAGCGTCCAATATTCCTTTTAGCAGCGATATTATGAAGAAAGCTCTTGAAACAACTTTCCTCACCCGGGGGACACAGATTGAAGATAGGGCAATTATTTACGAAAATGAATTTCAAAATGACACATTGAAAAATACTCAATGGAATATATTCCTCTCTAAGAACAAAATTGAATTGAAAATCTCATTTGTACAGGTGATTGAAAAGATTCACGACTTCATTGAACCCATATTCTCAAATGTTCCAGTTATGTCATGGAACTTCTCAAAATGGCAATGGGAAACACATTAACTTTCATTTGAGATTTGGTCAGTAAGGATAATAAATAAAAAGAACCCGTTTTAATTATTTGAAATATTTGGGGTTAAGAAATATTGCCTGAGGAAATAAAATGAATGATAAAGTCGAAATTAACCTGGCAAAACACATTGTAATTGTTATAATTAATATAATGGCAATACTAAATATTTCTTGCATGAACAACGACCGCTTTTTAGCACTGACCTATGAAGAATTTGATCAAACGGATAATAAAGGTTGGCGGGAATATACTTACCCCAATAAAGTTGACTATAAAAAGGCTGCCGAAGTAATTGAATATTACCTAATGTATAAAGACGGTCTTATTCCTGATGAAATAGCAATGCTCAATTTTCATGCAGGTCAAGGTTTTGCTTTTGTCAATGATTATTCAAAAGCGCAAAAACATCTGTCTTTGTCATTTACCGATGGGTCTGATACAAATGGAAAATACTGGAATTATTATGTACAGGCGAACATTGCTTTCTTGAATCGAGATCTAAATTCATTGTTGAGAATAAAGGGGAAAATGGAAAGTCTTCCTTTAATTAATGGGATGAACCCGAATTTGGCTTTTGTTAAGTCATTTATTAGCAATATCCATAAACCATATCTTTTCGCATATAGAGATGCTCAAAATAATTATCAATATGAAAAATAATTTATGGATAAACTAGATTTTCAATGATTACTCCTTAATTTCAGTTGGAAAATTGACAGGTTTAAATTCAATCTAAAATTTATTGACGGCAATAAAGAGCTCGAAAAATCCCGGCTTTAACAGCCTGTATAAGCCGTACAGTCCGGAAATTTCAATGAAAACTTGTTTTAAGTTCAGATTTCCCTGAACTTTCCATGCACATATTTATGAATAATACTTGCGATAAGAGTCTGATAAGGAATCCCCTCTTCCAGAGATTTAGCCTTTAGATTGGCAAGGTCCTTTTCCGATAACCGGATGTTTATCCTTTTGTTCTTAGCTGCAGTATTTTTTGCATAACGTGCATATTCAGCTTTCTTTTTCTCGCCCCCTGCTGACTGCCATTCGCCGTCTTCAAAAGACTTCAGGAGCTCTGCTTCACTTTTCTCAGTTTTTTTCATTTTATTGTCCTTATCAGGCAAGTAATTTTTCCGCCCACCTCCTGAATCTGTTTAATAATTTCCATAATTGATCAATATCTTTTTTCTCATAAATATCGCCGCTATACGAAACAGCATTCTTGTGAGCAATAATTTTTGAAAGCTGAAGAAGCCCGCTCTTCTTGTCCGACCCTGCAGGCAACAAAGTGTCTATTAAATTTATTACTTCCTGATGGTTTTCCCCTTTTCTTTTTACTCCACCGTATTTTATTGTCAGGGCATCGGCATATGCAATTGCAGAGTGCACAATCAGGACTCCCGAGGCATTCCAGTATTCGTATTCACCGGCAACCTCAGCACCGTTAAAGAAGTTTTCTGCTACTCTGATATAATTTACTGCCTGAGATCTTTCAACGTTTACTCTTTGAGTTCCTTTAACCATTAACCAACCTGCTTATTGAATTTCCAAATAGCATTTTACCTTCTTCGACTATATCCTTAATTGGGGGCTTTTTATTTTTTGCCTTTGCAGAAAACTCTGAAGCCAAGATATAGAAAGGAGAAGCATTCACTCCATATTTAATGAAAAGCTCAGACCGTAATTCCTCAAAGAGTTCTTCAAGTTCTTCTTTTTGATCTTCCTTATCTAATATAATACATAAGTCAAGATCACTTTCAACTTTCTCCTCTTTTCTTGCAACACTTCCATATATATATACGCTGTTGCACTTTCCTTTAAGAGCCTGCCTTATTTCCTGGTAAACTGCATCTTTAAATTTTTCTTCACCTTCAAGAACATGCAGAATGATTTCCTGAACAAGAAAATGCTTCCGGTTGAGTGAGAAAAAATGCTCTCGTCCACCTCTTATTCTCGTTATAACCCCGAGGTCCTCAAGTCTCGACAGAGTTCTAATGGCTGACTTTGCAGTCATTCCGGACAAACGTGCAATCTCTCTTCCCGACAGCCCCGTATTATAATTTTTCAGAACCCGCATAACAGCTATATCGGACCAGGTAGAGAATAGTTCGTCCAAAGGTTTGTTTATTACCATAATTATAGTCGTTTACTTAAGTATACATATGTTTCTTTTATGAAACATAATCAAAAAATAATAAATTTCAAACCCTTATTCCAATCACATATTTCTCCGTCCGTTCATAGAAAGCTTCTTGACGAATCCCGCCAAACTAATTAACTTTAGGGCAACACTTTTCTACAATAACAAATAGGGTGACAAATGCTAAAAAGAAAGTTTCATCCCGCCTTTCATGCTTTTATTATTCTCCTGTTTTCCATAACTTTATTTAATTGCGCAAGTACA
>JBLMYS010000019.1:0-3491 GCA_050258415.1 Acidobacteriota bacterium | reverse complement strand
CCAGGATGAGGCTTCAGCTTGTAAAGGATGAGACAAGGATAAAGAACAGGATCAAGGGGTTTCTTCATTTCTACGGCAAAAAGTTCCCGGAGCCTCACGAGATGAAGCACTGGTCCAGGAGGTTTATCGAAGAGCTAAGGAATCTGGAGTTTACATATCCCTTGGGGAAAGAGGAGCTTCAAATGTACATTGAAGAGCTTCAGAAAGTAAGAGAAAGTCTCCTTGGAGTAGTCAAACAACTAAGGAAGTACATACGTGAGTACGGGAAAGAGGAAGATATGGAGCTCTTAATGAGCATTCCCGGCATAGGATACAAGACAGCATTGGCGGTGCTGACGGAAATAATGGACATAAAGAGATTTTCCTCATTTGACAAGCTCGCCTGCTATGTGGGCTTTGTCCCCTCAACGCACTCAAGTGGTGAAAAAGACAGGGTTGGACCCTTAAGCCTGAGGTATTCAAGATACTTAAGGTCACTACTTATAGAAGCCTCATGGATCGCAGTAAGGCGTGACCCGGCTTTGACAATGAGCTTTATGGAGCTGACAAAGAGAATGACCAAGCAGGAGGCAATCGTAAGAATAGCAAAGAAGCTCCTGAGCAGGCTTTTCCATGTATGGAAGAACCGTGTAAAATACAGCACTGCTGTAGTTAAATAAATTAAAGTCTAAATCCGGAAGAATATAGTTCCGGTAGTAATCTGAAGGTCTTACTTGAAATTTTTATTTTCCCTTGTGCTGACCGTTTTTGTCACACTGCATGTGAAAACATGTTAGCCCGAGATTGCGGCGGCACAGGCTTTTGATAATATGATCCCCACTTCATGCAGCCACCCAAGGTAAATGGTGGTCTGTTTATAACAGGTTGTTTCAGGCTTTAGACTTCAGATTATTTTTGTTCTTAAAACATATACGCTTTTTAAGCTTTAGCCTAAAGAGAAAGTAAAAAGGCAATTGCCCCAAACAAAACCGAAGGGATGGACTGCTAAAATGCTAAGTTACCACAAAGGGTGGTCTGTCTCTTTCGGGTTATAAGGGCTGGCTCTTTTTTCCCTGGGCTTCTTGTCTAATGAAAAAAGAAAAAGCATTCGGCTGGTCTTTCCAAAGAAAGTTGGTCGATAGCACTTGACTTTTAACATAACGGGTGACAAGCCCCAAAGGGGCGCCGGAACCCCGGGAACCTGTCGCCCGAACCCCGGGAACCTGTCGCCCGAACCCCGGTGAAAAATTATGGAATCGTAAAGCAGATTTTAGTGCCGTGGCCAGAATCCGACTCAATCCATATCCTGCCCCCATGCCTCTCTACAATTTTCTTGCATAAGGCCAGGCCGATTCCTGTGCCGGGATATTTGTCGCGGTCATGCTGCAGCCTTTGAAAAATTAAAAATACCTTGTCGAAATATGCGGGCTCTATTCCTATTCCATTATCCTTAATGCAGAAGATCCATTCGCTGCCTTTTCTGTGGGCGGCTATTTCAATTACCGGCTTTTCCTCACCCCTGAACTTTATGGAGTTTGAGATAAGATTCAGGAAAAGCTGCCGCATTTGCACGGGATCGACCTTGATCTTAGGCAGATCCTTAAATACTATGGAAGCATTACTTTCTTCAATTGCAAACTGCAGGTTTTGTATTGCGTGTTCTACAATGGCATTCATATCAGTCTGAACAAAAGCCTCGCCCCTTGTAGTTACTCTTGAGAACGTGAGAAGGTCACTGATCAGCTGGCGCATTCTCCTCGCGCCATCAATAATATAGTCCATAAATTCCTGGGCGTCACCATCCAGCCGGTCCTTGTATCTGGAAGACAGGAGGCTCGTGAAACTTGATACCATTCTTAAAGGCTCCTGAAGGTCGTGCGAGGCAACATAGGCAAACTGCTCAAGCTCCTTATTCGATACCTCTAGTTCATGCTCAAGAACCTTTTGTTCATGAATATCTGTGCAGGTGCCGAGCCAGTTGATAACTTCACCTTTGTCATCCATCTGCGGGATTGCTCTAATCAAAAACCAGCGGTATTCTCCGTCGTGCCTCCTGATGCGGCTGGTTGTTTCATAAGTCGATTTTGTCCTGAGAGATTCCGACCAGGCCATGGATATATTTCCCTTATCTGCGGGATGTACCTGGTTAATCCAGTTCCGCCTTAAGGCCTCATCGGCTTCTAATCCTGTATAGTTATTCCATTGCTTATTCACATAAGTAATATTCCCGTCATTGTCTGCCGTCCATACAATCTGCGGCATTGCCTCGGCAAGCTGCCTGTAACTTTCCTCGTATTTTTCCGCTTCTTCTTTTGCCCGTTTTAATTCTTCCATAGCAAGAACGCGCTCTGTAATTACCTCGGAAAATATAATTAAGCCTCCAACCTGCCCGCTTGTTTCATACCAGGGGTGAATCTCCCATCTCACCCAGTCTGTATGCCCGTCAAGCCTTGGAAAGGGGTCCGCCTCGCATTTTTCAATAGAACCGCCGAGGCATCTTTTATGGATTTCCTTCCAGCGCTCCGGTATTTCGGGGAAAATATCATAGTGGTTCCGGCCTGTCAGGTCCTGCTCTCCCAAATTGTAATCAGCCACATAGCGCTTGCTCGCCACAATATAATTCATCCTGTTGTCAAGCATCGCAATTGCCGCGGGACTATGCTCAATAAAAAGCTGCAGAAGCTGCTGATTCCTCTGTATGTTGCCTGCCTGCTCCTGAAGAATTTCATCTTTCCTGCTGAATTCCGTTATATCCTGGTTTACAATTATTGTCCAGAGCAGATTGTTATTTTCATCCTTGAGGGGGATAGCAGAATTCAGAATGGTTTTGTATGAGCCGTCGAAACACTGGATTATGAGTTTGTCGTAAAGTATGGCCTCTCCGCTTTTAAGAACGCGATAGGCTGCCCAGTCTTCGGGCTTAAGTTTTTCACCTGTATCTTTCCACCAGGCATTGTATTCAGTGTAACCATGAATTCCTACATACCGCGCCCCCTGCCAGATCGATCTGGCAACGGCGTTCCCGTATATAATTGCTCCCGTCTGATCGGTTAGCCATATCCCAATGGGGAGGTTCTCAAGTATTGTTCGCAGCTGGACTTCGATTTCCTTCTGTGAGGTAATTTCCCGGAGCATACTGTCGTTCGACAACCCGAGCTCTGAATTTATGCGGGAGAGCTCATTTGCATATTTTTTCTGTTCTGTAATATCGTCAAAAGTAACAAAAACCTGATAGGGCTGTTTTTCTTTTGCGTGATAAAGAGGCTCTGCCGTTATTCTGATCCAGCGGTAATTCTTGTCGGCGGAATTCCTTACTCCCATTATTACATTGCCTACCCTTCTGTTTTCCTTCAAGGCAGTCATAACAGGATGAGTGCTTCCATCGAAAACGGATCCGTCCTCATGTACGGCCTCCCACGAATGACCCATGGGAGTAAGTCCATATATCTGATCTTCAGTAAGGCCGAGAATTTCCAAAGCGGCAGGATTGGCGGAAATTATTTTCCCGTCAG
>JBLMYS010000018.1:0-11933 GCA_050258415.1 Acidobacteriota bacterium | reverse complement strand
CATCGTTTGTCAGTTCGCCGCGCTCAAACTCTCTGTGTATGTGATAATTTGCCTTATAATGATCCATAAACTTTTTGCCTAAACCTTCCTCAATTAAATCGAGCCTTTTCATCATAATGCTGTAATCGAAAGGAAGGAGCACATTTCCGAGATCAAAAACTATAACTGAATATTTCCTGTTTCCCATTAGTTAAATAATTTTTATTGAAAAATTTTATTTCTGCCCTTCAAATATACTATCTTTTAAGTTATTATTTACCTTTACTGACGTCACCTGCATCTCCATCTGCTGGCTTCCCAGTGTCTGCTTAAGCCTGAAGGGGTATTTTACCCCCTCGACGTCCCTGTAATCGCTGAAATCCACGGTCTGTGTTGCCTGTCCCATCGGTGCGACAATAGGTTTTATCTGCCTCAACTTAAGCCCTGAGGTGACGTCATAATATTCGGTCCACTTCTTGCCCGTGCCTGCCTGGAGCTCAATTCTGTAGGCGTCTTTCCCTTCAACTTTTTCAATTCCTGAGAGCTTTGAGGTAATACCGTATTTTTCAGGGTTTAGAAGAAGGTTAAGCGTCGCCTCCTGCCTTAAGTCATCAAGGCTTTGCCCTGTGATCTCTTTTGTTCCGGCAGGCGTTACGCTGAAGCCCTTTTTCCCGTCAAAAACTACAGACTGCGTCATATTGCCGGCCTTTATCTCCTGAAGGAGCTTATCGGGCTGCTTCTGGTAAATCGTAATATTAACTTCAACGCCCTGGACTTTGCCCGTCATTTCAGTCGTCCTGTCCTTTACCTTAAGAAGATTTTCTCTTCCTCCTATCTGTGCAATATAGTTATCCAGGACCGAGCGGGCTGTAACTCCTTCGGGAAGCTTTTTTGAAGCTGTATCAATCTTCTGTGCGTAAACGTCATATGAAGTAACCTGCCCCGAAGGGCTGAACCTTTTCAGCTTTCCGGCAATATCCTGAGCGTTACCCACAACAATTATATATGCGTTTTCAGGATGTATATACTTATTCGACATATCAAATACGTCCTGTGCTGACACGGCCTGCACATTCTTAAGATAATTTTTATAATAATCCTTGGGAAGGTTGTACTTTGCAATGTTTATTGCAAAGCTGGCTATTGTCGAAGGCTTCTCAAGGGCAATCGCAAAATTACCGCTTAAATAGTTCTTTGCCGTCTGAAGCTCTTTATCTTCAGGCTTTGCCTGCCTCATCTTTTTCATTTCATTAAATATCTGGTATATGGCGCTGTCCGTTACGGCGCTTTTTACTTCTGTATATGCCGTGAAATTTCCCACCAGCTTGTCACTTGAGAGCCTTGAATAGGCGCCGTAAGTATAGGCATGAGCCTCCCTCAGGTTCTTAAAAAGCCTGAACTCGCCTCCGCCTAAGATCGTATTTGCCAGACCCGCCTTTATGGCGTCAGGACTGCCTACTTTCAGATCGACAGGATATCCAATTCTTATTGTCGACTGCACCGAGTTCGGGCGGTCTGAAATTGCAACTATATTATTTGAAGGAGCCTTTGGATTTGGATAGGTGAAATGCTTTACTTCACCTTTCTGCCACTGGCCAAAGTACTTTTCTATTACCGGCTCAATTTCCTTTTTTGTTACATCACCCACAACTGCAAGATAGGCAATATTAGGCTTGAAGAATGAATTATAATAATCCCTGCACATTTGAAGCGTTACTTTTCCTACCGTTTCTTCAGTCTCAAACTCTGAATAAGGGTGGTCTTTTCCGTAATAAAGCTTCTGCTCAATGCGTCCTGCTATTGTCTCCGGTTCATCTTTTGAGGATGCGAGTTCAGAAAGGGTCTGCTTTTTTATTTTATCCAGCTCTTCCTGCTTAAAGAGAGGATTTATTACTATCTCCGACATTATATCCAGGAGCTGATCCATGTGGGTTGTAAGCGTTGAGGCTGAAACACCCGTTGATGAGGTGGAAAGTGAAGCCCCGAGGAAATCTATAGCCTCATCGATCTCGTCTTTAGTCCTTGTTTTCGTCCCCGTTCTTAAGAGGTCTCCTGCCATGGAAACGTATCCCGCGCTGTCTCCTTCAAGTATCGGATCGCGGTCAAGCACAAGCGAGAAGGATACAACAGGAAGCTTGTGGTTTTCCACCACAAAAACCTTAAGGCCGTTTTTAAGCTCAAAGCTCTCATAATCAGAAAGCTTTATCTCAGGAGCCGGGCCCGGTGGAGGCGGTGTGTGCCTGTCAAGCTGCGGGAAAAGGGGAGACGATATTAAGAAAATAAACAGGAATACAACTGATGCTCTTTTCATTTTATTTTCCCTCCCCCTTTGATTCTAATGGCTTAGGCAGATAATACAATAGTGTCTCGTTGCTTTTTATCAGGTACTTATCTGCTACTCTTTTTATGTCTTCTCTTGTAACTTTCATATAGCGCTGAAGCTCAGTATTTATGAGGTCTGTGTTCCCTTTATAGAACAGGTAATAGTCTGCAAGGCTTGTTGCAATTCCAAGGTCCGTGTTCTTGCTCTTTATAAAATCATCCTCAACCTGGTTGCGTAACTTCTGGAACTCATGCTCACTTATAAGCTCATTTTGAACCTTCCTGATTTCCCGGTCAATTGAGGTGTCAAGGTCCCTTACGTTTACATTCATATTTGCAATGGAATAGACTAAGAACAATCCCGGATCTTCTAGTGAAAAGGGGAAAGAGCCGGTGTAAAGGGCTTTCTGCTCTTTGTCCACTAGTTCCTTATAAAAGCGTGAGCTCTGCCCCGAGGAAAGAAGTGTCGTTAGCATGTCTATGGCATAATAGTCGTCTGTTCCCTGTGCCGGAATGTGGAAGGCTTTCACAACGGCAGGAAGCTGTATGTTGTCGAAAACCGTATCAACAACCTCTTTTTTCTGTTCCGGTTCCACTATAGTGGGGCGGTAAATAGGCTTTGTCCCTTTAGGGATCCCTTCAAAATATTTCTTTACCAGGTCTTTCATTTTTCCTGTTGTGAAATCTCCTGCAATGGATAATACCGCATTATTCGGTACATAGAAAGTTTTATAAAAATCCCTGAATTCGGCAAGGGTCGCCTGGTCTATATACTGAACGGATCCAATAGGCACCCACTTGTAGGGATGAACCTTATATGCATGGGCAAATGTCTGTTCCATAATTGATCCGTAGGGACGGTTCTCAAGGCGCTCTTTTCTTTCCTCCTTAACAACACCTCTTTGCGTTTCAACTCCCAGGCTGTCAATCTTAAGGTGCAGCATCCGTTCCGATTCCAGCCAAAGCCCCAGCTCAATCTGATTGGATGGGAGCACCTCATGGTAAACCGTCTGGTCAAATGACGTGTATGCGTTTGCGTCCCCTCCGGCATTCTGAATATACTGGAAGTATTCCCCCCTTTTTATGTTGTCTGAACCCTCAAACATCAGGTGCTCAAAAAAATGCGCGAAGCCCGTACGGTCAGGCTTTTCATTTTTTGATCCGACGTGGTATGTGACGGTAATTGCGACTATTGGTGTCGTATTATCCTGGTGCAGTATTACGTGCAGGCCGTTATCAAGGTCATACTCCGTAAAATCAATTTTTACTTCCTGTGCCTGAAGAAAAACCGAGCAGGAGATAAAAAGCACCACAATTATGACCAGCCTCTTTGCCATATTCCCTCTTTATTTCTTTTAATGAAAACTCACAACTTAAAACTTAAAACTCAAAATTAGAAACTTTCTCAATTTTATATACTACATAACTTCCTAAATATTATCCACATCTATAATTTTGGATTTTAAATACGATAATACGGCATAGTTCCGGGAATTATTAAACTTCTCACTGAAAGCAGTTTTTTATGAAAACTGTTTTTGAAAAAGTGGGAGTTCTTTATATTTGTGCAAGCGTAATTTGTCTTTATTTTAATTTGAAGCTGGTGAAATGGATAATATTAACTTTGAAACCACAGACAGGGCATCCAGAAGGACTCAAACTGAAAGGCTCCTGGGCAATATAAAAAACCTGCCTCTTATTCCTAAAATGATGTTTGAAGTTACTAAGTTCCTGCAGTCGCCTGCGCCAACAACCGGCGGCCTGGCTAGGCTTATAGGTAAGGACCAGGGATTGACGGCCAAGATCCTCTCTGTCGCAAATTCTCCGCTCTACGGGCTTCAGAGAAAAGTCACCTCCCTGGAATTTGCAATAATTGTGCTCGGCTATAAGGAAATTCAGGATATCGTCTCGGCTCTTTCACTGGCTGAATCTATTAAATCCTCTTCAGACAAGTATTTTAATCACGATGAGTTCTGGCTTCATTCTATGGTAGTCGGTTCGGCGGCCAAAGGAATTTCACAGAACCTCGGCCATATGGATCTTGGAAGCGACGCCTTTGTTGCCGGAATGCTGCACGAGCTTGGAATACAGCTTATGCACAAGTACATGCACGCCCAGTTTGAAGAAATTTGCCGCAAGGTTTCTTTTGAGGGGGAGTCATTTTCCGACGCAGAGCTCGATACGCTTGGCCTGACACACCAGGATATGGGAAAATTCCTGGCTGAAAAATGGAACCTTCCCATAGTCTTATGCGAAACACTTAATCACCACCACTCTCCCGGCGAAATAGGCTCAAGAAGCGTCCTTGCCTCTGTTGTACACCTGGCCGACTATATGACGCAAAAACTCCAGATCGCAAACGTTTACTGGGATAAGGATATGGAACTTGACCCGGCCATAATCGATACACTGCAGCTTGGATCAATGGAAAACCTTGAGAAATTTATACTGGAGTACAAGGACCTCTTCGTCGAAACCGTCTTTACAATAAGAATGTAGCTCTAGAAAAATACAAACTGAATTCCAGCACGGAAAACTACTCCCGAGCTGTTCAGAGTCGAAAAGTAGTTGTAGCCTTCATCTTTTTCGAAACTTGCAGAGTTCTGCATTATTTCAAATAAAAAGTCCGCATTCTTATTAAGATTATACAATATTCCTCCTCCTAGCTGCCAGACGCCTCCATAATATGTAAGCGTGCTTTCATCAGGATTTTCTGAATAGTTGCTGTACATCCCGTAGGAAATATGCGTCACACCGTAACCTAAACCTGCAACAACATACGGATATATTTTGCTGTCCTGAAGTGGAAATTCAACCCTTACCTTGCCTGTAAGCGGAAAATGCCATGCCGTCCATTCATTCATGCGCTGGCCCGACCTGATCTTTACACCCAGCTTTTCACTGCTTGATAAGTAGCTTTCATTTGAGATGTCTTTATAATATAAATCGGCCCCTAAGAGGAACGTTACGTGCTCATTGACAATAATGCCGTAATCCATCCCGTACATCATGCCTGTCTTCAGGTCATATGGCGTATATAATCCCAGCTTAAACGAGAAGCTCTTTAACTGTGCAAACGATAGTACAGGCAGAAATAATAAAAAAAACAAGATCTTATATCGCATCGAATGTGCTCCTTTGGTTTACAAGAAAATAGAAACCCAAGGATTATGCCAGAAAAAATCTGCCGGTTTTGAGGCTTTTCGGGAACTATTTGCCTCCGGATGTAGTCTTTAGGATACATGATCGTATATCTTTTAATACTAATTACTTAAATTTGTTTCGCTAAAATAATTGCACGAAACTATTAATAACCATAAGGAGACAAGAAGCGTGCGGAATAAAACGAAATTACTGAACCTTGGTATTCTTTTAATTTTAGGACTTATCATGAGTGCGTCAAATGTACACGCAAAAAGCGGCAGTAAGCCTTCAAACTCAAAGGGCCTGGACCTTTCAACAATAGACAAAAAGACCAGCCCGGCAGTGGATTTTTACCAGTATGCTGTGGGTGAATGGATTAAAAATAACCCGATTCCCGATGCCTACGGCCGCTGGGGCAGCTTTGAAGTGCTGGCCGAAAGTAACTTTAAGATTTTGAAAAAAATCCTCGAATCCTCTGCTGCCGATAAAAAGGCCCCCCAGGGATCTCTTAAACAGAAGATCGGGGACTTCTACAGCACGGGTATGGACACCGTGAAAATTGAAAAAGAAGGGACCGAAGCCCTCCAACCTTACCTGAAGGAAATTGACGCCGTTGGTGACCTCAAGGGACTCTATGAGGAAATTGCAAAACTCCACTCCTACGGCGTTTCTGCCCTCTTCGATTTCTATGCCGGAGCTGACGCCAAAAACAGCAGCATGGTTATCGCACAGCTGAGACAGTCAGGCCTGGGTCTCCCGGACCGCGATTATTACCTCAAAGATGACAGCCGCTCCAAGGAAATCAGGGCCAAATACCCCGAGCATATTCAGAAAATGTTCTCTCTTTTAGGCTACAATCAGGAAGATGCTAAAAAAGCCGCCGGCGTTGTGATGAATATTGAAACTGAACTTGCTAAGGTTTCTATGGACAGGGTTGAAATGAGAGATCCGAATAAAACATACAATAAAGTTTCTGTTGCAGGACTCATCGATATGTCCCCTGAAATCAACTGGAGCCTTTATTTTAAGACCTTAGGCTGGAATAAGCCTGAAGATATGAACGTTGCTCAGCCTGAATTCTTCAAAGGCCTCAGCCGCATCGTAAAGGAACATTCTGTAAACGACTGGAAAACTTATCTTAAATGGCACCTTATCAGCCAGGCGGCAGGATACCTCAATAACAGTTTTGTTGAGGAAAACTTTGCCTTTAATGGCAAATTCTTAAACGGCCTGAAGGCCATGCAGCCACGGTGGAAAAGAGTAATGTTTGCAATCGACGGCTATTTTGGCGAGGCTTTAGGTCAGCTTTATGTGAAGGAAACATTCTCTCCACAGGCAAAAGAACGCGCTACAAAGATCGTACGCACACTCCTGGATGCTATGGGCGAAAGAATTAAAAACGTGGACTGGATGAGCGGTGTGACAAAAGAACAGGCACTGAAAAAACTTGCTTCCTTCAGCGTAAAGATCGGATATCCCGATAAATGGAAGGATTATTCAAACCTTGAGGTAAAGAGGGATTCTTATCTTAAAAACGTAATCCGCGCCTCACAGTTTGAACTCAACAGGCAGCTTGCCAAAATCGGTAAACCGGTCGACAGAACCGAATGGGAAATGACGCCTCAGACCGTCAACGCTTATTATAACCCTCTTATGAATGAAATCGTATTCCCGGCTGCAATCCTGCAGCCCCCGTTCTATGACGTCAATGCCGATGATGCGGTTAACTACGGCGCTATGGGTGTTGTAATTGGACACGAGGTGACTCACGGCTTTGACGACGAAGGACGCCAGTACGACGCCCAGGGCAATATCAAGGAATGGTGGACAAAAGACGATGCATCTAAATTTAACGACAGGGCAAAACTGATCGTCGACCAGTTTGATAACTATTTCCCTGTAGATTCCATGCACCTGAATGGCGCCCTTACTCAGGGTGAAAATATTGCCGATCTGGGAGGGCTTAACGTAGCCTTTACTGCCTTTAAGAAAACCAGTGAATTTAAGAATGGCAAGGCAATTGACGGCTTTACGCCAACCCAGCGATTCTTCCTTTCTTATGCACAGGTCTGGAAAAATTCCATACGCAAGGAATCTTTAATGAACCGCATTAAGACAGATCCCCATTCACCGGGACAGTACAGGGTTATCGGTCCTTTGAGTAATATCCCTGAATTCCTGGAAGCGTTTAAGGTTAAACCGGGCGATCCGATGTACAGGCCTGAAAACCTCAGGGTGAAAATCTGGTAATCTTTCTTTCTAAAAAAGCGGCTCTTTCCAGGAGCCGCTTTTTTTTTGCCTTTAATAAGTACTAATAATATTAAATAATGAATTATGTGTATTTATTGGACTTTGAAGGATTATTAAGATGTCAACTGCTCTTTATGCCGGATTCTGGGGCCTCGTTGCGGGAAGCGCCCTCCTGCTTGGTGCCTCGGTGGGCTATTTCTCCAGTGCCTCGCAGCGCCTTATAGCTGCAATTATGGCCTTCGGAAGCGGCGTGCTTATTTCAGCCTTGGCTTTCGAGCTGATGGATGAAGCCTATAAGCAGGGGGGCTTCGTCTCCACTTCGGCCGGCTTTATTGGCGGGGCCGCGGTTTATACTCTGGCTAACTGGTATCTTTCAAAAAAAGGCGCCAAACACCGCAAAAGATCACAAAAAGGAAAACAGCCAAGCGAGGAAGAAGATAGCGGAAGCGGGCTTGCAATTGCAGTTGGCGCCCTCCTGGACGGAATCCCTGAATCCATCGTTATCGGTGTCGGCATGATCCATGGCGGCACTGTTGGCTGGGTAACAGTAATTGCAATTTTCCTTTCCAATATTCCCGAAGGACTCTCAAGCTCTGCCGGAATGAAAAAGGCAGGCCGGAGCGTACTCTATGTCTTCGGAGTCTGGACGGCAATTGCCGTAATCTCCGGTGTGGCCTCTCTTATAGGCTATGCCGTTTTCAGGTATTATTCCCCCGACGTAATTGCCCTTACTACTGCCGTTGCCGCAGGGGCCATTTTGTCAATGCTCGTAGATACAATGATCCCGGAGGCTTTCGAGGAGACACATGACTTCGCCGGCCTCATTACTGTTATCGGCTTTCTTGCTGCATTTATGCTCAGTAAACTGGGCTGAAACTATTGATTTAGCTCGTGTAAAATGTTATTTTGGTTTTGTAAGCAAGATTTATTTTTTCAAATTTCTTTTCGGGGTAGTTTTAGTTCCATTTTTCCGGAGGGATGCCCCACGCGTGAAGAAACGATGTTTATGCAGCACTTAAATTGCTGCCCGGGCTTTATTATTGCCGCCATGTAAAGACACAGCTGCAAGAAATTTAAAAACGGCTCTTAATAGGGTAAGTATCCTCTCCGCAAGAACTCTTTTTTAGGCTGAAATATATCTTTGTCCGGATTTCAGCCGGCTCATTTTTGAAGATTCAATTTATTATTGATTTTTCTGATCCAGGAATTTATCTTGCTGATACCAAATGCTTTTTTGCTTTTAAACTTTTTTAATCACAAATAATTAGCGCGAGGGTTTATCTGCTTTCCGCATTAATTAACTATTAACCAATAAAAAGAGAAGGCTATGATGAAGAAAATTCTATTCGTTTTAAATATCCTATTCATTTTCTCAATTTCCGCCTATGCACAGCAGGATACAACAAAAGCAGGTCAGCAGAGCATGGATCCTCAGGCGGCAAAATACTACAATAAAGCAATTGAGAATATGAAAGCAGGCAATTACCAGGAGGCAATTACCAGCCTGGACTCCAGCCTTCAGGTCGCCAAGGACTATCGTACATACTTCCTGAAAGGTCAGGCTCTTTTGAAAAGCGGTAACCTACAGGATGCCAGAACCAACTTCCTCTCCAGTATCGCTTTGGACAGCACTTACGAACAATCACTCTATGCCCTGGCAAATACGGACCTGGCCCTTAAAAACTACGACGAGGCGGTCTATTATTACAAAAAAGTTGCCGCTACAGCCAGCACCCCTAAAATGAAATCTGATGCCGAATCGGCAATTGCTCTTGTACAGCAGAACCAGGCAATTGACCTCTATAATAAGGGCAATGAACTCCAGAAGGCAAATAAAAACGAGGAAGCCGTTAAAAGCTACGACCAGTCGCTTGCTATTACTCCTGACTACAGAACATATTATCAGAAAGGCCTGGCTCTTTCTAAACTCAATAGGGATGATGATGCAATTAAAGCCTTCAACCAGGCAATAGCTGCAAATGATTCTTTGGCCCCGGCATATATCGCACTGGGCGGAATCATGACGACAAAAAAGGATTATGAGGGCGCCCTTAAGAATTATGAAAAAGCTCTTTCCGTCACTAATAACGAAAACCTTAAGACCGGTATTCAGGAAGGCATTACAAGAACTTACCTCGTACTCGGTAACCAGTACATGAAAGAAAAGAAGTATGACAAGGCAATCGAAACATTCAAAAAAGCTGCCGATGCCACAAATTCCGACCAGGCTTATCTTGGCCTTGCAAAAGCTTATATCGACAGGAAACAGTACAATGATGCTCTGACAGCTCTTCAGAATGCCGATAAGAATAAAAAGACCGTTACCCCTGGAGCTATTGCTTTCTATACTGGCGTTGTTAATTATGAGAAGGGCGATAAGTCAAAGGCTCTCGAGAGCTTCAAGGCTGCCTCACAGGACGCAACTTACAAAAAAGCCAGCCAGTCTTATATTACCCGTATTAACGCTGAAAAAGAACAGGGCCCGAAAAAATAATACCTTACGCATTTTTTTTGACTATGAATAAAAAACCCTCTGAAAATGAGGGTTTTTTATTTTTCGGGATTTCCCTCATTTTACTCTCAAAATGGAACAATATCCTTTCCCTCAGGTATAATACCCAAATTATGCCCTTAATATTACCCAAATTGCCTCGTTAAAAGGGGCAGAATAATTAAGTTATTTTATTATATTTGTGCTGATGCTTATTTAATTTTATGCATGTTTTAATTTTTTTGGCGGCTGGTTGTCCAGAGTATTAATACCGCATCGATGCGCGGGATACCCTGGCTGGTCTGCTCCTTCAGAATTAAAGCCGTTACAGGTTGATTATTGTTTAATTAAAAAGGATGCAAAATGCTTTATAATTCATTGCTGGATCTCTTATCAAAGGGTGGTTATACTGTATTAGTATTAGTGCTCTGTTCTATTTTATCGTTGAAAGTTGTAATTGAAAAGGCCGTTCTCTTAAAGGGAATTACAGATAAGGTTATCGACGACTTTAAGGCCAAAATTAACGCAAGCCTTCAGGCAGGCGACAAGAAAGAAGCCCTCTTCTACTGCAAGGCTTACAGCTGGAGCTGGCTCTTCTTTAACATCAAAACCCCTCTTGCTCCGGTCTATAAATATATCCTCGAGCATACCTCAATGCCGGAGGAGATCCTGCTTGAACGCTCTTTTGCTAAACTTGATAAGGAAATTATTAAGGCCGAAAAGGGCCTCGGTATACTTGCAACGCTCGGCAGTATCTCTCCTTTTATCGGTCTGTTCGGTACCGTAATCGGTATTATCAGATCATTCGAGGCACTGGCATTAAATGAGGCTTCAGGATACCTGAACGTTATGGCCGGTATCGCAGAGGCTCTTGTATCAACTGCGGCAGGTCTCCTGGTTGCTGTACCTGCAGTCATGTTCTATAACTACTTCATGAGAAAAATTAAATCCAGCATGCCTACCTTTGAAGAGGCTGTGCACGACCTGGTTTATGCTCTCAGGAAAAATGAAAGGGAAGTGAAGAATGCGTCGCTACAAGATAGATGAAAAAGAATTTAATGAAATTAATATAACACCTTTTACAGACGTCGTTCTGGTGCTCCTGCTCATATTTATGATCACGAGCCCATTCCTTGTAACAGGCGCCCTAAAGGTGAAGCTTCCTGACGCCGTTACCAGTGAAACCACGGGTGAGAAAAGCATGGAAGTTTACTTGAACGACAAAAATGAGATCTATTTCAACAATAAAATGGTCTCTTTAGGCGAGCTTAAGATTGCAGCCGAAACATCATTTCTCAATACGAGCAATAAAGAGGTTGTAATTAAAGCCGATAAAAATTCACTCCATGGATCTTTCGTTCAGGTAATGGACGTCTTAAAAAGGGCAGGAGCTACCAAGTTCCTGATCGCCACGTCTAAAAAAGAAGAATAATTAGATTTCACAAAAATAAAAATGCCGCCTGTAACTCTTTACGGGCGGCATTTTTTTTATCCCTGAATTGCCACTGTCTGACTAGCTCTCTGACCTGACTAGCCCCGACCTTTTAGGTCTACGGTGTATACACAAATTGGTACCGGTTTATTCCCATTACCATGGAATTCAATAACCCTATGAAACATCGAGCATCTTTAACTCCGCAGTAACTAAGCCCCGAAGAGGGGCGCTTTGTCTATAGCCCGGGGTGAAGAAGCCCCGGACGGGGCGACTGAACCCCTGGGAACCGGATTCCCCCCCACACACCAAAGA
>JBLMYS010000017.1:0-5486 GCA_050258415.1 Acidobacteriota bacterium | reverse complement strand
AGATCCTAGCAGAAATACAGGAAGGACGCTTTGCAAAGGAATGGCTTGATGAATTCAACAACGGGCTTCCGAACATGCAGAAGATGAGAGAGGAAAACAGGGAGCACTCAATTGAAAAAACAGGCTCCAAGCTTCGCTCCATGATGAGCTGGCTCTTCAAGAAGAACGCCAAAGAAGAGGTGGGAGTATGAGTTTCAAGGTAATGCTGCTTCCGGGCGACGGTATCGGTCCCGATATCGTCAGCTCTGCTGTAAAGGTAATGAAACTGGTTTCTGAAAAAATGAACTTCCCCCTTCAGTTTTCTGAAGGGCTCATGGGAGGCTGCTCATATGAAAAATACGGCACCCCGCTTTCAGAAGAGGTCTTAAGCGAGTGCAAGGCTTCAGACGCTGTATTGCTTGGAGCCGTTGGAGGGCCCAAATGGGAGACATTACCCCATCACCTGAAACCCGAGGCAGCATTATTGAGGATCAGAAAGGAACTGGGGCTCTTTGCCAATATCAGGCCGGCCAAGGTCTACGACTGCCTGGTTGATTCCTCGTCACTTAAGTCAGAGGTGGTCAAAGGAACCGACTTTATTGTCTTAAGAGAGCTTACAGGCGGAATATACTTTGGTGAACCCAGAGGCTATGACGAGACGAGGGGCTGGAACACCATGGAATATACACGCCCAGAAGTTGAGCGCATTGCAAGAATGGCGTTTGAAATGGCGCGCATGAGAACGGGAAAAGTAATGTCTGTAGATAAGGCCAACGTGCTTGAAGTCTCCCAGCTCTGGAGGACTGTTGTGCATGAAGTGCATAAGGAATACACTGATGTTGCGCTCTCCGACATGTACGTGGATAATGCCGCAATGCAGATTGTAAGGAATCCGAAACAGTTCGACGTTATTGTTACTGGTAACCTCTTCGGCGACATTTTAAGCGACATTTCAGGCATGATAACCGGAAGCCTTGGGATGCTTCCTTCGGCAAGCATGGGTACAAAGTACGCTTTGTACGAGCCGATACACGGAAGCGCTCCTGACATCGCAGGGCAGAACAAGGCGAACCCGCTTGCAACAATTTCCTCTGCCGCAATGCTCTTTGAGTATTCTCTTAAGAATCAGAAAGCGGCAAATGTTATTAACGAAGCGGTTGAAGGCGTTCTTGCCGAGGGATACAGGACAGCCGATATATATTCCGAAGGCACAAAGCTCCTCTCTACAACGGAAATGACAGAGGCGGTTTTGGTTCAGGCGGAAAAAATACTTTCAAAAAAGTAAGTAAAGTTAAGTCCTTACAAAGTTAAAAAGAGGAAAAAAAGTGGATAATAAAATAGTAATCTTCGATACAACACTGCGCGACGGCGAGCAGTCACCAGGGGCTTCACTGAACGTCTTTGAAAAGCTCGAAATTGCGCGCCAGCTTGTAAGGCTTAATGTGGATGTGATAGAGGCGGGTTTTCCCGTCTCCTCACCCGCACAGTTTGAAGCCGTTAAAAGAATTGCAGATGAATCTACGGCCGTAATTGCGGCTCTGGCCAGGGCAAAGGAAGCGGATATCAAAGCTGCCTACGAGGCTCTGAAGAGCGCAAGGCACCCCAGGATTCATACGTTCTCCAGCACATCGGATATTCACATATTGGGAAAGTTTGGTGATGACAAGTATGGAAAGACTCTGAAGGAAAAGCGCGACACGGTAGTTAAGATGTCTTATGACGCGGTGGCATTCGCAAAGACTTTCGTTCAGGATGTGGAGTTCTCAGCCGAGGATGCGGGAAGAACAGATATAGGATACTTAAGTGAAGTTGTTGAGGCGGCAATTGAAGCCGGCGCTACAACGGTTAATATTCCCGACACGACAGGATACACTCTTCCTGAAGAGTTCGGGGAAATTATAAGTGAGTTAAGAAAAAGAGTTAAGAATATAAATAAAGCCATAATCAGCGTGCACTGTCACAACGACCTTGGCCTTGCTGTTGCGAACACTCTGAGCGCCCTTAAGAATGGCGCTCGTCAGGTGGAATGCACAATTAACGGCATAGGCGAAAGGGCCGGCAACGCCAGCCTTGAAGAGATTGTAATGGCTCTTAAGGTAAGACAGGATATATGCGGATTTTATACTGATATAAATTCTCCCGAGATATTTAACACGAGCCGCATGGTTTCGGGCTTTTCGGGAATGGTCGTTCAGCCGAATAAGGCAATTGTTGGCGAGAACGCATTCGCGCATGAGTCGGGAATACATCAGGATGGAATGCTTAAGAACAAGCAGACCTATGAGATAATGACTCCCGAGCTGGTTGGGGTAAATAAATCGAGGATTGTTTTAGGCCGCCACTCAGGGCGCCACGGGCTGGAGAGCCGCCTTACCGAATTGGGCTACAATAAAAAGGGAGAGGATCTTCAGGCCGTATATGAAAAATTCCTTGCTCTGGCAGACAAGAAAAAAGAGGTCTTTGATGAGGACCTGAGAATGCTCATGGGAGACGAAGTTCATAAAGAGGAAGAATATTTTCACCTGGTCTCTCTCCAGGTACAGTCGGGCAATACGGCAATACCTACTGCCACTGTTGCAATAAAGTCGGGTGAAGAAGTTCTTCAGGGTTCGGCTATAGGCGACGGACCTGTGGATGCATGTTTTAACGCGATTGAAATGGTGCTCAATGTAAAGCCCATGGTTGAGGCCTATCATGTGCGCAGTGTTACCTCGGGCCGCCAGGCAATGGGTGAAGCCATTGTAAGAGTAAGGTGCGATGAGAAGTCCTTTACGGGGCGCGGCATTTCAACAGACATTATTGAGGCAAGCGCGAGGGCGTTCCTCATGGCAGTAAACGCGCAGTACCTTTACCTGCAAAGTGAAAATGCTCAGGATGACGAACAGCTTTCTGTAGCATAGATGAAATTATAACGGAAACTTGAAAAAAGAATAATACCAAAGGGATATAAAATGGGAATGACAATAACCGAAAAGATACTCGCCAAATCAGCAGGAAAATCAAGGCTGACCCCGGGCGAGAATGTCTGGCTTAATGTCGACGTTCTGATGACGCATGACGTCTGCGGACCGCCGACAATAGAAATATGGAAGAAGGAATTCGGTACTGACGCTAAAATATGGGATAAGGATAAACTCGTTATCTTTCCCGATCACTATATATTTACGGCAAACACTCACGCGAACAGAAACGTTGAAATGCTGAGGACTTTTGCAAAGGAGCAGGGCTTAAAGAACTACTACGACCCCGGAACAGAACGCTATAAAGGTGTCTGCCATATAGCGCTGGCTGAAGAAGGTTTTAACGTTCCCGGAACTGTGCTCTTCGGTACAGACTCACACACCTGTACCTCGGGTGCTTTCGGAATGTTTTCTACAGGCGTCGGAAATACGGACGCTGCATTCATTATGGGTACAGGAAAGATCTGGGAGAAGGTGCCTGAATCGATCCGGTTTACCTTTAACGGAAAGATGCCTGAATATTTAACGGCAAAGGATCTTATTCTTCAGATACTTGGCGACATCGGAACCGACGGCGCAACATACTGCGCTATGGAGTTTGACGGAGAGGCCATTGAATCTCTTTCAATGTATGAGAGAATGACTTTAACCAATATGGCAATTGAAACAGGCGCCATAAGCGGCATTATTGCTTTTGACGAAGTGACGGAAAAATTCCTCGAGGGAAAAGTTGAAGGAAGCTACGAAATATTCAAAAGCGACAGTGACGCGAAGTATCTTAAAACATTTACCTATGACGTTTCAAAGCTTAAGCCTGTTGTTGCAGCCCCGCACAGCCCGGACAAGCGCCAACTGGCAAGCGAAGTTAAGGGTACAAAAGTTACAAAGTGCTATATAGGTTCCTGCACGGGAGGAAAAATTACAGACTTCCGTTTTGCCGCAAGAGTGCTTGCAGGAAACAAAGTAAAAGTGCCTACTTTCATTGTTCCCGGCTCCACGAGGGTTGCAAGAATGCTGGAAGAGGAGACATATGAAGGCTCAACACTGAAGGATATATTCGTCAGTGCCGGATGCAACATTGCACCCCCTTCGTGTGCTGCATGCCTGGGAGGACCGATTGATACCTTCGGGCGCTCGGTAGACGGAGACGTTGTAGTTTCAACTACAAACAGGAATTTCCCTGGGCGCATGGGAAGCAAGAACGCCGGAGTGTACCTGGCTTCTCCACTGACGGTGGCAGCAACAGCCGTAAACGGCTCTTTGGCCGATCCGGCAGAATACATGTAATTAAAAAGTGTTCGGAACTAAAAAATTATAGGTAAAAGATGAACAATAAAATTTCCGGCAGGGCGTATGTCCTTGGCGATAATATAGATACAGACCAGATCATTCCGGCTGAGCACCTCGTCTATTCAACAAGTGATGAAGAGGAACTGAAAAATTACGGGCGCTTTGCACTTTCGGGAGTCCCTCCAATGCAGGCAGGCCTGCCCGAAGGAAGAAAGCCTTTTATAAAGGAAGGTGAATATACCTCTGAATATTCAGTAATAGTTGGCGGTTCGAATTTCGGGTGCGGCTCCTCACGCGAGCATGCCCCTCTGGCGCTTAACGTTGCAGGCGTAAAGGCCGTTGTTGCGGAATCCTATGCAAGAATATTCTACCGCAACTCGGTTGACGGCGGCTTCATTATACCTTTTGAAACACCTGTGAAGCTTAACGAAGTCATAAAAACAGGCGACGAGGTTGAAGTGGACCTTGGAGCTAACACAATAACAAACTTAAGCGACAAGAAGACCTACAGCCTTAATTCCCTGGGCAGCGTTTATGATATAGTGATGGCTGGCGGCATATTTTCATATGCCAGAAAAACAGGAATGCTGGCTAAGTAAATCAGAAAGAGGAATGTGTGGAAAGAAAGACGATTGAAATATTCGATACTACTCTGCGCGACGGTACTCAGGGGGAGGGGATAAGCATTTCTGTGCAGGATAAGCTTATTATTGCCCGCAAGCTTGATGAATTCGGTGTTGATATTATTGAAGGCGGCTGGCCCGGAAGCAATCCGAGAGACGAGGAGTTCTTCCGCTACGCCAAAGAACTGAACCTGGAAAGGGCACAGCTCTCGGCATTCGGAAGTACGGCGCGCGACCTGAAAAATATACAGGGAGACGCCAACCTGAATGCGCTTCTTAAGGCCGGGACCCCGGTTGTTTCAATTTTCGGGAAAACCTGGCGCCTGCACGCTGAAAAAGGCTTGGGGATTTCCAAAAGTGAGAACGAGGAACTGATATATAATTCGGTCCGTTTCCTAAAGGAACATGGGCGTAAAGTAGTATATGATGCCGAGCACTTGTTTGACGGCTATAAGGATGATCCGGAGTTTGCTATTTCCATGCTTCTTGCGGCTGAAAAGGCCGGGGCTGACGTTCTTGTACTCTGCGATACTAACGGAGGCTGCCTGCCAGGCGAAATCTTTGAGATTGTCAGCGCCATAAAAGCGAGAGTCACGACAAAAATCGGTATTCATGCCCATAACGATTCTGAACT
>JBLMYS010000016.1:0-3528 GCA_050258415.1 Acidobacteriota bacterium | reverse complement strand
GATCCGGAATTAACGGGTTTGGATACGAAGTCATCGAAACCATTCCTTATTAAAATCTCCTTTTCGTCAATCATTTCATGTGCCGTAAGAGCAAAGACGGGAATGTCTTTTAAGTTTCTTTCAGCTTTAATTCTTTTAATTGTTTCAAAGCCGTCCATCTGCGGCATCATTATGTCCAGCAGTATCAGGTCGGGCTTCAGTTTCTGAAGAGTTGTAAGGCATTCAAGTCCGCTTTTTGCAAAGACAGTTTCGCAGCCAGAATCTTTTAATATCTCTCCCACTTCAGAAAGCGTATCTGTGTCGTCGTCAACTATAAGCACTTTGCTTGCAGGAAGCTTATTTGTATCCGGCGCCTCTTTTTCGAAATCTTTCTCGGGCTCGCTTTCAATCAGTATGGAAGAAGTATCCTCATCTGTAATGCCTTCTTCCAAAAGGATCCTGTCCCTTATCGCTTTAAGAATATCCTTGCGGTGGCCTTTTGACCTTATAGCGGCCTTTTCGATGCCGGCCATAAGGAGTGCAAGTTCCTCTTTATTCATTTGGGGTTTCAGGCAAAGTACAACAGGAATATCCTTTGTTTCAAAAGAAGTCTTCAGTCGGTCTATAAGCGAAACGCTGTCGCCTTTCTGCATGAAGGCATTAATAAAAACAAGCTGCGGCTGAAGTTTCTTAATCGTCTTAAAGGACTCATTCTGCTCTTTTGCAAAGGCAAGCTTTACTTCACTCTGAATGGGGCGTGCATCTTCTTCGAAGCCCGCAAGGACGATATTTTTAAGGCCGGGAAGTTTTGCAGAATAAAAGTTTATTAGTTCAGCATCGGGAGTTTTGAAAATGTAATCGTATACCTGGAGGCCGAAGCCGAAATTAAGCGGCTCCATAGTGTTATAAAGAATTACGGGAGCTTGGGAAGTTTCTTTTATTTTCTTCAGCACTTGCCAGGATGTTAAATCTGATGAAGCAACAGAAAGCGTAACGGCGAAGGGTTTATACTGCAATAAACCCTTAAATCCCTCTTCAGAACTTTCGGACTGAATTATTTTATAATTTTTTGAAGAGAGATAGCCGCTAATAATTTTTCTGTTTTCGGAATTGGGGTCTATAACAAGAATTGTTTTTTCACCCGGATCTGCCTCAGCAGCTTTTTCCCCGGCGGATTCTATAAGAGCAATTTCTTTTTCAGCAGGAACTGAAGCAGGGAATATTTTTTCAGGTTCTTCCCTGCGGACCTTCAGCTCGCGGACAAGGTTTTCAAGCTGGTGCATTTCGTAGGCCTTGCTGAGGCCCGAGGCAAGCTGGTCCTTAATGCCGGCAAGATATTCCTTTGCCCATTTTGAAGGAGAGCTGACCGAAGCCATTTCGAGTATTGCAATAACTTTCCTGTTATATACAACAGGCATAATAAGAAGGTATCGTATCTGAAGCTCCAGGAGTCCCGAGCGTATGACGGGAAAATTTTCAGTAAAGAAATATTCAGATACTTCCGCTTTTTCAATTACGCGCTCATAGAGGTCTATTCCGCCGTTTGCCAGAGAAGTTTCATTTAAGAGTCCGTAAGATGAAAGGAGCACAGGTTCGTTCCGGGCGGTCATATAGATGCGTCCGGCAGTGAAGCCCGTCGTTTTAATGATCCTTGCCAGTACAGTGTCCGACATTTCTCTTAAAGGGAGGTTCTGGTTAACAAGAGAAATAAACCCCGAATATTCTGTTTTTGCCCTGCCGTTTTTTTTATCGAGGAACAGGAGTACAAAAACCAGCGAAAGAGCAAGGCCGGCCAGGCCAAGAACAATTTTTCCTGTAAACGAATAGAAAGTAAGAGTGGAACTGGCAAAGATTACAACTACAACAGCAAGGGCTGATATTAATATCCTGT
The DNA here is from genome assembly GCA_050258415.1 of Acidobacteriota bacterium. GTDB lineage: Bacteria > Bacteroidota > Ignavibacteria > Ignavibacteriales > SURF-24 > JAAXKN01. Next base: position 1,658 of record JBLMYS010000016.1, on the reverse strand, counting down.
AGCTAATCTTCATGGTCTTTTTCTTTTTGCAATACTTTTCTTATTGTAATAAGGAGTTCATCGAAATCGTAAGGTTTACTAATAAAATCGCTTGCGCCCAGCTTAGCCGAATCAATAGCGCTTTTAACGTCGGCATAAGCTGTAAGCACAATAACCTTAATATCCATTTTTCTGGCCTTAAGAGTTTCGAGCACATAGAAGCCGTCTTTCTCAGGCATTTTCAGGTCCAGCAGTATCAGGTCCACCAGGCGTCCGGAATCAAGAAAGGCAAATGTTTCATCTGCGCCGTTTACCGAATAAGCGTCGTAGCCAATCTCATTAAGTTCTTCGCGTAAGAGGGAGCACAGATTAATATCATCGTCTACGATTAAAATTGATTCCATGATAAATACCTACTTTTCTTCCTGTTGATTTTGGTTAAACTGATAGAACTTTATCTGCTGACGGTTTTGTTCAACTTCCTGCTGAATCTTATTGCCGTTCTTAGGCATTGTAAGCCTTTCCTTGAGAGAAGGCATAAGTTCAGTTTTAATTAATATTACGACTTCCTTTTTCTGAACGATTTTCTGGTCGCTTCCGGTAAGATACCTTATACCGAGCACCCACCATGGAAGATCCTTAAGGATAGGGATTCCGGTGCGGTCTGTAGTCTCGTCGTTAATAAACAATCCGCCGATTATAGTTTCCTCGCCGTTAAGCATAAGGACCTGAGTATTGGCAGAAGTTTTTCTGATTTCAGTTGATATTTCGGAAGGAACCGCACTGCTTCTTTCCACGTTCAGGTTAAGGAGCACATAATCCAGATTATCTTCCCTGTAAATATACGGAGTTACTTCTATAATTGTACCGGTGGGATAAAATTTATCTATAATATTTCCTGAAAAATCGCGGGTCTTAATTGAGAAGTCGCTTCCAATCTGAATTCTGCCTTTCTGTCCGCTTCTGACGCTTACATTAGGGGAAGCAATAACCTCGCCCAGGTTTTCGGATTCAAAGAAGCGGAACATAGCGGTTGCCGCGCCTGTAAAGTTTCCAATGCCGAAATTTGAAGCCGCGCCCGTTAAATTAAAGTCGTTGGGTTTGACAGTAGTAGTTGAAGAGCCGCTGCCGCCTGAACCGCTGCTACTGCCGGCGCTTTCGGTAAACGTTCTGCTATCGGCGCCGAGAGAAAGGTTTTTCTGCGAGAGGAGGAACTGCCAGTTAATGCCGCGTGATTTCATTTCAGAGATATTAGCCTCAAAGAAGACTGCGGAGATTTTAACTTCCCTTGCGTCGACCGGAGCATAGATATCGTTTGGTTTCTGCTCTGCTTTCTGCTCGGTGCGTCCTTTAATAATAATGGCGTCCTGGTTTTCTTCATAAATGAGGCCCGCGTACTGAGTAATAATTGCGAGCGCTTTTTTATAAGGCTGGCCAACAATTTCAACGCCAATGGGGTTATTAACGCCCGCTGTAGAGACAATTGTTTTGCCGGTCATTTTAACGCTCACGCGGCTTAAGATTTCTACGGCCTTGCTAAAGGGGACGTTTTCTGAAAGTGTTACCAGTTCATCGGGGTTAACGTAACCGCTCAGTTCTTTTTCCACTTCCTTTTGAGAATACAGAGGCATTGCAAAAGCAAGCACAAGCAGACAGATAATTATTCGTTTCATTTTATT
>JBLMYS010000015.1:0-16622 GCA_050258415.1 Acidobacteriota bacterium | reverse complement strand
GTCGGCTGTAAACATGCCCAGATCCTTTTTCGTAGCCGGATTGGTCCTCACTTTGTTCCAGCCGGGGAAGTTCCAGAAGTCACGCGGTGTGGCCATTGAATCGGCATGTGTCCTGATGCCGTTCATGGCATACTGACCGGCATAAACCTTGTAAATCCATGACGAGTCGCTGTAAGGATCAGTTCCGAAATATCTTCTCTGTCCTGCCGGGGCAACGTCCATCTTCAGGGATACCGTATAACGTTCACGCTGGCCGTCTTTGGTAACAACGTTAAGAAGACCCGACTGTATGCCTCCGTATTTTGCTTCAAAACCGCCCGTTAAAACCTGTACCTGCTGAATTGTTGTTGAATTCAGCGCAATGTACGAGTTTCCGGAGCGCGGATCCTGAAGCGACATTCCGTCCAGGCGTACATCAGTCTCCCTGATATTACCGCCTCTGACGCTGAGACCGTTACCCTCAGAGTTGCTTACAAGTTCAACACCTTTTATTCTTCCCATGAACTCATCAAGCCTTAAGACAGGCATCTGCTCAATTCTCGTTGAGGCTACAACTTCCTGCGTGCCTGAAACGTCGTGCTTGATGATTTCCCTCGGGGCTACAACAGTTATCTGCTCGGTCTGAATTGAGGTCGAACCAAGCTGAAAATTTGCTGTAATCGTACGGTCCAGGTCAACTTTTACACCTTTCTGGACTGTGGGAGTGTAACCGATAATGCTCGCGCTCAGTGTGTAAACCCCGGGCTGAACATTCATGATGAAATAATATCCGTCGGCATCTGTTGCAGCGCCGATTGTCTTGGGAAGGGGAACTTCCTTTCCATCGGCAGCAACTATATGCGTTATGACAACTGTTGCTGCCGGCAGAGCTTCACCGGTTTCCTTGTCTGTGACACGGCCGGTGATTTTGCCATTGGCGGCAAAGACAAAACTGTTCATGGCTACAAGAATGAGTCCCATAACCACCAGCAATTTCATCCTTAAGAACTTAAAAGTAGATTTGTTTTTCATAGCTTACCTGTCTTTTTGCAGTAAAGGCATTATTTTTTTTCATAGGCATTTTAGATAATATTTCCAGCACAATCAAGAAAAGTTCGGATGAAAGATTTTCTAAAAAATATATTGATAATTAAGAATCAGTTTTGTATACTCTTTAATTATACCTCCGGTCTTTTATCACCGCGGCCTTAAAATATTTTATCCATATCCTATAAATTTTAAGTAATCATAAAGATGTTCGAAGATTCTTCTAAGTAGTTTAGTGCATAAATTGGGAACATCCTTTTTCATAGAATTTCCAAAACTATTTCTCTATATTTAACGTTGCATATTATTAATATCAGTTAAGTGAAAGGATTAAGTTGTGTCCAAAGGCAGAGTAATTGTGGCTATGTCGGGCGGAGTCGATTCTTCCGTTGCGGCGGCTTTATTGCATAACGACGGCTATGAGGTTATTGGAATTACTATGAAAACCTGGGGCTTTATGGAAGTAGGCGGAGCCCCGAAGCATGAATCGGGCTGCTGCTCGCTTGATGCAATCTACGACGCTAAAAACGTCGCCTCTATGATGGGATTTCCCCATTATACCGTAGACTTTACAAAGGCATTCGAAGATGCCGTTATTGACAACTTCGTCGATGAGTACCTCCACGGCAGAACCCCAAACCCGTGCGTCATCTGCAACAGGAAAATTAAATGGGAGGAACTCCTTAAAAAAGCTGACGCGCTCGACGCTGAGTTTGTCGCAACCGGGCATTACGCTAACGTCGGGTTTAATCCCGAAACGGGACGCTACTGCCTCAAAAACTCCAAAGACAGCGGCAAGGATCAGACCTACGCTCTCTGGGGTCTTACTCAGGAAAGCCTAAGGAGAACTATTTTCCCGCTCGGAATGTATAATAAAACTGAGGTCAGAAGCCTGGCTGAAAAATTTGGCCTTAAAACGGCTTCAAAACCCGATAGCCAGGAGATCTGCTTCGTGGCTGATAATAACTATGAGAGATTTTTAAGAGAAAAAGCCCCCGAAGTTATAAACAATATCGGAAAAGGGGATATTTTATTAAACGGCAAAAAAATCGGAGAACACAGGGGAATCCCTTTTTATACCGTGGGCCAGAGAAAAGGTCTCGGCATCGCTCTCGGAAAACCGGCTTACGTTACTAAAATAGATTATAACAGCAATACTATAGAAATCGGAGATAAGTCCGACCTCATGCAGCAGAACCTTCTGGCTGATGATGTCAACTATGTCTCACTCGACAGCCTGAAACCAGGAAGTACCGTTATCTGCAAAATCAGGTATTCCGATAAGGGCTCAGTGGCAGAAGTAATCTCTGCCGGTGAAAACCATTTTCAACTGAAGTTTAACTCGGCCAAAAGCGCCATTACTCCGGGACAGTCCGCGGTCATCTACGACGAACAGGGCTACGTTATTGCCGGCGGTATAATTAATAAGGGGTATTAAATTTTGAATAAACGGGTTCTTGAAATTTCCAACTATGCCACTCTTACAATTATCGCAGTTCTGCTGCTTGTTATAGGTTTGAGGGCAGTATCTCCTGATAAAATGAGATATGTACTGTATTTTGCCATATTTTTGTTAATTTTACGCATAGCGTTCAGATTATTTTTCTATTTTCAGGAAAAAAAGATCAGGTAGAGGAGGCGTGTCTTCGAACCTTACAAAAGTACTAATGGAAAACTTAATGCAAAAGTCCTGGTTCTGAATCAAAGCTACGAGCCGCTCTCGATTTGTAACGTCAGAAAGGCGATTGTTCTCATGCTCCTTAATAAGGCTCAGATGGTCGCAAATAAAGACCATAAAATGATCAATAGCGCCTATAACTCTTTCCCGTGGCCCAGCGTGATACGTCTGAACAGATACGTTCAGATGCCTTATAAGAAAGTAATCCTTTCCCGGAAAAATATACTCAAAAGGGACATGTATAAATGCGCCTACTGCGGCAGAAGCGACCTTCCCCTTACCGTCGACCACATAATCCCCAGAGCCAGGGGAGGAGAGGATAACTGGGAAAACCTCATTACAGCCTGCATTGTCTGTAATAACCGTAAGGGCAACAGAACACCCGAGGAGGCTAACCTCGTCCTGCGCATGAAACCCTATAAACCGAACCATATCATGTTTATGACTGCTTCGGTCAGTAAAATGGAAGAATCCTGGAAACCTTATCTCTTCCAGTCCTGACTCTTATTTGGTATTCAGACTTATTACTTTAAACTGACAAAATTTCTTAATAGATTTAGTCCTTAATTTTTTATTTATTTACTTCTTTAAAAAGTTGAAATGAAGGAAACGATGCCGAAAAAGAGAATTTTAAGCGGAATGCGCCCTACTGGTAAGCTTCACCTCGGAAATTACGTCGGAGCACTGGAGAACTGGGTGAAACTCCAGAATGATTATGATAACTTCTACCTGGTGGCAGACTACCATATGCTCACTACAGACCTTAATACGGATTTAATAGCTCAAAATACACAGGATATGGTTATGGACTGGCTTGCTGCCGGCCTCGACCCCGTTAAAAGCCCCTTTTTCAGGCAGTCTAAAATAAAAGAACATACGGAGCTCTTCCTCCTCCTCTCGATGCTCATTACTACGGCACGACTGGAAAGAAACCCTACCTTGAAAGAACAGGTTAGGGACCTGAACGTGGAAAGCCTCGTCTATGGACATTTGGGCTATCCCGTCTTACAGGCTGCTGACATTATGCTCTATAAAGGCCAGGCCGTCCCTGTCGGCGAGGACCAGGTGCCTCACGTTGAAATTACCAGAGAACTGGCCAGACGCTTTAACCTTCAGTATGGAGAGGTCTTCCCGGAACCGGAGGCTCTTTTGACTAACTTTGCCAGACTCCCTGGCCTGGACGGAGTTGCAAAAATGAGCAAATCCTTAAATAACGCAATTTATCTCTCCGACAGCCCGGATGTCGTAACGGCAAAAATGAAAAAAGCCGTAACCGACCCGCTGAAAGTCAGAAAAGGTGACCCCGGCCGCCCTGAAATATGCGTCGTTTTTATGTATCAACAGAAATTTAATACTCCTGAGGCTACGGCTGAAATTGAAGCCGGCTGCCGCTCCGGCGCTCTGGGCTGCGTCGACTGCAAGATGAGGGCTGCCGCTAAAATTAATGAAATGCTGGCCCCCGTCCTTGAAAAAAGACACCACTACGAGGAAAACCCCTCTGAGGTTCAGGATATTCTCCTCGATGGCGAAAAGCGCGCTAAGGCCGTCGCCGAAAGTACTATGCAGGATGTTCACGAAAAAATGAAATTAGGTTAAGACAGGATCCGGGTATAGTTTGTATAAGATAAAATTACAACAGTTTGAAGGACCCTTGGACCTGCTCTTATTCTTTATTAAAAGAGATGAACTCGATATCTATGATATCCCTATCTCTAAGATTACCCGGGACTTCTTTGAATACATGAATATGATTAAGGCTCTGGACCTTGAAGTGGCTGGCGACTTTATTCTTATGGCCACTACTCTCATGCAGATCAAAGTCCGTATGCTCCTTCCCAGGGAAGTAGATGAAAAAGGAGATGAGATTGACCCCAGGGACGACCTTGTAAAGGCTCTGCTCGAATACAAACGATACAAGGAAATGACCGAGGAACTCTCTTTCCTCGAGTCTAATCAGAGAAAACTTAGCTATAGGGGGAATTTTGACGCCGACTATAAAGTGGCTCCCCCCGAATTCGGCACTTTGCTTAAAAATGTGACGCTCTACGACCTCCTGAAGGCCTTTAAGCATGCGCTCATGGATAAACCGAAGGAGCCGGTCCATGAAATTAAGAAAATCCACGTTACAATTGAAGACCAGATTAACTATATAGAATCCAGAATTCATACGGAAAAAAAACTGAGCTTTATCGTGCTGGTCAGCGATATGAGAGAAAAGATTAAAATAGTAATAACATTTATTGCTTTGCTGGAAATGATTAAAATGGGTAAATTAGGGCTCAGAGAATCTGAAGGTTTTAACGATTTTGTAATTTATAGCCTGGCTGATGGAGAAAATTTATAATTCTATAATTGAAGCGCTGATATTTGCCTCGGATGAGTCTATTCAGGCCTCCGACATAATTAAAGCCATTAAGGAAATTGACGGCGAGGACGTCTCCTTATCAGCCGCGGATGTTGATAAATGCGTGGATGAATTAAACGAAAAGTATAATTCACAGGAGCTTTCTTTCAATATCACTAAAGTTGCCAACGGCTACCTTTTTGCCACTAAACCTGAGTTCGGCAAGTACGTCGGATTCCTTTCTACGGAAAAAAGCAAAAGAAGACTTAGCCAGGCAGCCCTGGAAACCCTCGCCATTATAGCCTATAAGCAGCCGATTACCAAACCGGAACTTGAGGCCATCAGAGGCGTAAATTCAGACTATATTCTGAATATGCTTCTCGAGAAAAACCTGATCACAATTACCGGGCGCTCCGAGTCCATTGGCCGCCCCCTTTTATACGGAACTACAGATGAATTTCTGAAGTATTTCGGGCTCTTTAATATTAGTGACCTCCCGAAACCCCGTGAAATTGAGGAAATTATGAAGGATCAGGACTTTATTGAACAAAAACAGAAAATTATGATGAACGCGATCGAGGAAAACCTCGAAAACAGCGTTCGGGAACCGGATAACGAAGATGAGATTGAATAGATTTTTGTCAGAATGCGGACTTGCCTCCAGACGCAAAGTGGAGGAGTTTATTCTCCAGGGCAGAGTTGAGGTAAACGGCAAAACCATAGACCAGCTTGCCTTTAACGTAGAACCGGGTAAGGATACCGTTACTTTTGACGGCGAAAAGGTAAAACCCCAGTCTAAGGCCTATTACCTCCTTAATAAACCTAAGGGCTTCGTTACTACTACTGACGACGAGAAAAACAGAAGAACCGTAATGGACCTGATTAAAAGCAATATTAAGGTTGTTCCTGTAGGACGCCTCGATTATAATACAACAGGCGTGCTCCTGTTGACAAATGACGGGGATTTTACTAACTATCTTTTGCACCCGAACAACAAGGTAAGAAGAGTCTACAGGGCCGTACTGGATAAACCTCTTGAACTTAAGGATAAGGAGAAAATGCTCAAAGGCATTTTCCTCGATGGGAAAAAAGGCAGGTTTGAAGATATTATTGTGACCAAAAAAAGTACTATTGTTAACGTTACTGCTATCGAAGGGAGAAACCACTTCGTCAAGAAAATGTTCCAGACCCTTGGATATAACGTAGTTGAACTTTCCAGAATAAATTATGGCGGAATAACTCTGGGCGACCTCCCCCAGGGGGCCTGGCGTGAACTGACAGCAGCGGAAATAAATAGTATTACAAAAAAATATGAGAAATTATAAGCAGCTATTTCTTTTAAGCTTTGTTCTTCTGCAGGCTTCAATCTCTGCACAGAACTTTCAGGCACCCGCATTCAATAAGTATAACTCCTCGCGGATTACCGAATTCTGGCAGCAGATTGACGATATCTTTAACGACCCTAATTTTAACAGCGCAAACTGGGGCGTCGTGATTAAATCCCTCGAAACAGGGGAATACCTCTATAAAAGAAATGAAGACAAACTTATGGTCCCGGCCAGTAACCTGAAACTCTTTACTACTTCTTCAGGACTGCTCTTATTGGGAAAAAATTACAGGTATAAGACTAACCTCTATATGAACGGAAACCTCGAGGGCTCTGTCCTCAAAGGCGACCTCATCATACAGGGATCGGGTGACCCCACAATTTCAGGACGCTTCCATGAGGAGGATACTTATAAGGTCTATAACGACTGGGCCGATACTCTCCTTTCACGCGGCATTGAGGAAATTACCGGAAACCTTATCGGCGACGATAAACTCTTTGACGAAAACGGCCTCGGCGAAGGATGGTCATGGGACTATGAAACCTACTGGTACTCTGCTTCAACCAGCGCTATTAGCTTTAACGACAACTGCGTCGATATTATCGTTAAACCTACTGAACCCGGCAAACAGGCCATTCTCGGCATTCTGCCCGAGACAAAGTACGTTACTATTATTAATAAGGTCGTTACTGTGCCTAAGGATACCCCCACGGATATCGACGTCTACCGCGAACGCGGCACAAATATTATTACCGTCTTTGGCAAAATAAGCGAAAACTCGGAGGAGTTTAAGACTTATTCTACGGTAAATAATCCTACACAGTTTTCTTTGATCGTCCTTAAGGATATATTAAAGAAAAAGGGTATTGTTATTAAAGGCTATGCAACTGATATCGACGAGGAAAATATCAGCCTCGACTATTCAAAACTTAAAAAGATTTTCACCCACTATTCTGTTCCGCTTTCTGAAATCGTTAGGGTGATAAATAAAAACAGCCAGAACTTTTATGCCGAACAGCTCCTTAAGACAATTGGCCTCAATAAGTACGGCTTCGGCTCTATCGAAAACGGCGTTAAGGCCGTTAAAAACCTCTTGAGGGAAATGGGCATAAATTCTGAAGATATGATCATGGCCGACGGATCCGGACTCTCACGCCTGGACCTCGTTACGCCAAGACAGATCGTGGACCTGTTAAACTATATGTACAAAAATGAAACTTTCTCTGTATTCTACCAGACGCTGCCTGTGGCCGGAATTGACGGCTCGCTGGCGCGCAGAATGCTGAGATCTAAAGCTGAAAATAACGTAAGGGCAAAAACCGGATACTTAGGCGGGGTAAGATCTCTCTGCGGCTTTGTGCATACCGCGGACAACGAACCGGTTGCCTTTTCTATAATTGTAAATAACTATATTGTCCCTGCTACTCTGGCCGATAATCTTCAGGATCTGGTCTGTTTGAGGCTGGCCAACTTTTCAAGAAAATAAATGGAGGATTTTTGGAAACTAATTTTAATGAAGATATTAATACACTCGTAAAAAGACGACTCGAAGAATTAGAAGAGCTTCAGAAAAGAAACCTCGAAGCATATGCTTATGAGTTTGACGTAAACGCTTATTCAAACGATATAAAAACCCACTTCCAGGAAGGTACGGAAATAAACGTCAGAATAGCCGGACGCATTATGGCCGTCCGCCGCATGGGAAAGGCCTCCTTCGCACACATCCAGGACCAGCAGGGGAGAATCCAGATATACCTGAAAAAAGACGACATCGGCGAAGAATACGACACTTTTAAGCTCATGGACATCGGCGACATCGTCGGCATTGAGGGCTTCGTCTTTAAGACTAAAACCGGCGAAACTTCCGTCCACGCCAGAAGCCTGAAACTCCTATCTAAATCTATCAGGCCGATACCAATTGCAAAGGAAGTTACAGACGAACAGGGCAATAAGGTCATCTTCGACCAGTTCGCCGATAAGGAACTCAGATACCGCCAGCGATACGTCGACCTCATCGTTAACCCTGAGGTTAAGGACGTGTTTGTTAAAAGAAGCCGCATTATTTCAGCTCTCAGAAGCTTCCTCGACCAGAAGGGATACCTCGAAGTTGAAACCCCGGTGCTTCAGCCTATGTATGGCGGTGCCGCTGCAAGGCCTTTTGTTACTCACCATAACGCGCTCGATATCCCGCTTTATATGAGAATAGCCGACGAGCTTTACTTGAAACGCCTCATCGTCGGCGGCTTCGACGGAGTCTATGAAATCTCTAAAGACTTCCGCAACGAGGGTATGGACAAAACCCATAACCCCGAGTTTACTATGATGGAACTCTACGTGGCATACAAGGACTATAACTGGATGATGGCTTTTGTTGAGGAAATGGTGGCCCACGTCGCTACAACCGTCTTCGGTACAACCGAGTTTGAAATAGAAGGAAAGAAAATTAACTTCCAGCCCCCCTGGGACAGGGTCTCTATGGTCGATGCTATAAAAGAGGCTACAGGCATTGACGTCCTGAACGCTTCTTACGACGAGGTTAAGGCTGCCTGCAGAAAATACGGAGCCCCGCTTGGCGGAGGAGAAAGTAAGGGTAAACTCATCGATAACCTTTTCGAGGTTACAGTGCAGGATAAACTCATACAGCCCACGTTCCTTACAGACTACCCGCTCGAAATGTCGCCTCTGGCCAAGAAGCACAGAACTAAGGAAGGACTCGTTGAACGCTTCGAAGGCTTCGTCTTGGGACGCGAAATCTGCAACGCTTTCAGCGAACTCAACGACCCTATCGACCAGAAAAACAGGTTCGAAGATCAGGTTAAAATGCGTGAGGCAGGTGACGAGGAAGCCCATCAGATAGATGAGGACTTTGTACGCGCTTTAGAATACGGAATGCCTCCTACGGCAGGCCTTGGAATTGGAATAGACCGCCTCGTGATGCTCCTGACTAACCAGCCATCAATTCGCGACGTAATCTTGTTCCCGCAGATGAAACCCGAGAAATAATCTTCAGTCTGCTTTATTTTTCAAGGGATATTTCGCCAATGGCGACTTATCCCTTTTTGTTTTATATTATATTCTTTTTATTTCTCCTGTATCTTTAAACCGGATCCTGATGAAACTTATTTCTCTTTTACTCTTTCTTGCCCTCACAGCCCCGAGCCTTAACTGTGCCTTAATGGCTTCTCCGGCTTCAAGGGATGAGGACACCCTTGGCTTTACCCCTCAGGATTCTGTTCCTTCTGTAATACGTACAGAAATAAAACACACTGACCCTTTTGACACCGGCTTAAATTATAAACTGCTTGCGGGTCTCGGTGTAGCCTCTTTGGGCTCCGGCATTGTTGCCCATAATTATATGGAAAACCAATGGTGGCAGAAACCGGAAAAATTTTATTTTTCAAATGATTATTGGAGTAAGTTATCAAATTTTAATAAATTTAGTCACTTCTATTCCGTAAATTTGCTAGGGCACCTGTTCTCAGGAAACTATGAGGCCGCCGGAATGCAGGCCCTGGAATCAACCTGGTATAGCTCCATCTCGGCCCTGGCTTATATGTCTTATATAGAACTGGAAAACGGGTTCCATAAAAATAACGGGTTCAGCTTTTCTAATTTTTCAGCTGACCTGCTTGGAACAGCGTTCTACATCGGACAGTATTATATACCTGAGATGAAAAGCTTTATGCCTAAAATGAGCTATAAACCGACCAGCAGGCTCAGATCGGGCAAGAGCATCATATTCGATGACTACGCGGGACAGAAGTACTGGATGTCATTCAGGCTTCACGAATTGCTGCCTGAAAAAACCGGGAGCTACTGGCCCTCCTGGTTAATGCTTGCTCTGGGCACGGGTATACGCAACAACGATAATTCTGTAAACTATGGGCCCATGGACCTTTATGTTGCTCTGGACCTGGATGCCGAAAAACTGCCTCTCTACGGCCCGTTCTGGCAGTTTGTAAAAAACACTCTTAACTATTTTCATTTTCCAATGCCTGGTGTGAGAGTGACACATAAAAGCGCTTTCTTCATGTTCTGTTTCTAAAATTTAAGTCCATTGTTTCGATAAATAGGTGAAATTTGAAATATAGTATTATTATACCGACGCTTAACGAAGAAAAACTGCTGCCTAACATACTTAAGCAGATCAGGCAGGAAAAGATTCTTGAGCGTTTTGATGCCGAACTCATTATCTCCGACGGGGCAAGTACAGACGCAACAGTCTCCATCGCCCGGAATTTCACCCGTAAGATTGTCCTGCATTCTAAGCCCGCAAGACAAAACATCTCCGAAGGGCGCAACGCAGGCGCCAGGTGCGCGGAAGGGGAAATTCTCATTTTCCTCGGAGCTGATATCGTATTCCAGGATATTACACGGTTCTTTGAGTTCATGGAAAACCGCTTCAGAAAAAGCCCATTCCTTGCAATGACAAGTAACGTTAAGGTATTCCCCGAGGAAGAAAAGTTCAGCGACCGCTTCTTCCATTCTATTCTTAATACCTACTTTTACCTCCTGAATGTCTTTGGCGTCGGCATGGGACGAGGCGAATGCCAGATCATTAGGCGTGACGTGTTTAATCAGTTTAATGGCTATAATGAAACTCTTGCCGCCGGAGAAGACTTCGACCTTTTTAAACGCGTCCGGAAAAAAGGGAAAATCCTCTACGCAAGAAACCTTTGCGTCTACGAGTCCCCCAGACGCTATAGAAAAATTGGATACCTCAACGTCTGCAAACTCTGGTTCGTTAACGCCTTCTTTGTAATTTTTATGAAAAAATCACTGGCTCAGGAATGGGAACAAATAAGATAGCCTTTATACTAATATTATTTCTACTCGCATTTTCATCCAGCGCTTTTGCCCAGGCTGAATATGTGCCTTATAATCATCCCGTATACGAGTTTCTCGAGAGGATGAACACCCTTAAATTTGTGTCTGGCTTTAATGACTTTGAAAGGCCCACAACCCGGAGAAACATTGCCCGCTTCTTAAAGGAAGTATTGCCTTTTAAGACAAGGCTTGACCATTCGGATCAGAATCTCCTTCAGGACTTCCAGAATGAATTTGAATTCGAAATCTCCGGCACGTTGAAAAATACCCAAAGCCTCATTTCAGACAGCACTTTCAGCTTCCTCTATCAGGGACAAAAGCATATCTATAGCTTTGCTGATTCCGGAAAGGCATCGGTGTTTTTTGACTTTTTAGCCGACTATGAAACTATTTCCGAAAACAGCTATAAACCCTCGGAAAATATCGGTGCAACTTTCATCCGCTGGGGCGGGGCAATAAGAGGTACTTTCCTTAACAGGTTCGGCTTTTCCATAAAAGGTACAAACGGAAAACTCTGGGGAAATAAAAATGCCGCCAGAACCGTAAATGAACTTAAGTTTAACTATAAGCTTAACGCTAACCCTTATGTTAATACAGGTACAGACTACTTCGATCAGTCCGAAGGCTATCTCTCAGCCGATTTCGACCTCGTCAGGTTTAAGATCGGACGCGACCAGAACATTATCGGCTACGGGCCTGTAAAGCCGATAATAGGGGATAATACCCCACAGTTCGATTACCTCTCGATGGCTTTTAACTATAAGTTTATATCATTTTCTTACCTCCATGCTAAACTCCTTGGAAACACCAGCTATTCATGGGACCCCATACAGGGGGACCTGACAAAGGTGGATGAAAAATATATGGGCTACCACCGCCTGGGACTTAATTTTTCAAAGAATTTCTCTTTTGGTATCGGTGAACTCATAGTCTATTCCAGGCGCTCAATAGACCTTTCCTATTTGAACCCCTTCAACTTCTATAAGAGTACTGAACACGCAAACCAGGACCGCGATAACTCTATGCTTTTCGTGGATATGGCAAACTACTCTATACCCGGGGTGAAAATTGCGGGCTCGGTCTTAATCGACGACATAGATTTTGGCAAAATCGGCTCAGGCTGGTACGGAAATCAGCTTTCCTATGACCTCTACCTGAGGTCTTTTAACCTCTATGGAATTGTCCCAGTCGATTTTTCGTTTGAATACTTAAGGGTGGAGCCTTATGTCTACACGCACAGAATTACAGATAATAACTTTACCAACATGTCATACAGCCTGGCCGAACCCGTTCAGCCGAATAGCGACATGTATCTCTTTGCCGTAAACTACCGCCCCGTAAACCGGCTTACATTTACCGGGGAATTCAGGTTCTCGAGGCATGGGGCAAACTTAATGGCCCCGGACGGCACACTTTTAAGAAACTTTGGAGGCGACGTAAACTACGGGCACAGAACTGATGACCCGACTGTTGCCAGATTCTTAGAGGGAGCAAGGGAATTTTACAGAATGATTTCTTTTTCCAGTGTTTTTGAACCTGTAAAAAATTATTATATTTCTGGTAGGGTACTTTTTGAGAATAATTCCCTTAGAAACACCCCCAGCCGTAAGTTTATGGCGGCTTACTTCCTTGTAAATATTGGAATTTAAGGAGCACAATCCGAATGGACTTAAATAGATTCAAAACCCCATTTGTAGCAGTTATCGTCCTTACAATTGGCATTATACTTGGCATTGAAATCCAGAAGGTCGTCTCAAGCGACAATCTGCGCGAAGGCTTAAGAAAATTTAATGAGGTTTTGCAGTTTACTGATAAATATTACGTCGAAGACGTGGATTCGCAAAAACTGATTGAAAACGCGATCTCCGGAATGCTCGACAGCCTCGACCCCCATTCCGTCTATATACCCGCTAAACAGATGGAAAACGTAGAGGAACAGTTCAGAGGCAACTTTGAGGGAATCGGCATTGAATTTCAGGTCGTAAACGATACCTTAACCGTCGTTAGCCCTATTACCGGTGGACCCAGCGAGGCTTTGGGCATCCTGGCTGGCGACAGAATTGTTAAAATTGATAACCAGAACTGCGTCGGCATTACTACCGAACAAGTCCGGGCAAAACTTCGTGGCACCGCTGGAAGCAAAGTCACCGTGTCAATTTCCCGCCCCGGAGTCAAGGGTGTTAACGACTATGTCATTACACGCGACAAAATCCCTATCTATTCCGTGGATGCTCACTTTATGTACGACAGCCAGACAGGCTACATAAGCCTTTCCAGGTTCTCTGAAACCTCTACTCAGGAGATGCTCCAGGCACTGGATGACCTGACTAAAAAAGGGATGAAACGCCTCATCTTCGACCTCAGGAATGATCCCGGCGGATACCTTAACCAGGCATTCCAGATCGCTGACCTCTTTATTGACGGCAATAAAATGATCGTTTATACAAAAGGCAGAAGAAGTGAGTTTAACGAGGAGTACCACGCCTCTAAGGCTTACCCTTACGAAAAACTCCCCCTCATAGTCCTCGTTAACTCAGGCAGCGCTTCGGCTTCGGAAATCGTCTCGGGCGCTATTCAGGACTGGGACCGCGGTCTTATTGTAGGCGAAACCACCTTCGGCAAGGGACTCGTGCAAAGGCAGTTTATACTTCCCGATAATTCTGCCGTCAGACTTACAATTTCTCGATACTATACCCCTTCGGGGCGCCTTATACAAAGGAGCTATAAGGATAAGAAGGACTATTTCCTGAACGTTCACTCAAAAACCATTAACGACGGCCTTAATATCCAGCATAACGCCGAAAAGGATTCTTCAAAACCCGTATTTAAGACTCAGGGCGGAAGAATTGTCTATGGCGGCGGTGGCATTACTCCAGACTTTGTGGTCGCTTCGGAAAAACTGCAGCCTTATTCTGTCGCGCTAAGACGTGCAAACCTATTCTACCTCTATGTGCTTAAATATATGGACCAGCACGGATCCCAGATAATGAAAAAGTACGCAAAGGATTTTGGTTCTTTTAAGAAAAATTTCCATTTTTCAGACAGGGAGCTGAACGATTTTGTTGATTTTGCCTCTCAAAAAAAGGTGCCTTTTGATAAAAAAGATTTTGAAAAGGATAAGGACTATATAAGAATACAGCTTAAAGCCTACATTGCAAGAGATATCTGGAGAAACGACGGATGGTACCAGACACTCCTCGAGGCCGATAACCAGTTCAATAAGGCTCTTCAGGAGTTTACCGAAGCTGAAAAACTATCAAAGTTATAAAATGAAATTCTTAAAAAATATTTCGCTTTTCATTGTCTTCTTCTATTTCTGCGGCTTTAGCAATGAAAATTCACTCTTGAATCAGAATCTACCGGGACAGTATATCCCAAAAGAGATGCATCCTGGTGAGGATATTACTTATGTGGTCAGCTACGGATTCCTTAAGTTCGGCGAGGTCAGACTTTTGATTTTGGACCAGAAGGAAAAAAACGGCGTAACTTACTATAGAACTAAAGCTTATATAGATTCCTATAACGGAATCCCTTTTGTAAACCTCCACCAGATCTATGAAAGTAACTTCGATAGTAATCTTTATTCCGATTACTTCAGGGCCACCGAAAAGGAAAAAGACTATATTAAATTCACGGAGTATTTTTTCGACTATAATAAAAAGAGCGTTCACGTCAAAAAAGGGAAGTATAAACCCTATGAAATATGGGCGGACTCCACTACTCGCGTCGACAACTTTTATCAGGACGGCCTTTCCTTGTTCTATTATGCCAGAATGAATACAGGCCAGAAGAAAAACGTCAACGTGCCATGCTTCGTTACTGAGGAGTTTGTATATACAAAAATCAACTTCTACGATAAAATCGAGAATACTTCAGTTCATGCGGTAGATTACGATATCGCCAGCGTAAGACTGGATGGACATACAGATTTTGTCTCTATTTTCGGCCTCACAGGAAATTTCGAGGGATGGTTCACTAATGATAAATACGCCGTTCCTACAATAGCAAAGATGAAGGTAATAATCGGTAACGTGACCCTTGAACTCAAAAGCTATAAAATAGCCGGATGGAAACCACCGAAGGCTTGAAGAGGGGTTTTAAGTTTTAAGTTTTAAGTTCTACGTCCTAATTTCTAATTTCTACGTTCTAATTTCTCAAGGGGACCTTTAACATGGATAACCAGATATATAATTTTCAGGATTTCACCCCCACCATTCACCCGGATACATTCATTTTCCCGGGCGTAAAAATTATCGGCCGGGTTGAAATCGGCTCAGGCTCCAGCATCTGGTATAACTCTGTTATCAGGGGCGACGTTAATTTTATTAAAATTGGCTCTGAAACAAACATTCAGGATCTGTCCGTCTTGCACGTAACATCTGAATACCCGCTTACACTTGGGAACGGAGTCACAGTTGGCCACGCCGTAAAGCTCCACGGCTGCACCATTGAGGACTATTGCCTCATTGGAATAGGCTCTGTTGTACTCGATGGGGCAAGGGTTAGTAAGAATTCAATCGTTGCTGCAGGGGCAGTTGTAACCCCGGGCTTTGTTGTCCCTTCTGGCAAACTCGTTGCAGGCATCCCGGCTAAAGTCATACGCGACCTTACCTCCGCCGAAATTGAGGGAATATCACTTTCAGCTAAGAGGTACAAGGAATACGCCGAACAGAGTAAAGTGGAAAAAGAGTAATTTTTTTGCCGGATTTTTGAAGAAAATATTGAAATTTTGCTTAAATTGCTTTCTTTTTATCCGTAATTATTTACTTTTGCATGGAACAAATAGTGGCCTTATCCCTGTTATAGTCTGAATAGGCAAATATCCCGTTCTAAGGCCTTCATGGCCTTAATAATTATGCAATTTGTATTTGCTTAACAAATTAAAATAAGATATATTGATTAAAAATCTTACTGTAGTTAGTGAAGGGAATATTAAAGTCAATAAGAGGCTCATACACCGCCTCGCTGGACTTTTAACAGAAGAAATGGAGCTTTCCATTGTCTCCCTTCCTATTAATTTTTTAACTCCTGAGACTATTTGGAATATTAATAAACAGTATCTCGGGCATGATTATTCAACCGATATTATTACGTTTAACTATTCGGGGGATAACAAAGATTTAGACGGAGAAATACTTATTTCTGTTGCTGATGCGGCAGAAAACGCTAAAAGATATGAATGTTCACTGGATATGGAGTTGTTGAGACTGGTCATTCATGGTGTTCTGCACCTTATGGGTTACGATGATATTGAGATTGCTGACAGGAAAAATATGAAGAAGCTCGAAGACTTCTTAACTAACAAATTTGAATATCTTGTTCATAACGACAGACTTATTTATGACAGCCAAAATAGTTGAAGTAATTGCTCAAATTCTTGATGCGCTCAGCAAAAACTCTTCACTGGAAGAAGTGAACA
>JBLMYS010000014.1:0-14381 GCA_050258415.1 Acidobacteriota bacterium | reverse complement strand
TACGGAAAGTTATCTTGCAGTTTAGATATGCATTATGTTATATTTCAACTTGATTTTGAGCAGACAGAATAATAGATTTTCACCTAAGGTAAACTGGAGTTAGAATGAATTATTCCGATGATAAATTCGGAAACAGTGGCGATGATAATTTCTTTGATGAAAAAGAGCTGAAGGAAAAGATTGACAAATACAGAAACCTTATAGCTGAAGGAGCCATTTTCATTTACATGGAATCAATTGAAGAGCTCATTGAGGCATGCCTGGACTACGACTATACCGAAGACGGGCTCTATTTCACGAATGCTCTGCTGGAAATTGCTCCTTATAATTCAGAACTGTGGCAGTTTAAGGGAATTTTCCTGAACAATTCCTTCGAGTTTGAAGAAGCCTACAACTGTTTCAATCGGGCATTGTCAATGAATCCGAATGATGCCGAAACACTTATTAATAAAGCTCTGGCCGAAGATAATCTGGGCCTTGTCGAAGAAGCCGTGGAGTCTCTTGAAGCGGCTCTAAGACTGGAACCGGAGAACGAGGAAGCCCATTTTTCCCTGGGCGTCATTTATGAGAGAGACGAAAAATTTGACCTGGCTATTAAATACTTTAAAAAAGCAGTAGAAATTGACACTGAATACTCCGAGGCTTTCTATGAACTCGGCTATTGCTATGAGGATACAGGAAATTATGCAAGGTCGCTTGAAGCATACGACAAATTCCTGGATCTTGAACCCTACAGCGTAACCGGATGGTATAACCGCGGAATTATTCAGATCCGCATGAGTAACTATAAGGAAGCTGTCGATAATTTTGAACTTGCACTTGCACTCAAAGAAGATTTCTGCAACGCATGGTTCAATAAGGGGATCGCTCTTGCCAACCTGGGACAGCTGACCGAAGCACTGGAAGCCTTTAAAAAGGCCGCAGAACTTGATAAGACGGATGAAGCTATTTTCTTCAATATCGGACAGATCTATGAGGAACTCGACGACATTGAAGGGGCAATTAATAATTACTCTGAAGCCATAAAATGTAAAAGTGATTACTTTGAGGCCTACCTCTCCCGTGGATACTGCTTTAGCAACCTGGGGAGACTTCATATGGCACTTAAGGATTACGATACTGCCATAAGACTCAATGACTCCTCTCCGGACGCATGGATTGCAAAGGGCGATCTGGACCTTTCTTTAGGAAAGCTGGATGAGGCGGCCGAAAGCTATAAGAATGCTCTTTCAACTGATCCGGAAAATTACCAGATCTGGTTCAAACTGGCTGAAATAGACCTTGAACTAGGTAACTGGACCGAAGGCATGACGGCATATAACGAATGCATTAAGCTTAATCCTTCTGATGCAAACTCTTATTATGGCAAGGCAAAGGTGAACTTCATACTGAGCAAGACTCAGGAAGCTATCGAATGCCTTAAGAACGCCTTCAGACTTGATCCTTCAATTAAAAAGGAATTTGCCAAGGAATACCCTGAAATAAGAGCTTCCAAGCTGTTTAGAAAATTACTCGACGAAAACTAATACATCCATTACATACATTTTATGACATCATACAACAAATTCAATCTGGAGACACAGATCATTGGCATCATCGGGCATCCGATCAAACATACTTATTCACCGCTGATGCACAATATATCATTTGAACTGAAAAACCTGAATTATATCTATCTTCCTTTTGACGTCCCTTTTAACACGCTTAAGGCTGCAATAAACGGAATGGTGGCCCTCGGCATTAAGGGGTTCAATATTACACTCCCCCACAAGGAAAACATTATTCAGTACCTGAAAAATGTTTCTGAAGAGGCCAGTGTTATTGGAGCTGTAAATACAGTCGTAAACGAAAATGGTATTTTAAGCGGCTATAATACGGACGTCCATGGCATTACAGAATCACTTATGCCATATAAGGACGAGCTTACGGGTGCTGATAACGTTACGGTAGTTGGATCTGGCGGAGCGGCAAGAAGCGCTGTTTATGCCCTGATAAGAAACTTCCGCCCAAAAAATATTAATATCATTAACAGGACTGAGCAGAAAGCTGAATCCCTCAAGGAATACTTTTATTCCAAAATGCATTACAACAACATCTGCTCGTATGAACTTGTGCCTTTTGACCTTGTGGATGTATTCAAAGATTCCAAACTTGTCATTAATGCCACATCTGTAGGCATGAGTCCTAATGTCGATGATGCTATTACAACAATTCCACAGTCGTTTTCAAAGGGGCAGATAGTTTTTGATTTTGTTTATAACCCGCTTCAGACAAAACTCTTAAGAATTGCAGAAATTGAAGGCGCTACGGTTATTGACGGACTTAAAATGCTGGTTTATCAGGGAGCAAAATCCTTTGAACTTTGGACCGGAGAGGAGATGCCCGTTGAACAGATACTTAAAGCCTTAAAGCTCTACATTTCCACGAACTGAGTTTCCAACAACTAATTAAAAAAGCGGATCACTTCTGATCCGCTTTTTTAATATATATACTACTTTAACTTTTCCAGAGCCGAAATAATCCTGTCCACTCCTTCAACAATGTTTTCCATGGAAGTCGAGTACGAAATCCTGATGTGGTCATCACTTCCGAAAGCGATGCCTGGCACAACAGCCACTTTGGCTTCTTCCAGAATATATAAGGCCATATCGCTTGAATTGGTAAGCGTGTGCCCGTTATAATTCTTGCCGTAAAAAGAAGACAGGTCAGGGAAAATGTAAAAAGCTCCCGAGGGCCTGGTTGATTTAATACCCGGAACTGAAGTAAGCTTTTCGTAAATATAATCCCTTCTTTTCTTGAATTCCGATGTCATTGTTTTTATTGTGTCCTGTGGCCCGCTTAAGGCTGCAATACCCGCATACTGCGAGACTGATGAAGCCCCCGAAGTGCTGTGACTTTGAATTTTAGATGCCCCGGTTATAATTTCCCTCCTTGCGGCAGCATAGCCTATTCTCCAGCCTGTCATGGCGTAGGACTTTGAAAGGCCATTTACAACGGCTGTAAGCGCTTTGAGTTCCGGGCTTACCGAAGCCATGCTGGCAAACGGGATATCATCATAAATCAGCTTTTCATATACCTCATCCGAAATGACAAATATGTTTTTCTCCTTTATCACTTCACCCAGGGCTTCAAGTTCCTTTTCCGTATAGACAAGCCCCGTGGGGTTAGATGGCGAGCAGAGTATGAGCGCTTTTGTTTTTTCATTTATTGCATTCAGGAGGGCCTCAGGCATAAGCTTAAAACCGTCTTCAGCTTTTGTCTGAACGATAACCGGCTTCCCACCTGCAATTTCAACCATTTCAGGGTATGATACATAATATGGCGCCGGGATCAATACCTCGTCTCCCTCTTCAATTAACGTCATAACCACATTAAAGAGCGCCTGCTTTGCCCCGTTGGAGACAAGGATTTCCTTAGGATCATATTCCAGGTTATTTTCACGTTTCAGCTTTTCAGCAATAGCAATCCTAAGCTCAAGCATTCCCTCATTAACAGTGTATTTTGTAAAGTTATTGTCTATGCCTATTCTGGCAGCTTCTTTTATATGTTCCGGAGTCGGGAAATCCGGCTCACCGACGCTGAAGTCCACCAGATCGGCGCCTTCGGCTTTTAGTAAAATAGCCTTAGCTGCAACTTTCATTGTTGGTGAAACCGCAATTCTTTTTATACGTTCTGAGATCAATTTAATTCCGTCCTTTATTTCTGTCTGTGAAGAAATAAAAATATTTAAATTACTCTAATTGTTCAATTCTTTTAATTCCTCACTGAAGAAAAAAATCCCCCTTTTCCGCTATTTCAGGAAAAGGGGATAAAAAGGCAAGGGATTTTTCTTACTTTTAAGCTTGCTGAAGCTGCGAGAGCCTTACGGGGCCGGCTTTAATTACCTCATGAGTGCAGCCGTTTTGAAAGAGCTTGAAGTTTTCAATGAACCGGGCTGCAAGTGCGTCGTACTTTTTCCAGTATTCATTCTTGTCACCCCATGAGTTTGAGGGTTCAAGCACGTCTTCCGGAACATCGGGACAGCTAAGAGGCACTTCAAATCCGAAAAGCCTGTCCTTGCGGTATTCCACGTCGCAGAGCTTCCCTTCCAGCGCTGCATTAAGCAGGTTACGGGTGTGGCGTATGCTGATACGTTTTCCCACTCCGAAGCGCCCTCCTACCCAGCCTGTGTTAACAAGCCAGCAGTTAACGTTGTGCTTGAGCATTCTTTGCTTTAACATTTCGGCGTATTCAAACGGATGGCGCACCATGAAAGGTGCTCCGAAGCATGCGCTGAATGTAATCTGCGGCTCAATGCCCAGACCGATCTCGGTACCTGCAATTTTTGAGGTGTAACCGCTTATAAAGTGATACTGAGCCTGCTCAGGGTTCAGCCTTGCAATAGGCGGCATTACCCCCGAGGCATCACACGTAAGGAATATAATGTTCTTCGGGTGCGAGTGTACCATCTTCTCAGGCACAACGTTCGGAATAAACTCAAGCGGGTATGAGGCACGCGTGTTTTCAGTAATATGATCGTCGTTAAGATCTATCATGCGGGAGACGGGATCATAGACAACATTTTCCAGTATCGTGCCGAAGCGTTTTGTGCATGCATGTATCTCGGGTTCATGGTCAGGTGAAAGCCTTATTACCTTGGCGTAGCACCCGCTTTCAAAGTTAAAGACACCCTCACTGCTCCATCCGTGCTCGTCGTCTCCAATGAGCCTTCTTTTCGGGTCGGCTGAAAGTGTGGTTTTACCCGTGCCGGAAAGCCCGAAGAATATGGCAACATCCCCCTCTTTCCCTACGTTTGCCGAACAGTGCATCGGAAGCACGTCACGGAAGGTAAGAAGAAAATTAAGAACTGTAAAAACAGATTTCTTGATCTCCCCGCCATAAAGTGAATTTGCAATGATACAAACCCTTTCCGAGAAGTTAAGTATTATAGCCGTCTCAGACCTCGTGCCGTCAATGATCGGGTCCACCTTAAAACCAGGCACGGCAATTACCGTAAACTCAGGCACAAAGTTCTTCAATACGTTCTGATCCGGCGTGGTAAGAAACATATTGCGCGCAAAAAGGCTGTGCCATGCTTTTTCTGTAACTATTCTTACGGGAAGCCTGTACTCGGGGTCTGCTCCGGCGTAGCAGTCCTGAACAAAGAGCTCTTCTCCCTGCGCCCAGGCCTGGAAGCGGTTAAAAAGTGAGTTGAATTTTTCCAGGCTGAAGGGGCGGTTATATATGCCCCACCAGATCTTGTCTTCGGTCGACTCTTCCTTTACGATAAATTTGTCTGCTGCAGCGCGGGCAGTATGTTTACCGGTGTTTACGATAAGAGGGCCGCCTTTTGAAAGGTGTCCTTCATTGCGGAATATAATTTCTTCGTACAAAGCCGGTTCAGGAAGATTCCAGTAAACCCTGTCCAGATAATTAATACCCTGGTTCTTCAGCCTGAAATCAGAGGCCAGCTCCATCGCCTCTTTGCTTGCGGGAGTGTTAAATTCTAAATATTTACTCATGACCAGTCCCTCACTAATTTGCGGTCGCCAATGTATAATTCATTTGGTGAATTTGGATCCAGTGCCCACTTCATGCGCTCAATGCCTTCTGTGATATCTTTAATTGTACCGCAGTAAGAAAGCCTCAGGTATCCTTCAAGCCCGAATTCAGCACCGGGAACGGTTAAAACCTGGACCTTATCAATAAGAAATTCCGAGAGCTTGTTCGAGCTTTTCATGTAATGGCTGAAATCTGCAAAGCAGTAGAACGTACCGTCGGGCTTGGTGACCCTGACACCTTCGAAAGAGTTCAGCTGGTCGATCATTACGTTGCGGTTGTTTTCAAGCGTGCATCTTAAGCTCTCCACGCTCGACTGTATGCCGTTAAGAGCGCCTACGGCTGCCTGCTGCAGTACCACAGAAGGCCCTGAGGTCTGATGCCCCTGAATATTTGTCATCGCCTCAATGAGCTTTTTGCTCGCTACAGCCCAGCCGATTCTGAAACCCGTCATGGCATATTGCTTGGAAATTCCGTTTATAACGATGAGCTTTGAATTTTCCGAAAGATCCTTCGCGTAATCGTAGCAGCTAAGGGGCTTTCTGTTGTCAAAAATGAGGCGGTGATAGATGTCATCCATAATGAGGTAAAGATCGCGCTTCTCGCAGAAGTCCACTATGTCGGCAATAAATTCTTCCGAGTACATGACGCCCGTGGGGTTATTCGGGCTGTTAATAATAACGGCTTTTGTGTAGGAACCCACTCTCTGTTCTATATCCTGGATTGTGGGGTAGAATGTTCCGTCCTCGGGAAGTACAGGAACTCCAATGGCTCCGCAGAGCTTGGCCATTTCGGGATAGCTCACCCAGTAAGGGGCGGGATAAATTACTTCTTCCTGCGGATTAAGAATGGCCTGCAGCGCAACCATTATAGCCTGCTTGGCGCCTCCTGATGCCATAACATTTTGAGGTGAAACTTTTCTGTGGTAGAATTCTTCGGTGTAGCGTATGATTGCTTTCTTTAAGGCAGGAATACCATCGGCCGGGGTATACCTGACTTCACCTGAATTAAGGTTAGCTACGGCTGAAAGCAAGGCATCCATGGGAGCTTTGCTCTTGGGCTCGCCTCCGCCCAAGTGGATTACAGGATCACCCTTCTCTCTTAAGATGGCAGCTTTCTCATTAAGCTTAAGAGTAGGTGAAGCCGAAACAGTTCTGGCAATTTGACTTAGACTCATTGAACACCCTTTGTTTATTTATAAAGAAAACTCACGAGTGCAACTTAATTACTGCTTCCACTTTCCAAGCGGTTGTTTTGCTTTTGGATTTTTCCCGGACTTTGCTTTTTTGAGCCCTGGTGTGAGAGCAATATTACTAAAGAACAAATTAATTTAAGAACACATCTTGGAGAACAGGAGACCGGAATAGGAAAACCCGGAATGTCATCCGAATCTTTCCCTTAAAGCCTTAGCGACATTTGCCGGCACAAAATCACTCACATCGCTCTTCAGGCCTGCAAGATTGCGTATGATCGAAGAATTCAGATAGGTGTATTTTTCGTGAGGCATGAGAAATATGGTTGAGATATTGCCGTCTAGTTTGCGGTTCATAAGAGCCATCTGAAATTCATACTCAAAATCACTGACAGCACGAAGGCCCCTGATAATGCCTATAGCACCTACATTTTTGGCATGCTCTACCGTCAGGCCGTCAAAGGAATCCACTTCCACATTGGGAAATTCTTTCAGGCTTTCCCTCAGCATTTCAATCCTCTCCTCCACCGTAAAAAGTGGAGTCAGTTTATTCGGATTTCGCGCAATCGTAACTATCACGCTGTCAAAGAGCTCGCAGGCTCTTTTAATTATATCTACATGCCCGAATGTTACGGGATCAAATGTGCCGGGGTATATTACTTTTCTCATTATCTCACACAGGATTTTTTTTCATCTGCCCTACAATTATAAGAACTTAATTCATGCAAGGCAAGCGCTCTGAAAAGAAAGGTTCAAAGTTCAAGGTTTGAGGTTGAATAGCCACGGCCTTTTCAGGCCGTGGGGGAGGAGGGATTCTCAAAACTGTATAAAAGCGTGTCGCCAATGCGCTTAAATGGCTCCACTCCAAAATTCTTTATGTCGTTATCCTTTGTCTGTATGGAACGCTCTATAATAATTAAGCCATTTTCAGACAAAAATCCGTTCTTTAAGAGATTCTTTACCACCAGATGTATATCATCCTTGAAAAAAGGTGGATCGGCAAGTATCAGATCGTATTTTGCATGCTCCGAGATCGTGGAAAACCTTACGGCTTCCATCTTAAAAATCTTGTAGGGGAAATCCCCCTTCATAGACTTGATGTTTTCTTCCAGAATCCTATAAATCGGGAAATTCTTTTCTATGAAGTGCACTTCACTTGCTCCGCGGCTTACAGACTCAAGCCCCAAAGCGCCTGAACCGGCATAAATATCCAGCACCCGTATCCCTTCAAAATCGACGCGGTTATTCAGGAGATTGAAAAGCGTCTCCCTTACCCTGTCGGTTGTAGGACGTGTGAACTTTGAATCGGGAGCCTTTAGCGTTCTGCCCCTGAATTGTCCTGAAATTATTCTCATATCCTTAAACCAGTCTGAATGCTATTCCGGCAGCAGGCGAAAAAGAGTTTGCTCTTTCTGTAAATGCGCGGGATTCGAAAACTTCGGGGTTAACTTTTATCTCCTCAAAAGGATTAAAACGGTTAAAATCTATGTTCAGGGCTTTGCCTGCTCTTTCAAGGAGTGAATCGGCTATATTGTCCCCGGCAATATATGCCCTCGAAATCGAAGCCGGGTTAATCTTCATCGCCTTTCCCGCTTCCAGCTCCTCAGAAAGCCTGGGCAATATTTCACCGGCATTTAAGACAGGGATAATGTTAAAATAGATCGGTTTACCCTTAAAAAGGAAAGTTACACTGAGCGATTCCCCTGCAATATATACGCTTAAGACAACTTCCCTGTCGGTAAAGGAAGTATTAAGAGAGATAATCCTGTCCGAGGCAATATGAGCGTTGTCCACAAATTTAAGCTTCAGACCGTTTTTCAGGCAGAAGTTATTTAAGAGTTTGAGGTACTTTCTGTATGTGGCTACAACAATGGCTGAAGAGGAAGTTTTTTTATTGTCATCAACCTTAATGCTCTGAACCACCATTTCCTCCCTCGATGACTTCGGGAAGAGAGTTGAAAGCTCCCACTTGAACTCTTCGAGCATATCGGCCTGAACAAGCGTGTTTTCATAAGGGAGCCTTACGACGTGGAAAAGGCTGTTGGGAAGTGTAAAAGATACCATTTTACTCTTTAGAGGCCTGCGCATTACAAGCTCATCGAAGGCACCCTGAAGCGTCGCCATTACCCTGGGCTCCCTGGCATTTAAGTCAAGGAACTCACTGAAGTATTCCTCATCGGCATTTTCAATTATGAACTCCTCATCAGAGTAATTTACTTCAACCAACTGCATTTTAGCGTTAGTAAGATTTATTCCTGCATGGTTCTGAAATCCTGGCATTTTTACTCCACGTCTTTTGCCCCAAAGCAGAAGACGAAAATTTTAGTAAGACGCTTTATTTGATAAAAATGTATTTTCTGATCTTATTCATTTTGGCAGGCCCTATTCCTTTTACTTCCAGGAGCTCCTCCAGGGAATTGAACCTTCCTTTCAGATTTCTAAGTTCTATGATTCTACCAGCTGTTTTCTCTCCTATGCCGGGCAGCTTCATTAAGTCGCCCACCCTGGCACTGTTGATGTCTATGCTGTTTTCTTCAGCCAGGATTTTCTTTCTGAAAGAAATCTTCTCCCCTTCCGGCTCCAAAACCGTGTTCTTAAGAAAACGCCCGGCCTCTTTAGTTTCACCTGAAGGCCGAACCTCCCCCTCTTCTTGCACAGCGGAGTCGGAAGCCGCCAGGAAAAGACTGTCGCTGGCAGAATAATCAAAATCCCTGTAGGGTGCGGGACTCTCATTAAATGAGTACTTTATAAAAAGTCCTGCCAAAAAGATTCCCGCCAGGGATGTTATTACAATAAATTCAGTCCGCGTAAAACCCAGATGGTTAGCGGTTTTCCTGAATTGCATTTTAGTTTTTATTTATCTGATACTTTTATGTTAGGCATTTCAGCCAGTTCTTTCAAAAGATCCTTTTCCTTCGAATTGACCTTGCCCGGAACGTGTATATTGATCCTTACAAGCTCATCGCCTGCGCCGTGGCGGTTCAGGTGCTGAATCCCCTTTTCGCGCATCTTGAGAAACTTTCCGGGCTGTGTACCGGCATCAATCTTAAGTTTTGCCTTTCCGTTTAATGTCGGCACCTCGGCTTCAGTGCCAAGAACCACCTGCGGATAGCTCAGGTAAAGTTCGTATATAATATCGTCGCCTTCGCGTATAAAATAGTCGTGAGGCATTTCCTCAAAAACGACAATAATATTTCCCGCCTGACCGTTCCTTTTTCCGGCATTACCCTCGCCGCGCATTGTCATATAGCTTCCGGTAGTGACACCAGCCGGAACATTAACCTTTATGGTTTCCTCTCCATAGACCCTTCCATCGCCCGAGCAGTTCTTGCAGGGACTGTCAATTACAGTACCCTCACCGTCGCAGTTTGCGCACGCTGTAATGTTTACAAACTGTCCGAAAACTGACCTTGAAACGTTTCTTACCTCCCCGCTTCCGTTACACACGGGACAGGTTTTTACAGAAGTCCCCCCTTTGGCGCCGGTTCCGCTGCATACGTCACACTTAACATATTTTTTAATCTTAATCTTCTTTGTTACGCCGGTAGCAATTTCCTCCAAAGTAAGCTTCAATACTACCTTCAGGTCGGCTCCGGGAGTACCGGTTCCTCTTTTTCTGCCCCTGGTCTGCTGACCTGAGGTGCCGAAGAAATCGTCAAATATTCCACCGCCCCCGCCGAAACCTCCCCCGAAAATATCTGAGAAGTGGGAGAATATATCGTTTATATTGCTGAAACCTTCGAAGTCCTGTGCCCCTCCGCCCCCTCTTAAGCCGCTGTGACCAAAGCGGTCGTACTTTGCCTTTTTCTCATCATTGCTTAAGACCTCATAGGCCTCGGCAGCTTCCTTAAATTTTTCCTCCGCCTGCTTGTCATCCGGGTTTCTGTCGGGATGAAACTGCATTGCAAGCTTTCTGTAAGCTTTTTTTATGTCATCTTTTGAAGCATTTCTATCTACACCCAATACTTCATAATAATCTCTTTTATCCATGTTCTGTATTTTACCCTTTAGAATTTCCTGTATGTGTATAAAATTTATGGCTCCTAAATTTCCCTTAGTCGGATTCAGTCAACTGAAAATCACTCCTTAAGAGGGAAAGAACCTCAGCGGAACAAAAAAACGCTCTATTTGGTTTCCGCCGAAGAATTCTCATCGCTTACAATTACCTTTGCATGCCGGATGACCTTATCCTTATACATGTAGCCCGGTTCAACAACTTCAATTACAGTATGAGGCGCAACGCCGGGAACGGTCTGCTGAAGAAGAGCCTCATGAAAATTGAAGTCGAAAGGCTTCCCTTTTGCATCTATTTTCTTGACTCCCTGTTCTTCTAAAACCTTGCCGAACTTATTAAGAACCATATTGAGCCCTTCCTTAATTGCATCTACGTTATTGGCGTCCTTTGCATGGGCCAGTGACCTTTCAAGGTCATCGTAGACAGGAAGAATTTTGACAATGAAGGACTCTGCGGCGTATTTAAGCCAGTTGAGCTGTTCTTGTTCTGTTCTTCTTTTATAGTTCTCAAATTCAGCGGCTCTTCTAAGAAGCTTGTCTTTCAGTTCGGCAACTTCTTTGCCCATGTTTTCACTTTCTTCTCTTAAGGCCTTAAATTCCGGGCTTTCAACTATCGCCTGCGCTAACTGTTCAGCAGATATATTATCGGCACCTTTGGCATTTTGATTAGCACCTTTTATATCCTGTTCCCCTTTATCCTGGTGAACATTCTTCGGAGCGCTGTCTTTTGAGCCCCTTTCAACTTTAATCTGATGCGATTCATTTTCCCTGTTTTTTTCTTCTTTTCTGTCTTTCATTATCTTCTCCCTTTCAATTTTTATTTTACGGCAACCTTTCCGGTTATTTATTCCCCTTTTTCATGTACTCAGAGAGCACTTCAGCAACGTAGACTATCGAGGCAATCATCTTTGAATACTGCATCCTCCTCGGCCCTACGATACCGATCGTACCGGAGACATCGCCAATTGTATATTCTTTAGTAATAAGACTGTAGTCATTCAGCCTTTCAGATTCATTTTCCCTGCCGATTTTAATTACGAGGTCTTTTTCAGGACTTACTTTATTGTTAAGGATATGAACTATGACATCCTTATCCTCGATTAGCTCAATGACACTCTGAAAAAGCTCGTGCTTTTCAAATTCAGGCTGCCTTAATATATTTTTTGCACCCGTAATAATAGCCCGGTCCGAGCGTTCAAATCCGGTAAAAATCCTGTCTGCGGAATCCAGAAACACCCTTATAATCGGCCTGTAATTTTCGCTTATATCCCTGAATCTTTCCCCGATTGTCCGCTTGATCTCTGAGAGCGTAAGTCCCGAAAGGCGTTCATTTAAGAGCCTCTGAACAGCCTCTATATGGTCGCCGTTAAACTCGGCGTTAATTTCAAGAGTAATAGTTTTTACGAGCCCGCTTTTAATACTTACCACGACAAGGATTCGGGAGGATGTAAGCTGTACAATCTGGAGCTTCTCCAGTCTCCCGGTATCCAGTTTAGGATAAGTAACCATTGCGAGCTGGTTGGTAATATCGCTCAGCAGTGCAGAAGTAACCTGAATCAGGTCGTCTGTCTCCTGCATAAACATTTTTAGCTCGTGCAGTATGGTTTCCTTTTCCTCACCCTTTAGGAGCGGGGGTTCCATTAGGCTGTCGACAAAAAAACGGTATCCCTTATCTGTTGGAACGCGCCCGGCAGAGGTATGAGGATGATTAAGGTATCCGGCCTCTTCCAGGTCAGCCATAATGTTCCTGATGGTCGCCGGGGAAAGCCCGAGACCGTACTGTTTTGTCAGATTGTTTGAGCCCACCGGATTAGCAGTTAACACAAACTGCTGTATAATATTCCTCAAAATCGTCTTTTCTCTGTCACTTAATTCTATCGGTTCCATATCCATGCACTGGTTGAATTTACTTATCAATTCATTTTTTCAAATTTAAATATATTAAAAAAAACAGAATTTTTCACGAAACAGAGCCATATGAGAATTGTTCGAGAGCTCTTGAAGCATCCCCGCAGGAGCATAAGCTTTCCGGAAAAGAGCCTTTTCTTTTTGAATAAGAGGTAAATATTAGCTAATTTAGGGAAAAGAATTTGAGGTGAATTTGGAATCCAACTATAAATCAGCCGGCGTGGACATACAGGCCGGGGAAGAAACTGTACAGAGAATCAAATCGCACGTAAAATCCACATTCAATAAGAACGTTCTTATGGAAATCGGGCATTTCGGGGCCTTTTATGACGCAAAATTCCCTGAATATGAGCATCCAGTTCTCGTTTCAAGCGTTGACGGCGTCGGAACAAAGCTTAAAATTGCTTTCCTGATGGATAAGCACGACACGGTTGGGCAGGATCTGGTAAACCACTGCGTAAACGATATTGCCGTCTGCGGGGCTAAACCGCTTTACTTTATGGACTATATGGCATTCGGAAAACTTTTCCCGAATAAGGCAGAAAAGATAATCGAAGGCTTCTCAATCGCCTGCCGCCAAAACGGCTGCGCATTAATTGGAGGCGAAACCGCGGAAATGCCCGGACTTTATGCCGAAAATGACTACGACCTCTCAGGTACAATTGTGGGGGTTGTGGAAAAATCGCGCATTATTGACGGAAAGAATATCTCAAAAGGCGACCAGTTGCTCGGCTTCCGTTCAAACGGCCTGCATACAAACGGATACTCACTGGCGCGCAATGTGCTCCTCGGGAAGTTTAATGTAAATGACAAACCCGAAGAACTCCCGGCTTCCGTTGGCCAGGAGCTCCTCAGAGTCCACAAGTCATACCTCTCCCTGATTGCACAGCTTAAGGACAACATGGAAATTAAGGGCTTTTCACATATTACTGGCGGCGGAATTATTGGCAATACAAAGAGAATTATTCCCCAGGGACTTACATTGAAAGTTGACTGGCAAAGCTGGCAATGGCCGGAAATATTCAAGCTGATCAAGAAGACTGGAAACGTTAAGGATGAAGAGATGAGAGAGGTCTTTAATCTGGGTATAGGACTTATTGCCGTGGTTTCGAAAGATATGGTTTCAAAAGCCCAGGAGCTCAGTAAAGCCGTTGGCGAAGAGGCAATTTTAATTGGCGAGGTTGCCTGAGACATCCATCCTCTTACTTTGCAGATCTTAATGCAGAGCACATAAACTGTGCCCTGCATTTTTTATTTTAAAGCTGCGTAAACTTTTATATTCATTTCCAATGGTAACATTTGTTAACACACCAGAATGTTTATTCTTTTATTTTAGTACTGGCTCTATTAAAACAGGACCCAATTAAACATAAATTTCCAGGATATATATGAAAAGAACAGTTCTAGTGTTAATGCTTCTTCTGCTTCCGGCCATAGCTTTCGCCCAGGAGAAAAACACCCCGCCCAGGGTGAGCGCCCTAATGTTCGGCGACTACTTCTACAACATCGAGCAGAGAGACGCCACAAAAAAAGACCTGAACGGATTTCAGCTAAGAAGAGTATTCTTTACGACTGATTTTACACTCTCTGAATCATTTGATTCCAGGTTCCGCCTGGAAGCTGAACAGACTGCAAACTCCCTTACTCCGGGAGGAAAATTAGGCGTGATGCTAAAGGATGCATTTATTAAATGGAAAGGAATCTTCCAGGGATCGGACTTTTTATTCGG
>JBLMYS010000013.1:0-24820 GCA_050258415.1 Acidobacteriota bacterium | reverse complement strand
TCTTAAACCCACACCTGCTTTTTGAGCAAGCTGGACCTGCGTAAGCCGAAGTTTTCTCCGCTTTTCCTTTACAAATCCCGCCAGAAGATTTTTCTGCTGCATTTTATAGTTCTTTTTAATTTAGATATTCCAAAATTATAACCTTTCGGGTATAATTGCAAATGGGTTAACATTAATTATACCCCATAGGGTATACTATAAAATAATAACTGAATTTTATACCCGTAGAGGTATAAAATTCAGCGGAAGGTTATGGGAATCTTCCTTTCCGATGAGTTGAGTATGGAATGGTTTATCCGGTGATTTTGCTCCTGGTGTCTCAGGCTTTCCAATCGGGAAATAGCAGTTTTTCACTTACAAGCAGCAGCTCTTCCTGCAAAGCCCTTCTGTTCGGATAAGCAGTCCGGAATTTTTTTACCAGCATTGCCACCTTTTCCTTTGCGCCCAAAGCGATCATTCTTTTCATATACCTGCATGCGGTGCGGTAATCCTTTCTGTCCTTGGAATTTTTCATAAAATCAATAACGAGCGGTTCATAAAGTTCGGCCAGCTGAGAGGCGTAATTTCCGGAAAGATGCACTTCCATATACTCAATTCTTCTCAAAGTCGGTTCCTCAGACAGAAGATTATAGAGCTTGTCGAACCATTTTTCCTTTATATAAATCTGCGAAATATATTCAAAGCTCAGTCCCCTGCGCCTGCTGCTGCGTATTTCCGTTACAAGATTTTCAACAAAGCTGTTCCATTCTTCTTCGTGTGTATACTTCTTTAATATCCCGTAATAATCCTGTTTCTGGTTAACCGAATCAAGAAAAAGGTGTTTAGCGTGACGGATAATTTCAGGAATATCACCTTTCGCGATTGCGATCTTCAAAAGCCAGTCGTACCATTCATTTACGTAGCCTGGACTTTCTTCAGAATCCAGTCTGATACCTTCAAGGGCAAGGTCGGAAGCTTTCTTATAATCCTCAGCGTCAATAGAATCCTGAATAGCCGTTTTTCTGAAATATGGGTTCTGAAGGTTTTGTTCGAGGAAATCTTCTGCTTCTTTTATTCCCTTACCGTTTCTTATTGCCATAAGTTTAATTGACTGTGCCTCAAAGAGGGAATAATCCGACTCCTCCGATTCGGCAAAGCTGTCGAGCAGTGAAATAATCTCATCGGCCTCGTATTCATTATTTATCAAAGAAGAAGCGGTCTCGAGCATACCGAGGTGCCAGTCCCAGCCCGCGAAGGTTTTATTCCGGAAATTCTTAAGGCCGCGGTTAAAAATATAGTCGCGGATATTTTCAGGAGGTTCCGAATCTGAAATTTCCCTTAAGAGGCTGAAAGCGTTGTTAATATTGTCTCCTATGTCGCCGTTGCTGTCCTCTGCGAACTGAAGCGCCTCAGTCATTTCTTCCATTACGGCGAAGGCGATAAAAACGGCGCTTTGGTAATTATCGTCATTGTAATGCTGATAGGCTGTATTCAGCATATCCCCAACAGCGCTACCAGCAAAGCGGGCGCCTTTGAGGCTGATAAAGCCATATCTGTCCTTCAAGGTCCTTAGTATTGTTTTTATCTGTTTATTGTAGACTTCCTGAGATTCATTGGAAAGCATGTGGGAGAATTTTGCCAGAAATGTCTGTTTCAGCAGCTGGTTATTATCCATTTGCTCTTTAAGGAAGCTTTTGAGGTCATCATCGGATAATATTTCAAGCAGGCCGCTTATAATTTCTTTTGTATTTTGCTTCTTTTTCATTGCCCCCTACTGAATTACAGGATTATAATACTAAAAATATGTAATTTTTGGGTTATTGTTCAATCAGTCATCGTATATGTAGTCTGATTCGAACCCTTCCGCCGCGGCGGGATGATCAAGAGCGAATTTAACACGAAATATGGACTACTGAATAGCAAAGCTCCACTCCAATGTGAAACACTATTCCCATGTGCCGGGAGGTCATTCCGTGGCAGTTTTTATTCAGGGGTTTTCCAGAGTAAACGCCTGAATAATATTATATGTCTTATCAGGGAAAAAAGTCGTCCTTTATGTATTTATTTCTGCAGGTAACCGAAGAGCCCGTTGTTTTCATCATTGGGACCAGCAGTAAAATAAATTATTCCCTTGCCTGCAGCCATGTTCTGTTGGCTGTCAGTTCCATTTTCATTTACAGCACGTATTGCCCAGAGCCCGTCAATTGTAATTGGCTTACATTGCTTATCCATAAGCGGGCCGAGGAATTTCCCACTGGCATCGAACATGTTAATACTTCCATCGCCGAAGTTTCCGATGAGTATTGTGGGGGAATCTCCTTGATTGCTGTCAGAGGTAAATGTTATACCCCATGGCGAATTAAGGGGGCCATTGGAAGCAAAATGTTTAATTAATTTGCCGTCTGTAGTAAAGACGTCTATAAACCCGTTACCCGGCCCTTTTTGGTCATCCTTGTTATCAGGGCCTTTTTGTTTTGCATAGGTAACGTAAATCTGGTTATTAAAGTGTTTGATATTAAATGGGGCAAATCCTGCCGGAATTTCGTTATCAGCAAATGGCATATTCGAAACCAGGTTAAAATCAGAATCGAAGACATCTATTCGTGCCTGTTTAAAGTTGGCGGCATACAAGAAGGGACGGTCATTAGACATTGCAATATCTATCCCTTTATAAACTGCCGACTGGCCAGATTGGTCAGCTGCAACTGCTGCCACAGATCCCAGGCTGGGTCCCCATACAGATATGATGCCGTCTTCACCGGCAAATATGAATTTTGATTGTCCATTAGTATTTGGGATGGTGAAGCAATTTGTGAAATTATAGACGACACCTGAAGGTGTTCCACCCGAAGCATTATTTACAGTGGGTATTGTAACAGGGCTGATGGCCTGATTACCCAGGGAATCATAGATGAGGCTTAATCCTGTTCCATTTGCAGATATCCAGAATCTGCCGGTTGGGCTTATAGCTAATCCCCATGCATTTTGCAGGTTGGGATCAAGCCTGGAAGCTGAAAATCCGGATATATTTGAAACCAGATTAACCTGCTGATAAGAATTATTCTTATTTGCACTGGCCGATTTATTTAACTGAGCACTACCGGACTGATCCGGGGCGACAGGGGAAACTGACGGAGCCTTGTCTGAGCATCCGGAAATAATCACGAATAAAAATCCCGCTATTGCAAGGATAAATAAATATTTTTTCCTAAGCATAATACCTCCTTCATTGGGATAAATATTACTGCTCCTGATTATCCGGATCACCGGCCAGCAGACTAATTTTTAGAATTTCGGAATAATATAAATAGCATTAAGCATAAATACTTCTAAAGAACAAACAAAATATATGATGATGTTTTATTTAATCTCTGACTGATCCTTGATAATAGTCAAAGCGCACAGGACCAAACCAGACTATTAAAAAAGTCTGATCCCATTTTAGAATTTCCCGGATTAGCAATTTCAATTGATATCCGGACGACTCTACTACAGGAGCATTGTTTTTACCTTATGCAACCAAATTTATTGAATCAATCCACTAATTCATACATGGATAAAAAATGATGCATTGTGTCTCGTTATCGTCTGCAAAGGGGTAAATATCAAAGCAGGTTTAAAAAGAAAAAAGCCTCGTAAATGAGGCTTTCTGGTGCACTCTGCGGGATTTGGACCCTCCCGATCGCTATCGGGATGATTAAGAGACAGATACTTAGTAAAATTTGGAAAGTACCGCATTTTTATGTTCACCGACCGCAATAACAAGAGAACTTTGGCGTAAATGAAGTCCAGAATATTTCAGCAAAGATATTTATCAGTAAGCCCGGAATTATCATACAATTTTATTATAAAATTTGTCCTCCAACGCCGAATTATTTACCTTAGAGACTGGAATTTTCTATGCCCTGTTTCCGGGCATTTGCCGGAGGCCTGATCCGGCAGAAGATAAATACAATTAATTGCAAACATTATAATTAACGCGGACTGAATTATGAAGCTGTCATGGTCGGAATTTGCTCAAAGTAATACAAGAGTTACTGTGCTCTATTCTCTGGTGATATCTGTCGTTGTGGGTTTATTGGGCTACTGGACCCTTTTTATCAATATCCCTGAGGTGAACGCGAAGGCGGCGGCTGACCTCGAGTTTGAGGCCTTCGTGCAGGACCTTAAAGAGGCACAGTCAACTGTTAAAGATATCCATAAAAGAGTTCTTGAACAGAATAAGATCTCTGAAAACGAAGCTGAAAGAATTGACAGGGAAATACGGTCCGCAAGTTCCAGTCTTGTAGATCAGGTTTTCAGACAAAATGCTGAAATACCCAAGGAAAAAGAGCCTGCCTTCGGAAAAGAAAGATTCAACCTCCTGTTTATAGGCTGGCACCGGAACACTCTTGAAAAATTTATCGCACGTGAGGAATTTGTTAATATGAAAGAGATGCTTTCTGAGATAAACGCAAAACTGATAAACGATTGTAACTACCGGATATCGGACAATTATCTCGATGGAGAGAAGTATACAGACCTCGTCAGATATTAAAATGCCGGTGGATTTATCCGGGACAGGCCTCCGCGGAATTTAATTTTAAAATTCAGGAAAGGCGTTGTAAGTAATAATGATTCAGCTGAACAAAAACATAAGATAATATTCAGAAGGATCAGGGAAGTGGTTTTAAGGGATTCCAACTCCTGATTTACAGAGAGGTATCCCAACAGTGTTGGGATCAATCTCTTCTGCTGATTTCATCCGTTATCAGCGCTTTCGAGATCTGCATGGCTTTAAGCCTGTTCTTAAGGAGGGTGTGCTGAGAGGTGCCCTCCTCAAGCTTCTGCTGTGCTTTTTCACATTTGCTTATAATTGATGATACTGCCCTCAAAGCTCCTGTAAGCTCTTCTTTTGTATATTTGTCCAGTACATCCTGCCCCAGATTTATCCCTGGCTTTTTATTACGTTAAACCTTTATTTCAGTTCCGAAAGACACACCCGGTTGGCAGAAATTAAAACCTTTAATCCACCTTGTTCACGGAATATTAATTATAATAAACGGAAAAAGCAGAGCATTCCGGAAACAGAGCAGATTGCGAAAGTCGCAGAGGATCTGAACCGTCCGACCAAAAACCTTCATGAGATAGCATGGGCTTTAAGATACGCGGAGGTAGTTCCAGACACCTCAATTAATTATTGGTCCCATGGTAATGTAACATTCTTATTGCACTATAACATTAGTAATATTATAGTGATAAAAATATGTTATAATAGCTCTATCCATTGAAGGTACAATGGGGGAAATGCACTCTGCGGGATTCGAACCCTTCCCACCAGTCGGGATTATTAAGAGCAAATTATTTCTCGGCTCACAATAGGATGCTATATCCTAATAAATGTGCCTGTTGTCACTAGGGCTGAGATTAGCATTCTTAAATTATTTATATCACTAGACCTATAGCCGTTATTTACAAATAGGTGTGTGGTGAAAGCAGAAAACAATATAGGTCCGAATCTTATTTAATAGGTGAAATATGTATAAAGTTAGTGCTCCAACGATATTTGAGATAGAAGCATACCCAAAATTGAAATCTATTTCCTCTGATTTGCTTGTGTTGCTCCTGAGCGGCTGTTTGTGGCCCCTTTTACTTCTCCTTCGGGCCCTTCCCATTGGCCACGTGGCCTGTTTCCATCATTATCCTTGGATATTGGTGAAAATACATTGATCGACAAGTATAATTCATTAAGAAATCCTAATAAACGGTTATGGGCAATAAGTCCTGATTATACAGTCTTACTAAAGGATGATATTGATGAGGTACTTGAGCTTGACAAAAAAGCATCAATTATAGATCCGCAAAATCGAAATAAATATGTTCTCGGGACAATCGAGCATCTTGAGAAAGAAATTGAAAAGAGACTCCAGGAGAGACATATCCATAAAAGACCCCGACCTGCACTGTGGCTTTTTTCTAATGATATGAAAGAGAATATTATCAATGATTCTGCACGGGAGGGCAGATATAGGATTTTGCTTAAAAAAGGCAGCCTGCCTCTCGCGGTAGTTGATTGCAAATATTATCACCACAATATTCCATCTTCCCAGATCAAAAAATTAATATTTGATGCAAAGTTATCAGGAGCGAAGGATTGTTATATATATACCAGGGCTAGTGTCACCTGCTGGAAGACGAAAAAGATTTATAATAATGGTGTAAAATTATTTAGAATCCAAGATTATGAGCAGCCGAAATTAATAGACCGTACTGAGTTTTCTAAAAAGTATTTAGAGCTCATAAAAATGTTTAATAAACCAGTAGCTCTGTGAAATTAAATCCCAGTTTAACGGGTATACAATATTGTGAAACTAATATTACCTGAGGAATGGATAAAGCAGTAAAAATGGGGAAAAGACAGTCAACGAGATTATAGAAACTGGTTGATGCCTATGCATTAAATTTTGATCCTTCTTTTTGAAATATTCTAGTCCTGGCAATTTAACGAACGTTTGGTTTTAGTGTTGGATTTCTGATTTTCTGGGGAAAATCTTGAAGTTCATGGATAGCCATTAAAACAGTATCTCTAAACTTACAAATGATCCCGGAATGAGACTTGAAAAATCTTGCAGGTGAAAGTCCCGAGCAGGTAAAGATTAGCTGTCATACTTTCACCTAAGTACATGTGTTAAGAGGAAACAAATACCATAAAGGAGAACATGAGAGAATTACCAGATCGCTAGTTGCTAGTGAAGGTATTGAGCCCCGATATTCTGGTAATGGCAGAGGCTGATTCTGTCATTAAAGAAGAAGACTACATTCTCATAGCCGCTAATCATGCAAGGATATGAAAATCTACCGGATAAGAGTCCATGGTATGGTAACAAATGGATCTATCAGGAACTGGGATATCAAGAATACAGTAAAGAATCAATGCCGAAAAGGAGGCGATTGTGCTTATAGTTACGTAAAAAGTAAGGAGTCAGTTCAGTATTACATTCTTTATGGAGGAATTATGAGACTTGCGATAACTTTTATATTTATGATTTTTCAATTGACAGCAATATCCTTTCCCCAAGGAAATAAGAATGATTCTACACAAACGGACATAAAAAAAACAAGCATTTCCAATGCAGAAAAGGACGAAATGAATAAAATGCTTATTGTATTTGAAAATAAAATAGATTCTTTGTTGAATAAAAATTATAACGAAGTGGTCGGGAAATTTTTATTGTATAGACTTGACACAAAAGTTTACTCTTCCGCAAGCTCTATCACAAGTAACTGCCCCAAATACAAAATAGATGGCGATGATTCTAAAAACGTTGTTAACATTGAAAAAGTTGAACTCAATGTAAATGACGGAGAAATTGAATTTTTAAGAGTATATGCAACAGATCCTATTTCAAAAGAATTAACTATATTTGAAAGATTTAAATCAATATCTTTGCAGAGCATTAATATAGATGTAAAGGAAATTCGCCTTTTTGATATTACTGGGAAAAAATATTATATAAAGTTGAATGATTTCCTATACTACTTACCAAATTTGGGAGAATACTTTGCTCCTGACAATGGGGTTGTTACACTTACAAAGGATGATTTAGAAAAGAATGTCGCCTCCAATAGTGATTTAAATTCATACTTGGATTTAAAGATTTATAGTGACTTTCTATCCATATTTAATAAATCTAGCAACGGAATTATACAAACTGAAGCAGCTTCTAAATTCTTTGTTAACTATAGTCCATGCCTACTAAACGTAATATTTCTGAATTATTTGGAAATATCATTAAGATATTCCAAATTCGATTCGCAGTTCAATTCATTGAGGATCGATAGAGCAACTGGCCCGGTTTACCTATCCACGAATGATTTAATTAAAATGAATCAATTATCTTATTTAAGTCTTGGACTTAAGATTAATCTATTTCATTTTAAGTTTTTGCATTTATTGACAGAAATAAATATTGGTACGACTTACGACTTTACTGATTTACAATTTTTGTATTCAGATTTAACCCATACGCTTAATTTTCAATCCTATTACTATGAATCTAAATTTGCCATTGCCAGATCCAAATATTTTGGATTAAATCTTTCAATGGGAATTTTATGGGAGGGCGTTCCTACCAGTGATGTGCCTATTACACGTGTCGGTGGGGACTACCTGATTCCAGAAATAACTTTATATTACACTCCCAAGGGAGATGCTTCAAATAAGTTGTTTTTAAGATTTAAATCTTTCTCTGATGTGATATCAACAGATAGTTATTCCTTACTTCAGTTTGGATATAGTACAAAAATAAATTTTAACAGTAAATAAGTTTATAAAGGCGACAAAATCGAATCTGTCTAGAATTTAATGTAAACTCTAGAGATTAACTTCAGATATAACCTTTAAGTCTCTCCTGAAAAGAAATTAAAAACTGCGAAAGAATAAAAGCCCCATTCCTCTGTGGCATGACCCACTTCCTTGATATATCCTGATAAGCTAAGTAAATCATTTCGTTAAGGACCCATCATTCGGGAACTGGTCGGGCATGAGCATCAGTCCACAGCAGACCGATATTATAACAAAATAGAAATGCAGACCTTGAAAAAGGAGCTCTTAAAGTTCAAAAGAGCCGATCTGACCGCTAATCAGGATCAGTAAATAAATCTTCATCAATATCAAAATCCTTCAAGTACATTTATCTGGATCCGCTAGGTACTACAACCTATATTATTACAACCTCATGAGCAGACTGCAGTAGTTTTTGCAGTAGTATTTTCAAAAATATTAAGGGAAAAGCAGGTAAATTCAGGCCGATTTTCCTAAATCCAGAAAATTTTAAAAATAAAAAACCCCGAAATTGAACTAAATTCGGGGTTTCTGGTGCACTCTGCGGGATTCGAACCCGCGACCTGCTGATTAAGAGTCAGATGCTCTACCAACTGAGCTAAGAGTGCACAGCAAAAGTAAGAAAATTCTGCATTTTTTCCAAAGAATTTATGCGGTATTTTTTTATCCCACTATATCTTTTTTCATTTTTTTGTGTATTTTGCATGGCTGTGCCCTTTTGCGATAGGAAAATGACGGTTTTTCCCGCATTCTACCCCCCTTCCCTTAATCTTTATGAATTCAAAAATCCCCTCGGACCCGAACCTCAACTTTTTGATAATTCTGAGATTCTTTGTAGTATTGTACTCTCAATCCTAAAATGTTGCATTATTACCGGAGATGCTGAAAAATGAAAAATCTGATCTTTCCGCTTCTATTGCTCGTCCTTGCCTTTGCCGGCTGTAAATCGTCTATTCTCGACGATCCGTCAACAACTATTCAATTTTCCATCCCTGAAAGGTCTCAGGTGAAATTAACCGTCCAGAATAGCTATAATACCACGGTTGCTACTCTCGTGAATGACGTTAAAGCTGTGGGGGTTTACCAGTCCATACTTGAAATGGATGGGCTCCCCGAAGGCATTTATTTCTATACGCTGGAGCTTAAAGGACTCGAAAGCGGCAGCTATTCTAAAAAAACTTACCAAATAATCCTGGTGAAGTAATGAAAAAATATATCCTCATTCTCGTAGTTTTATTTTCCGCCTGCAGCATTTTTGCCCAGAACAGCGTCAGCATCAATATGGGCTATGGCTATTACGCCGGCAATTCGGAAAACTCAGATCCCATAACAAACGGACAGAAATTCCGTTCGCATTTTTTGTACGGCCTTACCCTGCAGAAGGAAGACCTCTTTGGACTTAACCTGATGCTGGAATATAGCTATCATAAGATTAATAGAAATGATGTATTTACTTTCTACGGTACCGACCTTTCAGGTTTGAACCAGCACCGTATAGCAGGAGGCGACCTTTCACTCGTAAGCCATAATTTCGACCTGTCGTATGTGGGATCACTAAGCCGGTATTTCTCGTACGGCGCGGGACCTTCTTTTGCTATTGTAAACAGGATTTTTGAGCTGGACGCTCCCTTTCCCGTGGGTTCACAATACGCCACTTTGTACGATAAACTTGCCTCCTCACACCTGGGCGTAAACGGATTCCTGATGTTTACAATGCCCATTGGTGAAGGTACGGGATTTTTTGTTGATTCAAAGCTGAAATTCCGCTATACACATTCCATCGGGTTCGATGAGGGCCTGAGGAATCTCCACGACTATTCCCAGGAGTTTACTACCACGCAGGTGACGCTGGGCGTGGGGTATTCTTTTTGATATCACTGCGTGGAGAACGGTAGCCATTTAGTGCACTATTCCAAATGAAAATTCCGTCCTCCGCTGAGGACGAGTGGTGTCAGGAAGTGGTTCCTGACACCACAAAATCTTTACTCTTCAACCTGCCTTCACTTTTTAATTTTTAATTTTTAATTTTTAATTCTACATTTGAATATGAGATTAAAGCTTGTTTTCATATTCATTGCCGCGTTTTTCGCGTTTTCTTGCTCCAAAAAGGCCGAAAATCCGGAGAAATCCGCTAACCCCGTCAAAGATGACCTGGGGGAGGTGGTCTCTTTTAACAATCCCCCGCAGAAAGTAGTCTCCCTGGCACCTAATCTTACGGAAATGATCTATTCTCTGGGACTGGGAAACCGCCTTGTGGGCAATACACTCTACTGCACTTACCCCCCGGAGGCCCGGAAGGTTACTAAAGTGGGCGATATGCTTACTATTGATTATGAGAAAATCCTCAGCCTTAAACCCGACCTTATCTTAATTACCGTCGAGGGAAACGCTAAGGATAGCTATACAAAGCTTAAAAATCTGGGATTTAAGGTCTTTGTCTCTAATCCGCGCAGTTTCGACGGGATTAAGAAGACTTACGCCGATCTGGGGAAAATATTCATGAAGACCCGCCAGGCCGACAGTACCATAAGCCTCTGGCAGGCACAGTTCGATTCCATCAGGGCGGCTGCAGAAAAGCTTCCACACCCGAAGGCACTTTTCTTTGTGGGTTTTAACCCTGTTATGGTTGCTGGCAAAAATACTTTTATAAATGAAATTCTTACTTCGGCAGGACTTACAAATATCGCGGGCGATTCGCCTCAGAACTATCCCGTCTACAGCCGCGAGGAGATTTTGAAAAGAAATCCCGACTATCTTATTATGACTGGCACCTCAGAGAAGGAAAAGGACGTAATTAAAAACAGCTATCCCGAGTGGAAATCGCTCAGCGCGGTAAAGAATGATAAAATTCTCGTGGTGGACCCTGACCTTTATTTAAGGCCGGGACCAAGATTTATTCAGGCTCTCAAGGATCTTTTCTTTAAGCTTCATCCTCAGGAGG
This sequence comes from Acidobacteriota bacterium, assembly GCA_050258415.1. Classification (GTDB taxonomy): domain Bacteria; phylum Bacteroidota; class Ignavibacteria; order Ignavibacteriales; family SURF-24; genus JAAXKN01. The sequence continues at coordinate 13,577 of JBLMYS010000013.1, read as the reverse complement.
CGGGAAAATATCTTCATCCTTAGGCAGGTCTTCTTCGTTAAAATCGGTTATGAATAAGCGGGCGCACATCTCTCCTTTGAACTTGCCATTTCCCTGGCAGTTGTGAAATCTTTCCCTGGCCTTCTCACTGTCGGAGGCCTTTCCTGTCATAGCAAAATTTCTTAGCTCTTCACCGCATTCAGTACAGAATTTAACATCCGAAATTTGCCCTTTCTTATTATTTGATTTCGGTTTCTTCTCCATTGTATTCACTTATCTGTGGCTCCCAGTCCATCCCTTCGCACGGAAGACTCTCAAGCGTGGGATGCTGGTCGAATTTTGTACATAATACCGCCGTCTTATCAAAATATTTGCACGATGAGCAGAGGGTGGATTCTATTATATCCCTGTTTTTTTCTTCAAATATCTTGTACTGGATTACCGCGGGATGTATTATCACTCCGTATAAAAGCGTGAAACTCATTGCCCACCAGAACTGATAATCCACCCAGCTTCTCATGACCCATATGACCGGTATCAGAATTATAGTGCGAATAATCGCCCAGTAAATTATAGCTCCCATAATGCATCATTTCCCATCTGTATCCATATCCCCTCAAAAGCCGGCCCCAGGGCTGCTTCACGGATTTAATCTATAAATTGTAGAGACAATAATCAATACCGCCTTTGGCGGGTAAAAACGTTCGACATTCAACGGAAATACCTGTAGGGGCGACCGGCGGTGGCCCGTAAGGCGGAATATTTTTGTAAAAAGTCGTATATTTTATGTCTGTACCATAATAATAAGATATAATATATATGATTAAAAATCTCATATTTGACCTTTCTGAAGTGATAATTAATGGAATTCTTGGAGTTGAAAAGGCTCTGCCCGAAAGCCTTGGAATAACTGATAAACAGATAATTGAAACATTCTGGGGCTGGGAATTTGAAAAGTTAATGATAGGCGAAATTGACGAGGATTACTATATCCACCACGTAATTAAAGACACAAAGTGGGATATAACTCCCGAAGAGCTGAAAAAAGCCATTCGCCTGAACTTCCATACTGAAGTTGACGGGGTAATCCCTCTTATTCAGGATCTGGCAAAAAGCTATAAGCTTTATCTCCTCTCCGATCATTCAAAGGAATGGGTTGAATACATAAAAACGGTGCACCCTTTTCTTGAAATATTTGAAAAAACTTCATTTTCCTATGAGCTTAAGATGATTAAAAAGAACCCCGCGGTTTTTCCTGAACTCTTAAGGCGCCTTGAGCTTAAAGCTGAAGAATGCCTTTTTATAGACGACCACCAGCGCAACGTCGATAACGCGCGCCTGGCTGGAATTGACGGCATCCGCTTCCTTAATGCGCAGCAGCTGAGGGATGATCTGAAGCATAAAGGGATCATTCTCTGAGGTTAAAATACTCCATGCGCGTTTTTTTGCTTTGAATTCTTTTACATAATTATATAATTATATTAACCCTGTATGTTCTTCCATTCATAATTCAAAATTTAACATTCAACATTAATGAAAAGGGGGGATTATGCTAAAGGAATTCAAAGCTTTTGCTCTGAAGGGAAATATGGTTGATCTGGCTATAGGAATCATTCTTGGTATTGCCTTCGGAGTTGTTATCCAGTCGCTCGTAAAAGACATTCTCATGCCGCCTATCGGACTGTTACTTGGAAATGTGGATTTTTCAAACTGGTTTATAGTCCTCAAGGAAGGCACCACACCGGGTCCCTATTTCACAATCGACCAGGCTCTGAGGGCCGGGGCGGTAACGATGAATATCGGGCTGTTCATCAATACGCTGATTAATTTTATTATTGTTGCCTTTGCGGTCTTTATGGCGGTAAAAGCCTTAAAGAGGATGCAGAAAGAGGAAGCCAAAGCTCCGGCGGCAGTAGTAAAGCAGTGCCCGTTCTGCTATTCTACAATTGATGAGCACGCAACCCGCTGTCCGAATTGCACGAGCGACCTGGTTGTAAGAGAGATGCACGCGAAGTAAGTTCAAGGTTCGAGGTTCGAAGTTTTCTTAAGCCCGCGTCCGCGGGCTTGTTATATAATAGAAAAGCCCTCCGCAGAGGGCTTTATTGTTTTAACCTCGAACTTTGAACCTCGAACCTATTTTACTCCCACCTGTGTCTTGTCTGAAACAAGACCTCTTTTCTTTAAGAGAGGCTCAATTGAGGGATCCTGGCCGCGGAAACGCTTGTAGAGTACCATAGGCTCTTCGGTTCCACCCTGCGAAAGGACGTTGTCCCTGAATGCCTTGGCTGTTGCCTGGTCAAAAAGTCCCTTTTCCTTGAATGCTTCAAATGCATCGCTATCCAAAACTTCAGCCCAAATGTAGCTGTAATACCCGGATGAATACCCGCCGTTAAATATGTGCGAGAAGTATGGACTTCTATACCTGAAGGCGATTTCGGGAATTAGGCCTAACCTTTTGGCAGTATTTTCTTCAAACTGCTTTGCGTCAACTTCCTTTGCATCTGCAAGTGTGTGCCAGTCCATATCCAGAAGCGAAGCTGCAAGGTATTCAACTGTCATAAAGCCCTGGTTGAAGAGGTTTGTGTTTTTAACCTTCTCCAGAAGTGCGTCCGGAATTGTCTCGCCTGTCTGATAGTGCTTTGCAAATGACTTAATCACTTCTGGTTCAGCGGCCCAGTTCTCCATTATCTGCGACGGGAGCTCAACAAAGTCCCTTGCCACCGCGGTGCCTGAAAGCGACTTGTAGGTTGTGTTGGCAAGGAGTCCATGGAGGCCATGGCCGAATTCGTGGAAGAGTGTTGAAACTTCTTCAAAAGTAAGAAGAGCGGGCTTATCGCCGGCCGGAGCCGTAAAGTTAAAGGCGTTAACTACAATAGGAGTAATTTTCTTGCCGTCTTTAGATTCATCGCGGTAGCTGTTCATCCATGCGCCCGAGCGTTTATCACTTCTCGGGAAATAATCCACATAAAGAATTCCAATATGGCTTCCGTCTGCTTCCTTAACTTCAAATGCCTTTACGTCCTTATTATAAACGGGCAGGTCTTTTCTTTCTGTAAATGTAATGCCGTATAACTTATGGGCTACATCAAAAGCGCCCTGGCGTACGTTTTCGAGCTTGAAGTAAGGCCTCAGTGTCTCGTCATCCAGGTCATATTTTTCTTTTCTTAACTTCTCGGCGTAATACCACCAGTCCCATGCGGCAATCTTGAAATTCTGTCCGTCTTTCTCTGCCATTTTCTGCAGGTCACTGGCTTCCATCTTTGCGCGCTCAAGCGCCGGGGTCCAAAGCTTGTTTAAGAGCTCATAAACCTTATCTGGCGTCTTGGCCATATTTTCATCCAGCACGTAATCTGCGTGTGTCTTATAGCCCAGGAGGTTAGCTCTTTTTACCCTGAGGGAGGCGATTTTGGAGAGGAGGGCTTTATTATCAAATTCGTTATTATTATCGCCCTTATTAATATAAGCCTTATAGATCTTCTCTCTCAGGTCACGCCTGTCTGAATACTGAAGGAACGGCGTAATGCTTGGTACGTGAAGTGTAAATACCCACTTGCCCTCATGTCCGCGTTTCTTGGCTGCATCGGCTGCCATGGCGATGACGGATTCAGGAAGTCCTGCCAGGTCCTCTTTTTTATCCAGCACCAGTTCAAATGTGTTATTTTCCTTCAGTACATTCTCGCCGAACTTAAGTGAAAGCATTGAAAGCTCGGTATTAATTTTTCTGAACTCTTCTTTTTTCTCTCCGCTTAGGTTAGCGCCGCCTCTTACAAAATCCTTATAAGTCTTCTCAAGGAGCTTCATCTGTTCGGCGTTAAGCTTCAGTTTATCTTTCTTATCGAATACGGCCTTAACCCTCTGGAAGAGTTTTTCGTTGAGATTGATGTCGTCGTTATTCTTTGCCATAAGCGGGGTGACTTCCCTCGAGATCTTCTGTATGTTATCGGTGATCTGAGTATTCATGGCATTATAGTACACATTGCTCACCTTTGTAAGCAGTTCGCCGCTTCTTTCGAGGGCAAGGATAGTATTATCGAAAGTGGGCTCTTTTTTGTTGTTAATAATAGCATTAACTTCCTTCTGCTGCTCTTTAATGCCTTCCTTAAAGGCGGGCAGATAGTGTTCTTCCTTTATCTTATCGAAAGGAGGAACCTGGAACGGAGTCTTATACTCCGAAAAAAAAGGATTTTTCTCCTGTGCCATTGTGCTTCCTAAAAGAATAGTTGAGCAAATGATTGCTAGAAGAGTAAATTTCATAATTTTGTCCTGTTTTGTGAAGGTAAAATTTCGGTACTCTAATATAAAAATATTAATGTGAAATTTAGACGGGCCCCGTGAAGAAAAGTTTTTCAGGCGCCGTTCGGATAAGATATTGACCGTTGATCACTGGAGAAGCAAATTAAAAATTAAAAATTAAAAAGTGAAAGCAGAAAAAACTAAGAAATCATTCTAATTTCCCGTTCTATACTTTTTAATTTTTCATTTTTAATTTTTAATTGATTTCCGTACAACCTTTTAAAATCCCTGTAGTCTAAATAACTGTAGGCCTAAAAAATTATTTAAATAGTGATGAACCAGGAAGAAAACCTTTTAATTAAAGAAGCCCAAAACGGCAATATGCAGGCGTTCGAGACTCTCGTGGCACGATACGACCGCCACGTCCTTTCGATTGCACAGCAGTACCGCCATAGCCGCGAGGACGCCAAGGATATCTACCAGGAGGTTTTCCTGAGGGTCTACAGGAGTCTTAAAAATTTTGAATTTAACAGTTCTTTTTCAACCTGGCTCTTCAGAATTACAGTTAATGTATGCCTGACCTATAAGGCGCGGAATAAAAAAATGCAGTTCGCTTCCATAGATCAGGGTTTTGAGGCGGACGACGACTCTTCGGATCTCAGGCTTTCTGATACTCTTGAAGGTGGGCCTTCGGCCGATCAGGAGCTTATGGACGAGGAAATTAAAAGAAATGTTAACGGGGCGCTCGAAAGCCTCCCGCCGCAGCAGAGGATGGTCTTTACGCTTAAACACCTGCAGGAGCTGAAAATAAGCGAGATTGCCAAAATAATGAACTGCGGCGAAGGCACGGTTAAGAAATACCTATTTACTGCAACCAGGAAAATGCGCGACAAACTGAAAGATTTTATTGAGTAATAAAGCTTTATCAAAGGCAAAAGAAATGGAACACGAAAAATTTAAGGAATGGGTTCAGCTTTCAATCTACGATGAACTTTCGGAAGAGGAAAACCTCCAGCTCCTGAGTCATCTTAAAAACTGCAATGAGTGCAGCCGCGAGTTCATGGAGATGAATAAGCTCCGCCATATGATTGAAAAAGCAAAGCCCGCGGAAATCGATGAGAAAACGCTTTTAGAAGCCAGGCAGGACCTGAGGGTAGCCCTTAGAATGGAAAGGAACAGGAAAACTTTCGGTGAAGATATAATTGATAAGGTACGCAGTTTCCTCTTCCTTAATTACAAGGCTGCATTGGGAAGTGCCTTTACTCTGGTGCTCGGGCTTTCAATCGGTTATATGGTATTCCGTCCTCATACGGCGCCTTTGGGCACAGATTCTTTTAAGACTGCCGTAAACGGGCAGCACCAGGCTCAGAATGACGTCAAAATTGATAACCTCCGCTTTGAGGATTCTGACGCATCCGACGGGCAGGTTGAGTTTTCTTTCGACGCCGTAAAGCCGGTCCACATGAAAGGCAACATTAACGACGAGGCAATTCAGAAGGTTTTAGCCCGTGCGCTTGTAAATGAAAGTAATGACGGCATGCGCCTCAGAACAATAAACACTATTGCGGCCCATGCGGGGAACGATTCAACTGCCGACCCTCAGATTAAGTCGGCTCTTATTACAACGCTTAAATCAGACAACAATCCGGGCGTTCGCCGTGAGGCCCTTCTAGTCTTAAGCCGCCTGAAAATGGATAACGATATTAAGAACGCACTCCTTTACACGCTTGCAAACGATAAGAACGCAGGACTCAGAATCGCGGCTATAAACAGCCTTCAGACAGAAAGCCCGGAAAAGCTTCAGAAAGACCAGGAATTAATAAAAGTATTAAAACAGAAAAGTCAGGACGATCAGAACGATTATATCCGTATTCGCGCTAAAGCCGTCCTGCAGGAGGTAATAGAACAATGAAAACGATGATAAGAATTACGCTTGTTGCCCTTCTTTTTGTATATGGCTCAATGCAGGCCCATGAGGCCCAGCAGGGGGAATTCAAAAAAACGTTTAAGGTTGGTAAAAGCGGATTCCTTGAACTTTACGTCAGTCTGGGATCGATAAAGATCGTCCCCTGGGATAAAAATGAAATGCAGATTGAAGCCAAAGGTATCTACGACGGTGATGCCGAAAAGGTGAAGATTACGCAGCAGGGGAACATTGTAAAGGTAAACTATGAGCAGGGTGGGCATCCCGACGAAGTAAAGTTTATTATCAGCCTCCCTGCACAGCACAACGTAAGGCTCAGCACTTCAAGCGGAGACATAGAGGTTGACGGCACATTAAAAGGTGAGCTCAGAGGTTCAACCTCAGGAGGAGATATCAGGCTTGGAAGAGTTGACGGCCTGGTTGCACTCAACACTTCGGGCGGCAATATTACCTCCGGTGATGTTGTAGGCAATGCATCATTCAACACTTCAGGCGGCGACATTTCTGTCGGGAGTGTTGCGGGAACGGCACAGATAAATACCAACGGTGGCGATATAACGGTTAAAAACGTAGGCGAAAAACTCTCGGCCACAACATATGGCGGGGATATTCAGATTGGCTCCATTGAAGGCGACGGGAAGATTACAACATATGGCGGCGACATCCATATCGATAACGTTTCCGGCAATGCAGACGTCAATACATACGGCGGCGACATATATCTTAGCGGAGCCAGTGGAAAAGTAAAAGCCTCTACACAGGGAGGTGATATTACACTCAGCAAAATATCAGGTCCTGTCGATGCACAGACCAGAAGCGGATCCGTGACACTTGAGATGCTTTCACCTGGAAACGATAAAAGCAGGGTCGTTGCATCCAACGGGGACATCACTCTTTATCTTAAAGACGACATTAAAGCTACCGTGGATGCGCACATGCGCATGAGGGGCTGGAATAAAAATAGTCACCAGCCTTTCAGCATACATTCAGATTTTGATACCACGCAGAAGCCGGATTACGATGATAATAATGGAGAGGTCAGAATTAACCTCCCGGTCAATGGCGGCGGACAGTCAATTTACCTTGAAACCGTAAATGCCGACATCAATATCAAAAAGCTGAGCAATAAAAAGAAATGATTCCTGCAGATTTCAGGACCAAAAAATTATAATACTACAATGGAAAACAAAGAGGTAAATATGAAAAAGTTATTAATGATCGCGGTTATTCTGGCTCTCGGCGTCAGTGTATCATTTGCAATAGACGGCTCAAGCCTTGTTTCTAACGGCATCGGTTTTATGTTTCCCTCCGGCTATACTGCGCCGGTTACAACCAGTATTGAAAAGAAAAACGATGATGAAAGGACCGTAGAAAAGGAATTTAAGACCTCAAAAGGCAAGACTCTCACTATTAATCTTAAAACGGGTGGTGCGCTTGTAATAAAGGGGTGGGATAAGGAACTGGTTAACGTTAAAGCCACTATCGGCGGCAGGGACGCAAAGGATTTGAAGTTCGATTTTAATGAAGCGGATAACGGTGTTGAAATTAATTCCAAATACGTGGGCCATAAGGAAGGATGGAGCAGCGACTGCGAGCTCGAAATAATGGTGCCGGATAAATACGACATTTCAATCTACACAATGGGCGGAGCCGTTACGCTCAGCAATATTGAAGGCCGTATGACGGGTAAGACACTGGGCGGTGCACTTGTGCTCGATCATCTGAAAGGATACCTCGAACTTAAAACAATGGGTGGAGCCGTTACACTTACAAGCTCCGATGTCGACGGGCGTGTGGAAACAATGGGTGGACCTGTTATTATGGAAGATGTTACAGGAGGAGTAAAAGGCCACACAATGAGCGGTAAGGTAAACTTCTCAAATGCTGATGATAAAAACGCTGAAGATGCAAAAGATGAAGTTAAAATAACTTCCATGGGTGGAAGCATTAATGTGAATGAGGCTCCCCTGGGGGCTGACGTCAGCACGATGGGTGGAGCAATAAAGATCAACTCTGCAAAGAAATTTGTTAAGGCCAAAACCATGGGCGGGAATATTTCGATACTGGACGTTGACGGGAGCGTTAAGGCGCATACTATGTCGGGGGACGTAGAAGTCAACATGACCGGTTCGGGAGACGACCGCGATGTTAAGCTTACATCCATGTCGGGCGACATAACACTGGAAGTCCCGGCAGACTTTTCAATGAACGTATCAGTAAAGCTCGCCTATACTGAAGGAAGGGAAGGGAAATATAAATTTACAAATGACTTCGGCCTGAACCAGGAAGTATCCGATGAGTGGGATGAGAGCCAGGGAACACCCAGAAAATACATCACAGCTACGGGTTCTGTTAACGGTGGCAAAAACAGCGTTGTAATCGAAACGATTAACGGGAATGTTCACATTAAAAAACACTGATAAGTAAACTGCTGAAATAATTTTAATACCTGTACAATAATATTTATCCTCATGCGTTTACTAAGTATAAAAATAAGGAAGATAATGAAACTGAAATTGCTGACAATACTGATACTTATTTTATCGGGCATTGTATTTGGCGGAGGACGCGATGCGAATACGCTAAAAAGGCTCGGAGCCAAAGCTTTAAGGATAAATGAAACCATTGTTGTCGACGGAAGACTTACAGAGGAAATATGGAAGCATAATGATAACTGCTTTTCGAATTTCACTCAGCGCGATCCGAATGAAGGGGCACAGCCCACGGAAAAAACAGAGATCCGAATTGCATACGACGACGATGCATTATATGTGGGAGCAAGAATGTACGACTCACACCCGGACTCAATTATAGCACGACTTAGCCGAAGGGATAATTCCTCAAATTCAGACATAATTTATTTCTACATAGACCCGTATCTCGACCGCCGGACCGGGAACTACTTCGGCGTAAACGCCGCGGGAACGCTTTATGATGGTACACTATATAACGACACCTGGAACGACGATTCCTGGGACGGAGTATGGGAGGCCAAAACAACTATAGATGAATTGGGCTGGACCGCGGAAATGAGAATCCCATACTCACAACTCCGTTTCCAAAAGGCGGACAGCTACGTATGGGCTATTAACGTGGAAAGAATGATCCAGAGGAAAAATGAGGACGACTTTATTACATTTACTCCCAAGGACGGCAGCGGGTTTGTATCCAGGTTCCCTGAAATACACGGCATTGAAAATATTTCTCCCAGCGGAAGAATGGAAATGGTCCCTTATGTCATCGGAAAGGCTGAATACCTGAGGCACGACGACAAGGATCCGTTTAATACGGGATCAAAATATTCTCCGGGGCTTGGAGTTGATCTTAAGACCAGTATAGGAAGCAACCTTATTCTTAATGCAACGGTTAACCCCGACTTCGGCCAGGTTGAAGTTGACCCCGCGGTTGTAAATTTAAGTGACGTTGAAACATTTTACCAGGAAAAAAGGCCATTCTTTGTCGAAGGATCAAGTGTGTTTAACTTCGGACAGGGGGGCGGAACACACTACTGGGGATTCAACTGGCCCGGGCCGAATATATTCTACAGCCGCCGCATCGGACGCTCCCCGCAGGGGGATCTTCCCGATAACGATTATTCAGATGTTCCGGCAGGCGCGCACATCCTTGGTGCCGCAAAGCTTACGGGAAGGCTTGGCAATAACTGGAACGTGGGCGTAATAAGCGCGCTTACAATGCGCGAATATGCAGACATTCAGTACGAAAATAAGAAATCTTCTCCTGAGGTGGAGCCCCTTTCATATTACGGCGTCTACCGCGCTCAGAAGGATTTTAACGACGGGAAACAGGGCTTCGGGTTCCTTGCAACACAGGTTAACCGATTCTTTAAGGATGAAAGGTTAAGGGGCGATATCAATTCAAGCGCTCAGGTCCTTGGCTTTGACGGCTGGACGTTCCTCGATGACAATAAGGAATGGGTAATTACCGGATATCTTGCGGGTTCAAACGTCAATGGTACAAAGGAAAGAATTACAAGCCTGCAGAGAAATTCCCAACACTATTTCCAGAGGCCCGATGCCTCGTATCTTAGTGTGGATAGTTCGGCAACATCCCTTTCGGGCTACGCCGGTAGGTTTTATCTTATAAAAGAGAAAGGAAATATGTTTGTTAATGCCGCTTTAGGTTTTATCAATCCTAAGTATGATGTCAATGACGCGGGATTTATCGGTAATGGCGACGTAATAAATATGCACTTAGGAGCAGGCTACAAATGGACTGAACCGAACAGCTTCTACAGGTATCTGGAACTTGGCGGCGCTTTATTCAGAAACTACGATTTTGGAAAAACTATTATTTGGGAAGGAATCTTCCATTTCGGCACCATCGTATTGCCAAACTATTACGGCGCAAACTGGAACCTGGCTTATAATCCGCAGACTATCAGCAACAGAAGAACACGCGGAGGTCCCTATGCGCTTGTAGCTCCGGGATACCAGGCCAACTTATACTGGAACTCCGACAGCAGGAAAACTTTCCTCTTCGGCAACGGATACGATTATTACGGAAGGGAAGATGGATCCGACCAGTGGGATACATACGTTGAACTGACATGGCGCCCGGGTGCAAATTTCAGCCTCAGCGTGAACCCGCAGATTGCGGGCTCAATTCAGCAGATCCAGTGGGTGGATTCTTATAATGATCCGGCAGCCAAAGCTACATATGGCAGAAGGTACATATTTGCAAAGATGGATCAGATGACGTTCTCGGCAGGAATAAGGATGAACTGGATATTTACGCCGCAGCTGAGTCTGCAGCTTTACATGCAGCCTCTTATCTCCTCTGGCGAATACACGGGCTTTAAGGCACTCAGCCGTGCAAGATCAATGGATTACGAAAAGTATGGAACGGGGAATTCTACAATAACAAAAAATGGCAATGAATACACAGTTGATGCCGATGGCGCAATGGGACAGGCCAAAGCCTACACGTTTGACGATCCTAATTTCAATTATAAGTCGTTACGAGGCAACGCGGTATTAAGGTGGGAGTACATGCCGGGATCCATATTGTATTTCGTATGGACACAGAGCCGGAGTGACGATGAAGAAGAAGGGCAGTTTAACTTCGGGCGTTCATTTAGCCGCCTTGTCAACACCAGAGGAGACAATGTATTTATGGTAAAATTTACCTATTGGTTCAACATGTAAATAAAATTTCACGCATATCTTTCTCCATCAAAGCCCATGCCCCGGTATGGGCTTTTCTTTTTATGAGTAGCCACGACCTTCAGGTCGTGGTTTAATATTCCCCAAAAATGTTTGGGCTTTAGCCCCCGATTATCCCTTTATGAATCTGGGGCTAAAGCCCCGAGGGTATTTGATTTATGGGCCCCACGACCTGAAGGTCGTGGCTATTCAGTTGCGAGATAGTCATATCTGATGCACGCCTTTAGCGCATTGAATTCCACCCACGGAATTTTATATTTATTTAATAATGGGTAATAACAATTGCGGGGTTTGATGCATCCGATCCTTTTACTTGATCTGCCAGTTAAAAATCCGGTTTTGATATTCGTCATTATTCTTCTGACAATCCTTATTGTTCCTCTTGTCTCAAAACGCCTGGGCATACCGGGTATTGTGGGCATGATTGTATCGGGCGTTGTACTTGGACCAAAGGGTGTTGGTTTATTGGGGCGTGATGCGAGCATTGAGCTCTTCAGCACCGTGGGACTCCTGTATATAATGTTTATTGCCGGACTTGAAATAGATATGGATGAATTCCGTAAAAGCCGCAACAGAAGCATCATATATGGTGTTACTGCTTTCCTTATTCCTATTTCACTGGGCTATATTGCGGCAGTCCATCTGCTCAGGCTGGATATTTTATCTTCAATACTTTTGGCCTCAATGTTTGCATCACATACATTGCTTGCCTATCCTGCCGCAAGCAAGCTCGGGCTGGCGCAGTCGAGGTCGGTGGTCGTTACTGTAGGAAGCACAATAGTAACCGATATACTAGCCCTTCTTATGCTTGCGGTAATTATAGGTATTAAGCAAGGGGAGATGACCGGAACATTCTGGATCAGGATAATAGCGGGCTTTGCAGTTTTAATACTTCTTGTTTTCTTTGCCCTTCCGCGCCTTACGGTCTGGTTTTTCCGGAGCCTGGAGACAGACGGGGAGCAGCAGTTCATATATGTTCTGGCAGCTCTTTTTCTTTCGGCAACGCTTGCGCAGGCGGCAGGGTTAGAGCCTATTATAGGTGCTTTCTTTGCGGGGCTTGCAATCAACAGTTATATACCTTCCACCTCTCCTCTTATGAACAGGATTTTGTTTGTAGGAAACACCATCTTCATTCCTTTCTTTCTTATTGCCGTTGGAATGCTGGTTGATGTCAGAAGTCTTTACAGCAGCACCGGGACATGGATTGTTGCAATACTTATGACAGTCATTTCTCTTTCATCAAAATACATTGCGGCATTTATCATTCAGAAGGTATATAAATATACATCTTTGGAGCGGAATCTTATGTTCGGGCTTTCCAGCGCTCAGGCAGCAGCAACGCTGGCTATTGTACTTATTGCCTTAAGGGCCGGGATGTTCAATAACGACATACTTAACGGCACAATCTTCATGATACTGGTTACAAGCCTTACGAGTTCTTTTATTGTTGAAAAGGAAGGCTGCCGCCTTGCCGTGCAGCAGGAGAATGAACCCGCAAGTCCCGAATCAATCGCAGAAAAGATACTCATTCCCATATCCAGGGATAATACAATTGAGCCTCTGGTGGATTTTGCCGCAATGATACAGGACCCGGCCGCAGAAGAGCCTTTGACAGCGCTTAAGGTTGCGGGCGATTCGCGCGAGGCATCGGACGAAATTATGAAAAACCGGAAGCTGCTGGAACGTGCAATACAATACGCTTCGGCTGCCGAAAAGCCGCTGAGGGTTGTCTCAAGGATCGATTCATCAATTGCCAACGGCATTCTGAGGGCAATAAGGGAGCTTCTTATTACGGATGTGGTACTCGACTGGGGAGGCGAATTAAGCTCACGCAACAGGATATTCGGGAATATACTCGACCAGCTGCTGGTGAGTACAAATACGGAATTTTACGTCTGCCGTATGGTAAACCCCATAAATACCATAAGTAAAATAACCGTTGTAATGTCTGAACGGGCAGAGTATGAAAAGGGGTTCTTTAAGTGGCTTCTTAAGGTAAGGATGCTTGCAAAGCAGACCGGTGCAACTTTGTCTTTTTATGGGAATAATCATGGGTTAAGTGTAATACGAAAAGAGATGGAGGAAGGCAAGCCTGCAGTGGAAGCTGAATACAATACCATTACAAAGCTTGTCTCGCTTAACTGGAACAAAGGGCTGACAGAGGATGACCTGTTTGTTCTGGTTAGCGCCAGGCCGAGGAGCCTGTCGTGGAACAGAAGTCTGGACCGTTTCCCGAGGCGTTTTGTAAAAGAATATCC
>JBLMYS010000012.1:0-5155 GCA_050258415.1 Acidobacteriota bacterium | reverse complement strand
GGCAGCAGGGTACTTCCATTATTAAAACCGTAATGGATCTGATTCCTGAAACCTCAATCATCATCTGAAGCTTCTTCAGGTAAATGTCCTTTCCCTGATCGAGCTTCGGGCATGCAATGGCAAGAGTCTTGCCGTCAAGATAATCCTGTTGAAAATCTGCTGCGGCAAATGCCGTGCAGTCTGCTGCCAGAAGAAGGTCGGCATTGTTAAAATATGAAGCTGAAGGATTCAAAAGATGAAGCTGAACGGGCCACTGCCTGAGTACAGATTCCCTCCTGGGGCTTTCTTCCCTTTTTCCTTCCTGATGTCTTTCAATTTCCACCGTGCGCGATCCGGGGCAACCGGCGTGATGAGAGGGGCTTTGCTGAAGAGAAAATTCTGCGGGCACTTCAAGGCCGTTTTCCCTCAGGTATTCAAGTGCTTCTTTAAGGTAGCCCAATTCATTGTGCTCTTTCATGTGCATGAGGTGGGCTAAGATAACATTCCTTCCCCCTTTTACAATGTAATCCATCACCTTCTTTTCATCGTAAGCTTCGGCTTCCCTTTCCTCAATTTCAATTGCTCCCTGCGGACAGTGCCCAAGGCATGCACCCAGGCCGTCGCAGAACAGGTCGCTTATAAGACGGGCTTTTCCGTCAATTAACTGCAGGGCTCCTTCGGCACAGTTCGGAATGCATACTCCGCAGCCATCGCATAAGTCTTCATCTATTTTAACTACTTTTCTTTTCATCCTGTTTCCGGGTATTTATTTGAATTTATCAGATTTTATAGTCCGAAAATACTCCTTTTCCCCGGGTAAGTCAAGCAAATAAGTAATATCACTTTGTACCCCGGAAGTGCACTTAAAAAAAATTGAATGTAAGTACAAGTGTGAGTAAAATAACTTTACAGACAGTATCAGAGGAAGTTATGACCCATTGGATTATAGCAATAATAATTGGCGGAGTTGCAGGCGTAATAGCAAAACTTCTCATGCCGGGAAAAGACCCGGGAGGATGCATAATCACAATCATACTTGGCATTGTTGGATCAGTTGTTGCAACATACCTGGGACGGATGCTGGGCTGGTACCGCCCGGGGCAGACGGCGGGCTTTCTGGGCGCCATAGTAGGAGCGGTGATAATCCTTGTAATTTACAGGCTCATTGTCGGACGGAGGAGCATACTATAGCCGCTTGTCTTACCTTCTTAGTCCCAAAAAATCAACTTTTAACCTGCCCCGGCCTTTCATAAGCCGTGGGCAGATCTTTTTTTTCCACTCTGTCAAGATTTCCGATCCCCATTAATATCGGTGTTGAAATTTATTCCATTTGTTTTTCATTGAATGGAAGCATATAAGATAACTTTTTCGGGGGCCTCAGGGTTTTAACAGACTTATATGTTTAATAAATGAAAGGAGAAAAAATGAATAAATTAAAATTATATAAAACGCTCTTCCTGTGGATGATACTGGCGGCAGTGCTTCCGGTATTGTCATTTGCACAGGACGTTCAGGACGTGGGCGTGGCGCCTACGCAGCAGGTGGCTGTTATGCCGGGCGCGGGTAACTATATTGTAGGCATTATTGCTGGAGTTATTCTTGCCGTGGCTTTCCAGCTTATACTGACAAACCTTTCAGTTGCCTCAGGCCTTACAATGCTAAGCACCGTAACAGGAGGGAAAAAAGGAAAACACAACGTGCACGTCTCCCACAGCTCTCATGACCACAGCGATGAATCCCCCTCTGTTAACGAAAGCATACGCACAATAAGCAGCGCTTTCGGAATCTGGACGCTCCTGACGGCAAGCATCGCACTCTTCTTTGCCAGCTGGCTTGCTACTGAGCTCAGCCTTACTTCCAACAGAACCGTAGGTATGGTGCTTGGACTTGTTATATGGGGACTTTTTTATGTGGCTATGATGACAATTGAAGTAAGTGCCGTCTCATCTTTAGTCGGATCACTGGTCAGGCTTGCTGCAACGGGTTTAAGAACGGCATATAACATGACGGCTTCAATTTTCTCTAAATCTGATGAAGATAAAGCGGCAGATACCGCGGCCAAGGTGGCAGGAGCGGTCCGCGAGGAGATCTTTGGGGACGCGGATGCCGACGACCTGAAGAAAACGATCCAAAACTACGTCAACCAGCTAAAACCCCAGAGAATAGATCCTGAACACATGGCAATGGAATTTGCAAAGATGCTCGATCATACCGAAATACGCGCAATTCAGGACCATAGCACGCCTTTTCTGGATACCGATACTCTCGTTGCAACACTGAGAACCCACGGCTACACAGAAGAATCTGCACGCCCTGTAGCTGAAAAATTCTCAAGCGCTTTTTCTAAAATTAAGGAAGAAGCAAAAAGCGATAAGGATACCGCCTCGAAAATTACCGATTCTGCTCTCGAGATGTCGGGCATGTCAAAAGAAGAAGCTGAAAAAACACGCATGCAGTTTGAAGACTACCTGAGAAGTACAAATAAGGAAGAGCTTAATCCTGATGCGATAAAAAGAGACCTGGAAAGACTCTTTACAGATCCCAAGGATGCCGCCAACTCTCTTAAGAACCGTTTGAGCCACATTGACCGCCAGGACGTGGCGAGAGTAATAGCCCAAAGGCAGGATATTAGCCAGGAAGAGGCCGAAAGAATGGTTGACAAAGTCTATATGGTCATTGACCAGATTACAAACAAGACCTCGGACCTGAAGGAAGGCGTTATCAGCAAGCTCAGAAACTATATGAACTCACTCGACCGCCCTGAACTCCAATATGAAGGCGTGGCTCACGACGTCGAAAAACTCTTCCACGATCCCAAAGCCGGCGCTGAGGCTCTGGCCAATAGAGTTAAATCGATGGACAGGGATACTATAAAGGCCATAATCGCTTCAAGACAGGATATGTCGGATGAGGATGCGGAAAGAATAGTAAGCAAAATTGAAAGCGCGCGCGACAGCTTCCTGATGAAAATAGACCAGATGAAACATGAAATTGAGCGCAGAGTGGATATGGCAAAACAGGAAACCGTTCATCAGGCAGATGAGGTCCGTAAGACCGCTTCAACTGCGGCCTGGTGGGCATTCGGAACAGCTGTTGTTTCAGGTATTGCAGCTGCAATTGGCGGAATGGTAGGTGTTTAAGACTCCTGAGAGTTAAAAAGGATAAAAAAAGCCGCACTGAAATATGTGCGGCTTTTTTCCATTTTATATAATCAGTTCCATGCTGAGAACTCTTCACGCATAACCAGGCGCGGATAACTGTATCTTATCCTGAAGTTTTCCATGAGGTCTACAAGAGCCTGAGCATCCATGCCGTAAACATCCGGAAGCACTTCTTTTTTGCCCACAAGGTTTTCAATATTCACGAAATTACGTTTCTTCTTGCCAAATGAATAGACAACGGCTTTCTTACTATAGCGCTTCCGGGCTTCAAAGTTTTCAACCTCATTCCACCTCACTTTAACCGTCTGAAACATGCTGCGGATTGTAAAACCGTATTTATCGAGCTTAAGGTACGACTGGTTCGGAAGAACCGGAATTAAAGAGGCAATTGCGGCAAACCCAAAAACTATGGCGATGACCCAGCCAATGGAGGAATGGGAATCTGTGGCAAGCTTAAAACCAAATGCGGTAAAAGCTAAAGAACTTATTAAAGACCTGAAATACTTCGATCTTGTTGAACGTAAAACAATTTCACTGTTATAATCCATATCTTCTCCTTTATAATAAAAATCTATTGAGAGTATAAAAGTAGCAGCAGATGGAGCGTGTCCATCCAATTGACTTAAAAACCCTCTTTCTGTTAAACATAAAATCTTTACTGAAGTCCCGTACCGGAATGCAAAACTGCGGTTTCAAAATCAGCGGCCCCTCAGCGGCATAAACATAATCTTCGGCAAAAATAATTCATTAGTTATTAAAATAACAGAGGGATGCGGGGGCAAAAAAATGCGGATGTTTGGAAGTAGATGGAGGCCCAAAGGAATTGATCTTAGAGTCAAGATTGCGACAAAAAATGTGCTTGAAATTGTGCTGAAATATACACATAATTGTGTGTCCGGTGTTGTGCGGACTGCCAGTATTAGCACGGCCATAGAGCCGGTAATCAAAGAATACTAGGAGAAAATAATGGGAAAAATTGGGATAAAGGGGCATAGAATCAGTTTCTATATTCCTGAAGACATGTCAAAGCGTGTTGCAAATGCAGCTCACGAGAAGCATCAAACCTTGAGTGACTTCGCCAGGGATGCTATTCAAAAAGCAATTGAAGCCGCTGAAGAAGCAAAGCTGGATCAGCAGCTCATAGAGGGATATAAGGCTAATTACCAGTATTACAAAAACGAGGCGAAAGCCTGGGAGAATATTGAACGTGAATTACCTTAATATCTCAAGGGGTGATGTAGTCGATATTAATCTGGACCCGGTGCTTGGTTCAGAAATAGGAAAAGTACGACCGGGCGTTGTAGTGCAGAATAACCGGGGCAATCAGTTCAGTCCAATGACAATTATTGCAGCCATTACAGGTGCAGAACATATTCGCACTCCACTTCCGGTAATGGTATTTATATCTGCCGGCCAGGGTGGACTGACGAAAGACAGCTATGTTGACTGTGGACAAATCAGGTCTGTAGATAAAGAGTCCCGTATCGTAAAAAAAAGAGGAACTCTTGAAGAGACTTTAATGGCTGAAATTGACAGAGCCCTTAAAATATCGCTTGCACTGAAATAAGTCTCTCTCCTGCTTTCGACTTGATCCCTGTTTTTCAGGCAATTTCCCTGAGTTTTTCCAGATACTGAATCTGCACTTCAATTGGCGGAACTGATCCTTTTCCCCTTTCAGCCTTAAAAAGAATTTCCATGCGGCTAAAGATCTCATCCAGAGCATCAAACATGTTAACCGGCGGAAAAGCGTTATCCCTCAGGTAATGAATAAGTTTTAGCGTCCGGAATCCATCAAACCAGAGCTTCTTCTGACGCCTGATCTGAACTTCACTTTTTGAATTCTCCACAATCTTCTTCCAGTCGCGCAAGAAATTCTGCTCTTCTAAAAAACTCCTCATTGAGGGATGTATCTCTCCGGCTTTATCCAGATAATACTCTGTATTATTAACTTCAGGTGAATTAAATATCATCAGCCAGTCTTTTAACACATAAAAAGATTCAGGTGAATAAAGCTG
>JBLMYS010000011.1:0-5193 GCA_050258415.1 Acidobacteriota bacterium | reverse complement strand
TTTATAATGGTTATAAACGGCAACCGAAAGCACTTTCTTTGCCCTTTCCTGGTCAACTACATATTCATCCAGATTTTTTTTAATCATCTCAGGCGTAAGTACATAGTCGTTTTTTTTCTTTACGGTATAATCGGCCAGATTATTTTTCAGAATATCCACGCTCGTTGTAATGCATATATCACATATATAAACATCCGGGCCGGCAACCATGCTGGAAACTTCGCTTCCGTCGCGGCCGCAGAAAGAACAATTAACAGACTTGTTGTTATTTTTTTTACTCATAAATTATCACTCGGTTTATTTTTCAGTTTACTAATATTTTCTCTGGCGTCATCAAGATATAAGGAGTTTGGGAATTTTGCAAGCAAATTCTCATAGGACTCTATGGCTTTTGCATTATCTTTAATGCCGTACTGGTAGATCTGCCCCAAAAGATAGACGGCATGATCGGCGTAAATATTTTTCTCGGCCTGAAGCGCTATACCATTAAGCAGTTCAACTGCAATGGGCAGATTATCCTGGGCTAAAATCATCTCGGCATAGCGGAAAGCCGACAGGTCGTGCAGCGTAAGGAGATTTTCATTTTTCGACAAATCCTGGTAGAAGCCTGAAGCTTCCTTAAACTGCTTCTTAAATGTCAGCATGTCGGCTTTTGCAAAGTTCACGAGGCTCATCGAGTCCTGCTTCGTCGTATTTATAAGCAGTGAAAGCTCGATTGCGTCGTTTGTATGATTGTCCTCAAGATTGCTTTCAACCGTGCGTAATATTTGTAAAGACAGCTGGAAGTTTCCGTTCCAGAACTCAATTCTGCCCCTCATATATTCGGCAAAGTTCTTATCGGCGCTGGAGACCCTCGGGTTTTCGGAGACCTTTGCGTAATAATCCTCTGCAAGCTGAAGATTACCCTTAAAGACCTCAATCTCCGCCAGGCGGGTAAATGCCTCGGGGGCAAAGCCCGACATAACTGAATAGTCCACAACCTTCTTAAAAGAACCTTCGGCGGCCTGGAGGTCGTTAAGGCGGTCCATTTCTATTACGCCGATCCTGAAATTGGCTTCATTTGTAACTTCCATTCCCTGGTAATCCTTCAGCAAATCCTTATATGCCTGAATGGCTTCCGAATATTCGGAACTGTTTTGGGTATTAACACTGCTGAAGGGTTTCCAGTTCACATCTTTCAGATTAAACTTATTATCCAGCGAGGCCTCAAGCGTCTTTGCGTATCCTATTTTTGCATTCGGCGCAAAAGGGCTGTGGGGGTAGGTCTCGAAAACTTTCCTGTATGCTTTGGAAGCCTCCTCAAAGTGCCCTTCCTGGAGCGCCTTTTGTGCAAAGCTGAATATCTCGGCCCCTGAATTGCTGTGCGATTTGTCAATATGAAGATAAATATCGTATGCTTTACTGTAATCGTTGCTCTGCATATAAAGCCAGGCCAGAAGAAGGTTGAAATTTATATTATCCTTCTGATCGCCCTCCCATTTTTCCACGGTCTCAATCGTTTGGCTTAATGCATCCGGTTTATTTATATAAGAAGCCAGGCGTGCCTGAACGAGGCTCATCTGATCCTGTTCTTTTGAAAGGATGAAGCAGTATTCCCCGGCGGCTTCCCTGTATTTCATCATGAGGGAATAAAGATTAGCCAGGTCAAAGGAGAATGTATAGGTATCGGGGGATAATGACTTGCCTTTCTTTAGAACCTCGGCCGCCTTTTCAAAAGCCCTTCTTTCAACGGCGTAATTTGCAAGTACCCTGTAGGCCATCGGTTTATCCGGCAGGACCTTGAGGGCCTCGTCCCAAACCTCATTCCCCTTTTTTTCATCCCCTTTAAGATAATATGTGCTTCCAAGCATGCCGTAGAGATTTATGTCCTGCGGATTCGTCTGAAGCCTTTTTTCAATAATGCCGATTGCCTCGTCGTAGTTTTTAAGCTGTGTGTAAACTTTAATCAGGGCGTCAAAAAACTGGTAATTATCGGGCTGCTGCCTCAGGAGGTCCTCGTAGATAGCCTTTGCCTTCTGCAGGTCTCCTGCCTGCTCATAGCTTTGCCCCAGGCGCAGACGGTTATATAGGTCGTTGAACTGGGCCGGTACTGTAGCGTACACGGTAAATAAGAAGAATAAACATGTGAGAATTCTAAATTTCATATAGGTTTAATGTACAAAGTTCGATAGACAAAGTAAAAATAAAATGCCGCCTGAGACCATTCAAACCGGTGCATTTGAAGTGTAAATATCCCAAAAACCCCTTAGCTATTCAAGGCAAAATAAATTATGGAAAAGCTAAGAAGAACTTTCAGCTTATCTTCTCCTTTACCCTGCTTACATGCCAAACATTGCGGGCGTACTCCTTAATTGCCCGGTCGCTTGAAAACCTTCCCATTCTTGCGGCATTCAGGACAGACTTTCTGGTCCATTGCCTTTGATCTAAGTAAAGTTTTGCCGCATTCTCCTGAGCCAATATATAGGACTCGTAGTCGGCAAAAAGCATATAATAATCCACATTCATCAGGCTTTCAACTATGGGGCTGAAGATTCCGGGCTCCTTCGGATTAAAATAATTATCACGGATCATATCAACTGCTCTTTTTAGTTCTGGGTTTTTTTCATAATAAGCTCTTGGGTTATAGCCCTGGCGCTTTCTTTCCTGCACCTCCTCCGAGGTAAGCCCGAATATGAAAATGTTATCCTCCCCTACTTCCTCTAAAATCTCCACGTTTGCCCCGTCCAGAGTGCCGATTGTAAGGGCCCCGTTTAGGGCGAGTTTCATGTTTCCGGTACCCGAGGCCTCAAAGCCTGCTGTTGAGATCTGTTCAGACAGGTCAGCTGCCGGAATTATTTTCTGAGCAAGGGTAACTGAATAATTTTTAAGGAAAAATACTTTTAATTTGTTCCCTATGGCGGGGTCACTATTTATTACATCGGCTACGGAGTTAATGAGCTTAATTATAAGCTTTGCCATACTGTATGCCGGGGCAGCCTTGCCCGAGAATATTACGGTTCTGGGCACAAAGTTCCCTTTCGGGTTATCCTTCATCCTGTTATAGAGTGTAATTACGTGAAGAACATTCAGAAGCTGTCTTTTATACTCGTGAAATCTCTTTACCTGCACGTCGAACATGGAGTTTTCATCGGGCTTAATGCCGTGTTCTTTTTCAATCAGTTCAGAGAGGAGTCTTTTCCTCAGCCATTTTGCGTGTCTCCAGTTTTCAAGAAACTCCTCATCATCCAGGAATTTCTCCAGTATCTTTAGGCGTTTGAGGTCTTTTGCCCATCCGTTTCCTACCTTCTCGTCAATTAAGAGTGAAAGATAAGGGTTTGCTATTTTAAGCCATCTTCTTGGCGTAACGCCGTTTGTAATGTTAATAAACTTGCCCGGGAAAATCTCATTAAACTCGGGGAAAATGCGGGTTTTTAAGATCTCCGTGTGCATTTCGGCTACACCGTTTACCGTGTGGCACCCCACGATCGCGAGGTTTGCCATGCGCACCACTTTCTCAGGCCTCTCTCCTATAATTGAAAGCCGGGCAATAACACCTTCATCTTTTGTATAGCTGTCCCTTGCAAACTCGAGAAAGCGGTAGTTAATCTCATAAATTATCTGAAGGTGGCGGGGCAATAGCTGTTCAAAAATTGAAACCGGCCACTCCTCTAAAGCCTCCGGTACAACGGTGTGGTTTGTGTAGGAAAATGTCCTGGCCGTTATGTCCCAGGCCTCATCCCAGTCCAGGTGTTCCTCATCCATCAAAATGCGCATGAGTTCCGGAATAGCAATGACGGGGTGGGTGTCGTTTAACTGGATTGCCGTTTTTTCGGCAAATTTATTAAATGTTTTGTGGTTAATTCTGTATTTGCGGATTATGTCCTGAAGAGTTGCCGCGACAAAAAAGTATTCCTGGCGGAGCCTGAGGAACCTTCCCCTTTCAAAGGTGTCGTTAGGGTAGAGGACTTTTGATATATTTTCCGATTTGTTCTTGCTTTCAACGGCAGCCATGTAGTTGCCGCTGTTGAATTCCTTGAAGTTAAATTCACTTGTAGCCTTTGCCTGCCAGAGCCTGAGATTATTGACAGTTTGAGTCTTATAGCCCGGCACCGGAATGTCGTATGCCACGGCAAATACGTCCTCTGTATCTGTCCAGTCGAACCTTAAGTTGCCGTCATTATCTTTTGAAGTAACGACCCGTCCTGAGAACTTAACGCGGAAGGTGATCTCGCGCCTTAAGATTTCCCAGGGGTTCCCGTAGCTAAGCCAGTTATCGGGCTGTTCAACCTGATAGCCGTTTTGAATCTCCTGCTTAAAGATTCCGAATTCATAGCGGATGCCGTAGCCGAAAGCTGGAAGCTCAAGCGTTGCCATAGAGTCCAGGTAGCAGGCAGCCAGGCGCCCAAGGCCCCCGTTACCCAGCCCCATTTCATTTTCCGATTCCCTGATGTCTTCAAGATAGTAGCCGTTTTCGCGGAGGATGTGGAAGCATTCGTCGTAATAGCCCATATTTATCAGCGAATTTCCAAGAAGCCTTCCCATTAGGAATTCGAGGGAAAGGTAGTAGACCTTCTTGACGTCTTTTTCCTTATAGATCTGCTGTGTTCTAAGCCAGTTACGGACCAGGCGGTCGCGCACCGACATGGAAAGCGCGTAGTAAATGTCGTGCGGGGTTGCCGTAACTCTGTCTTTAACGAGCATAAATTCCATATGCTCATCAAACTGGTTTTTAAGTGAGTAGCTGCCTGTTCTTTCGCTGTCGGTAAAGAAGACTGATCCGTTCTTATGATTCATTCTCCCCCTCCTGGAAGTCTCAACTGCTATAACAAATGGCGTTAATATTTAAGATAAATTATTAAATGGTAAAAATCCCCAAAAAATAAGGGCAGAATACCTTCTGTTCAGGTATTCTGCCCTTTTCTTAAAAAATCAAAAATTAATGAAAGGAGAGCATTCGGCATTACGCAGTTACTAAGCACCGCAGGTGCGAAGACATTTGTAGTCCGGGGTGCCAAGCCCACGGAGTGGGCGCGAAACCCCGGGTACCATAATCAAAAAATCCCCCGAGCCCCGGTCAGGGGCGGCATATAAAAAATCCGCCCAGAGGGGCTTCATGGTCTGTAAGACTGCTGCAGCGGTCATCTATAGATTTAATTTCCGTTTTCATGCGTTCTTTGAAGTTCTTATATGCTTCCTCGCTCGTCCAGCGGTCGA
>JBLMYS010000010.1:0-4759 GCA_050258415.1 Acidobacteriota bacterium | reverse complement strand
CAGCGCTCTTTTTTTGCTGAAGGCCTCAACGGCCGCATCAAACATCCATTCTATTTTAATTGCATCCTTGTTCCAGGGATAGTTGCCTATTGTCTGCAGGTAAAAGTTCTTTATAAAAGGATGAATGATAGAAAGCGTATTTTTATAGGGCTGCCATCCTGAAAGAGAAAGAATGCGCGAGTTGAGCTTCAGATCGGCTTCCGGCACAACAACGTTTGTGGGCGTAATGGAGCCCGGCGTAAGTGCGTAGCCCGAGTTCTGCCATGCCTTAAGAAATGCAATGAACGCCCTTACAAAAAGCGCCTTCCACCTGTACTCGTTCTTAAATGAATGCTGCGTTGCCCTTACACTCGAGTAATCCCTTATCTTATCCCATACGGTAAGATCATTTACAAAGGCCAGTGATGCCGCACCCATCGATGAGCGGAAATTTCCGAACTTAGGCATTACCGATGAAGCCCCGGGATATCCTGAGATCTTTATCATCCAGTAAATTGTCTCGCGCACCGCGGTCCTTGTAATGTCATCTTTTATCAGAAGCATCAGATCGTAATGCTTGTCGTAAATAGTGTTGATGCTGATGCGGTAAAGGAAAGAATTATGAGGCGACAAAATTCTTGAAATCCATATCCCTTCAGGCGCAACCTGCTTTAGATTAAATATGTCTTCCTCAAAAATTAGAAGAAGCGATTCCTTCAGGAATGTCGAAGAGAATATAACTTTTTCAATCCTTTTAATCTCCTCGGGAGTAAAGTCTTCCTGGAAGACCACTCTTTCTTTCCAGTTTTCCTCTTCGGCTTCAAAAGCTGAAAGTTCAAACGTGGATTCAAACCAGGCTGAGAGCTTATTAAAGAGCTCCTGCGCGTAGGAGGAAAGCTGCGGCTCTTCCTTGTGCAGTATCCAGCTTACCAGCTCCTCTCTTACAGCCCCGTATGAGTTTCTGTTGTGGCGCGCAAAGTGCACCAGAAGCTCAAGTATCCTCTTAAACTGAGTTATCATAACCGGGGATGAATTCCAGTCAAGCGTTGTGCGGTACGATTCCAGCCTCTGCCTTAAAGCCTCAAGGCGCCCGCGTTCAAAATCCGCCTGGGAAATCTGCTCTATACTTTTCTTGTTTATAAAAGGAAGCCCCGAGTTTATAAACGCAGGCAGGTATTTGCTGTAGTCCAGCCACGGCTCGTCAAAAAGAAGGATCCTGTAGGCGTAGCTCCTTACCTCAAAATCGGGATGCAGTGCAAGCGATTCAAGCCTCCGCCTGATGAGGTAGGTTACCCTGTGGCTTTCAGTGTGAATCGATTTCTCAAGGCTCTGTACAGCCTCAAGCGCCGCGCTCCCGCGCCCGTATATGCTTTTAATAACAGTGTCATTAAGCTCTTTTAACTTTGCTTCCGGTATTTTGTTATTTATAACGGGAAGCTTTCCCGCATAAAGCCTGCTTAAGGAAGAGGCTAGGAAAACCTGCGGCGAAATTTTATCGTAAGGCGTATCCCAGCCGTCCTTGCATAAGGCAAAGTTAATAAGCGCGATGTTGCCCGCCCATAGCATAGGCTGCCTTATAAACACCCCGAGGTCCACCTGTGAGCCTGCAACAACGTATTCAAAATCGCCTATCTGAATCCTTTCGGTTTTCGGATTAAATTTTATTGTAAGCCTTGTATCATTCAGTTTGTTATAAAGCCCGTCGTGCTGGCTTTTCATATCGTACTCTGTAATACCAAGGTCTCTTATGACCCAGCGGGGGATTATAACCTTAAGGCTGTCAATTTTGAAATCGACGTTCGGGTATCTGTACATCCTGCTGATCTCAGAGGCAAAGCTGTTTTCAATAGCCTTTCTCTTCATGCTCCCCTTGGATGTTAGCTCGCCTCTCTGCTCTTCAAAATCCCGGTCAAGAATCGTAAAGTCAACTATGCGCTCATACGGGGCAAGCTCCCTGTTGGCAGAAGCGATAATAGGGCGGAAGTAATCTGTCTGCTTCTTTTTGGAGAGGGCTTTCTGCAAGATGGCATCATTTGTATCAGGCACAATTAAAAGTGTATTGTAAGCCATTCCGTCGCCTACGAGGAAAGTCCTCTTGAAGCCTGGTATATTGTCAAAGAGCTTTTCAATCGGGCGCGGGGCAATCGTCTGCCCCTTTATATTCTTATAAATATCCTTTATGCGGTCAACAATATGGTAATGCCCGTTCTTGTCCATCTTAAAGAGGTCGCCCGTAGGCATCCACCCCTCATTTTTCTCCTTAATATCGTCGTCAAGGTATGTTGCCACATAGTGCCCCGAGATCTCCAGCTCGCCTTTTGTGTTAAGGCGCATCTCAATGCCGGGTAAAGGAATACCGACAGAATTCTTTACGTATTCTCCCGGAGGCGTCATGCATATCCCGCCTGTTGCCTCCGTCATTCCGAAACCGGAGCAGAGCTCGACGCCGTGCTCGTGGAAGAACTGGAAGACCTTGGGATCCAGATACCCCGCGGCCGAAAGCCCCCAGCGAAGGTTTTTTCCCGTCAGCTCCCGGAAGAGCTTCTTGTCCATGGGTTTTGCCGACTGGTGCAGAAACTTATCTCTTATCTGCACTAGCCTGAGCGGAATGCTTATAATTCCCGTGGGGTTTACTTTCTGCATGAGGCTTAAAAGAGTCTCAACCGAAGGGTTGCCCGCAAAAACATACGTGCCTCCCCAGAATATCATCCCCATCATTTCCAGGTATCTTCCAAAAGTGTGGTAAAGCGGCAGATAGCACAGCAGAAGCTCTTTTTCTCCCACTTCAGGCAAAGCCGCGGCTCTGGCAAAACGCTTTGTAATAAGGTTGTACATCGTAAAGACCACGCCTTTTGCCTGCCCCGTGCTGCCCGATGTAAAAAGAACCGTTGCAGGTTCGTGAAGACCGAGCATTTTCCTTCCTGAAAGCACACTGTCAATTCTTGCAGGATCGAATTCCGAGATCAGCTTTTCCATTATATAAACACCGGGTTCGGGGTCTATCCTGTCATAGCCAATATATATGACCTTAAAATCCCGCCCCAGCTTTTCACGCACCCTTAAAAGGAGGCTAAGCCTTGTCTCCGAATCCGTAACGGCAACGTTAATATTGGTCCTGCTGAAAATGTCCGCCACCGTCTCCGAGCTGAAATGTATATTCAGCGGCGTGTCAAAAATATCATAAAGCAGGCATGCAATGTCGCAGCTTGCGCTTTCAAGCGTATTTTCAGAAAATATTGCCACCCTCGGGCTTCCTTCACCCTTTTCGTAGAGGACTGAGGCGATCTGGCGCGCTCTTTTCTGCACCCACCTGTATCTGAATTCCGTGAGCTTGTTGTCCTCGGTTACCGAAAAAAGGATCCTTTCGGGGTGGGTCTCCACCCTCTGGTCAAAAAGCTTCTTCAGGTTATAGTCCGACATGTCTATAGCCTTAAATGCCGTATCTGCCCAGCGGTAGCGCGCTGCCCTTTCCTCCAGACTTTTTAAGAATGCCGTGTGGCGCGTTACGTCGAGGTAATTATGCCAGAAGGCCTCGTCAATACCTGTTTTATCGGGGGAAGAAAGGATTTCTTCGGCCAGGGATAATACCCTGCAGGCAGAGCTTTTGTCCATTTCCTGCCGGCTTTTCCAGTTCTCAAGTTCAGTGCGTAATTCATTAAGTGTTTCGTTATACATAATTTTCCGTTTATATTTTATCAGATCCTGAATATCGGGGCAGGGAAGACTGCCTAAAAAGAAATTTGAACTATGCCAGGGAGGGGAGAATAAAAAACACTATGATTATATCTCATCTCCCCTTATCTTTGCATTTGCGAAAATATGCGATAATCAAAAATAAATAATTCAGACGTTAAATTAAGGGAAAATCTTTCTTCCCCTCTTTTCGGGTTTCCCCTTGCTTTATTTTTCCTTTAACTATTTTCCTTTTTTATGGACGCAACAAAAAAACGTTTTGCCTTTATTGATCTTTACAGGGGATGGGCTCTTTTATTCATGATCGAGACCCATATCTTTAACGCTATGCTTATGCCGGAGCTGAGGGCTTCGGAGTGGTTTAAGCACCTTACCTTTATTAACGGGCTTGTTGCGCCCTCGTTCTTGTTTATTTCAGGATTTGCCTTTACAATTGCAAGCCAGAGAAAACTAGAAGCCTTCAGGCAGTATAAGTTCGATTTCTGGCGGCAGTTAGGAAGAATAGTTTTAATATGGCTCGTTGGCTATTCCCTCAGGCTTCCCTATCTTTCGCTTCAGAAGATGCTCCATAAGGCTTCAACCGAAGAACTTCTGCCTTTCTTAAGCGTTGACGTATTGCACTGCATCGCCTTTGGACTTCTTTTAATGTTTATACTGAGGCTCTTTATAAAAAGTGACGTTATTTATAACGCCATACTTTTGGTAATAACACTCGCTTCATTTATTTTTGCGCCCCTGGTCTATAAAATAGATTTTACGCAGTACATGCCTCTTCCACTGGCAAATTATTTTAATGAGCAGCACGGATCTCTTTTCCCCTTATTCCCGTGGCTCGGCTTTATGCTTTCAGGATCTCTTATAAGCTATTATTACATGATGTTTAAAAACCGCAACGAGGAAGCCCGCTTCCTTAAGCTTGCCATGAGGTGGGGGATAGCGGCGATTCTTGTCGGAGCTTTTGTTCTCTGGTTCCCCCTGGATATGCTGGACTACATCAGTAAAATTGTCCCTAACCAGTTTTTCTTTCTCCTCAGGCTCGGTATTGTTGTGGTGCTGCTCATTTCACTCAGATATTATGAACTATCAA
>JBLMYS010000009.1:0-5169 GCA_050258415.1 Acidobacteriota bacterium | reverse complement strand
TGCAAACAAAAACAGGATGGAACTGGTGAGATAGTCATCGATTTCTATTCGAAGGATGAACTTGAACGTTTATATGAGATGTTTGAGATAATTGGCAAAATGTATAATTAAAATATTCCTGCTTCTCTTGCTGATGTCTGCCGCGGGCTATAGCCAGACGGCAGACACGTCGAAAGCCACAACTCCGGCCAAGAAAGATACACTTGTCTACAGGATGCAGAAGTCCCCATTGGGTGCCGTAGTAAGGAGCGCTTTACTGCCGGGGCTCGGGCAGATCTACAACGAATCGTACTGGAAAGTGCCTGTAGTATGGGGATTCCTGGGCTATTACGGCTATGAGTGGGTAAGGCAGAACAACAATTACCACTCTTACGCCACGCAGTATAAGGAGGTCCTCGCAGGTCTCAGGCGCGGGAACGCTGAAAACTATAAACGTGTGAGGGATTTCTACCGCGATCAGAGGGATCTTTTTGCCATCTACATGGGAATAGCATACGCTTTGAACCTTCTGGATGCGTACGTGGACGCGCAGCTATTTGATTTCAGCGTGGATGAGGATCCTGTATCCAAAGTCTCCAGGCTGAATGTGCACGTGAATTTTTAGCCCTTAGTCTTAAACCTTCCTTGCCTCTTGTGCGTCTAAACGATTAATCGGTCCCAAGTTAAAGACTTTTTTTTGTAAGAGGAAGACCATGAAAAACGTTATTACGTGTAAAAACTGCAGCGGAGAAAACCCCTATTTCAGCCTTATATGCGGAAACTGCAGGGCATATTTAAGGGACAGGGTTGTAAACATAGATCTCTGGAAGACCGTTGGCGGGCTTATTGAATCGCCGGTCAAAGCATTTTCAGACATCATTCACGCAGAGCACAAAAATTTCATTTTCTTTTTATCATTCCTTATAGGCATCAAGTTTTTTATCAACGCCCTTATTTTATCGGAGCCTGTGTTCAAAGGGACGCAGGTGTTTTCGCATGCTGTTGCCGTTTTCTTCAGTTCAATTGGAGCCGTATTATTAATTGCGGCCTTATTCTCGTTACTATTTACTTCATTTACAAAAGCCTTCAGGGTAAATACAAGGTACAAGGACAACTTTTCATTTTTCATTTACAGTCAGATTCCTCACGTTTTCGCTCTGGTATTTTTATTTCCTGTAGAGCTGGTTTTATTCGGTGGTTTTCTATTCTCAAGTAACCCATCGCCATTTCTGCTAAAGCCCACGCCGGCATACACGATGGCCGCGATGGAAGGGATAATGTTCTTGTGGTCGTTAGTCTTAGGGTTCTGGGCTGTATATGCGGCTACGAGAGCGAAGATGTATTCGTTCCTGGTTACGCTCTTATATAACATTATTACCGCTGGTGTAGTTTTAGGGATTGCGGCGGCGTTTAGTTATTAGATGATTTTAGGGATACGGAGGATCGGGGGCTAAAGCCCTAATATTTTTTATTCCGTTTTCCACGAGCTAAAGCTCGTGGCAATTCAGTGGCTATTCAGGTGTGAGCCATTCAATGAGGAGAATTCCCGCATAACGGGTTGATGTTTCTTGTCATTATATTTATTTTAATGGGCATTGCAATCGTAATTTATCCATTAATAAATGGCAGAAATATCATGAAAACATTACTGGAAAAAGAAAAAGAGCTGTTCTTACCTACCTATAGCCGTATCCCAATTGAAGTCACGCGCGGCGAAGGCGTTTACCTTATCGATTCTAAAGGCGACAGATACCTGGATTTTTTCTCCGGGCTTGCTGTTAACGCACTGGGCTACGCTCATCCCAAAATTGTTGAAGCCGTATGCAGCCAGATTGGAAAGTTTGGTCACCTCTCAAATAATTTCATTACAGATGTGCAGGTGGAGTTTACAGAAAAGCTTTTGAAGTATTCCAAAATGACGCGCGCTTTTCTTGCCAACAGCGGCACCGAGGCTATTGAAGGAACAATTAAGCTCGTCAGGCTTAAGATGGGTCCTGAGAAGAAAATATTTTCTCTTACCAATTCTTTCCACGGCAGAACCTATGGCGCAATGACGCTTACGGCAAGGGAAAAATACCAGAAGGGTTTTGAGCCGCTTGTACCCAATGTGGGCCACATTGAATTTAATAACGTCAAGGATCTTGAAAAGAAGGCGGGAAAAGATACCGCGGCCATTATATTCGAATTCATTCAGGGTGAAGGCGGAATAAATGAGGTTTCAGAAGAGTTCATACGCAAGGTCGTTGAGCTGAGAGATAAATACGGTTTTATATTTGTTGAAGACGCAATTCAGGACGGAATCGGACGCAGCGGCAAGGCGTTTGTGCATGAATATTACGGCGTGGAGCCGGACGTAATTGTAACTGCCAAGGCTATTGGAGGCGGGCTTCCACTTGGGGCATTCCTTACAACCGAAAGGCTTAAGGATGTTTTTACCGCAGGCAAGCACGGCACAACATTCGGCGGAAACCCGGTAAGCTGCGCCGCGGGCAAGGTAGTTTTAGAAGAGGTTTTTGAAAACGGGCTTCTGGAGAAGGTTTACGAGAATGGAAATTATTTTAAGGCCGAGCTTAATAAATTAAAAGAGGAATTGCCCGGCGACATTAAGGATGTAAGGGGCAAAGGCTATATGCTTGGCGTGGAGCTTATGTATGAGGCTTCCACAGTAGTTAAAGCCATGAGGGACAGGAAAGTGCTTTCAAACGCCACAAACGTTAACGTTGTAAGGATTCTGCCTCCTTTAATTGCGACAAAAGAAGACATAGATTTATATTTAAGCGTTCTTAAAGACGCGATAAAAAACAAGTAGAGAGAAGAACTTTATATAATGGAAATAAACACAGACGTACTGATTATTGGTAGCGGAATTGCCGGGCTTTATGCGGCGCTTAAGGTTGACGAGCAGTTCCGTGTTGTTATAGTTACTAAAAAGAGCAAGGCCGAATCAAACACTAACCTTGCACAGGGTGGTATAGCTTCTGTTATTGATTCAAAGGATTCATTCGACAGGCATATTGAAGACACACTTATTGCAGGAGCCGGCCTCTGCAAGAAAGAGGCCGTTGAAATTCTGGTTACAGAAGGTCCGAATAGAATTCATGACCTTGTTGATATAGGAGCCAGGTTTACGCTTAAAGACGGCAAGCTGGACCTTGCAAAAGAAGGCGGCCACTCGGCGCACAGGATTGTGCACGCGGCCGACCTTACGGGAGCCGAGGTTGAACGTGCTCTTATAGACGCCATCACCTCGCGCAAGAATATTACGCTGCTTGAAAACCATATTGCCATTGATCTTATCACTGAGCACAACGTCTACCAGTTAAAAGAGCAGGAGATAAAAAACCGTCACTGCTGGGGCGCATATGTGCTGGATGTTAAGAAGAGGGAAGTGAAAACTATTACAGCGCAGAAGACACTCCTTGCTACTGGCGGCCTGGGGCAGGTTTACCTGCACACGACGAACCCTCTTATTGCAACCGGCGACGGCTTTGCAATTGCCTACCGCGCAGGCGCCAAGATGGGCAATATGGAGTTTATACAGTTCCATCCCACTTCTTTTTACTCGTCATCGGACTACGCCAACGTCTCAAAGCCTGCCTTCCTTATTTCTGAGGCCGTAAGGGGCTTCGGTGGGATTCTGAGGACAAAAGACGGGCAGGAGTTCATGCATAAATACGACCCGAGAAAAGAGCTTGCCCCGCGCGACATTGTAGCGCGCGCAATTGACAATGAGCTTAAAAAGAGGGGCGACGAGCATGTCTATCTGGATATCACGCATAAGAATAAGGAGCAGATAATTGAGCATTTTCCGCACATCTATAAAAACTGTCTTGAGGCAGGGATAGACATTTCAAAGGATTATATTCCTGTTGTTCCGGCTGCGCATTATGCATGCGGAGGCGTTGTGGTGGATACGTGCGGAAGAGCATCATTAAAGAACCTTTACGCATGCGGTGAAGTGTCGATGACAGGTGTGCACGGGGCAAACCGTCTTGCAAGCAACTCTTTGCTGGAAGCACTGGTATTCTCATTCAGGGCTGCAATGGATATGAATGCCACTATAGGACGTGAGACTTCAAAGTTACCGCAGATTCCTTTGTGGGACGATTCAGGCACGCTTACCAATGATGAAATGGTAATGATTACGCACAGCATTAAAGAAGTTAAACAGGTGATGTGGGATTACGTTGGAATTGTAAGATCGAACCTCAGGCTGGACAGGGCTTTCCACCGCATTCACAACCTTTACCTTGAAATTGAGGACATGTACAAGAAGACCAGGGTATTTGAATCGATTCTAGAATTAAGGGACCTTATCACTTGTTCGCACATGATAATAAAGTCGGCCAAGACGAGGAAAGAAAGCCGCGGGCTTCATTATACGCTTGATTACCTCAAAGCCTCAGAAGAGCTTCACGACACGATTATACAGAACAGGATCCTTTAAGGGATCCTGTTCTTTTTGGTCTAAAGATTTTTTTGGAAATCTATTACCGCGCCGTAGCGGATACCGCGCCCCGAGACTATAAGGCCCTCTGCGGGCAGGAGTTCCAGTATATTCTTAAGGATGAGTGTTCCTGAATAGATTACGTCCTCGCGTCCTTTCATTATTTCGGGATACTGTTCAAGGATTTCTTTACTTGGCACTTTTGAGAACTCTTCTGCAAGGCGATTTATATCCTCAAGAGTCAAGACTGAGTTTTCAACCTTATCTTCATCA
This sequence comes from Acidobacteriota bacterium, assembly GCA_050258415.1. Taxonomy (GTDB): domain Bacteria; phylum Bacteroidota; class Ignavibacteria; order Ignavibacteriales; family SURF-24; genus JAAXKN01. The sequence goes on along the minus strand of JBLMYS010000009.1, from coordinate 470 downwards.
TAGTGCTGAAGATGCTGTTTAACGCAGGAGAGTGAGGTCGGGGTGCCTGCAACGGCAACAACAGAAAACCCTTTGGGGAATTTACTTTTAAGTTCCAGGAATCTTTCATGAATTGCCCGGTTGAGTTCTTCAGTATCCTCCCTTAGTGGCGGATCGTGTTTAACGCAATTTTCTGTAAAGCTCACAACGCCGCCTAAGAAGCTTTTGCTGAAGAGGATATTATTCCTGTCGCCGTAAACAATTTCTGTACTTCCACCTCCCACGTCAATAACGACATATTTTTCAGCCTCTACGGCCGAGGTGGCGCCAAGGAAAGAAAGCCTTGCTTCTTCATCGCCACTTATGACTTTAATATCTATTCCGTACTTATCATGAACCATGGAGATAATATCCTGGCTGTTTGAGGCAAGGCGCATTGCGCTTGTTGCCTTAGCGATTACGTGGCTGCAGTTATGGGATTTTATAATGGA
>JBLMYS010000008.1:0-3518 GCA_050258415.1 Acidobacteriota bacterium | reverse complement strand
TCACATTTGCGGTAGTTTCTTGGACTCCTGTTATGGTCCAGAATTACTTCCTGGTAAAGATCACTTAATTCTGACATTATCCAAATACCCTGATTACTTTTTGTATTCCGTAAACTAATTTGTCGATTTCACTTTTAGTGTTGTAGAAGGCAAATGAGGCCCTTGCTGTTGCGGGTATGCAGAACCTCTGCATTACGGGCTGGCAACAGTGATGCCCTGTTCTGATGGCAATGCCTTCACTGTCGAGTATGGTTCCTATATCATGCGGGTGCACATTATCCATCACAAATGATATCAGTGAAGCCTTATTCTTTGCCGTTCCAATTAAATGCACGCCGTCAATTTCACTTATCTTTTCAGTTGCATAGTTAAGGAGCTCTTTTTCATGCTTTGCAACTTCATCCATCTTAAGGTATTTCATGTAGTCGATTGCTGCACCAAGGCCAATGGCTCCTGCAATGTTTGGCGTTCCAGCCTCAAACTTGTTCGGTATATCATTGAAGATTGTTTTCTCAAATGTCACCGAGCGTATCATGTCGCCTCCTGTCTGATATGGCGGCATATCCTGCAGGAGCTCTGCTTTGCCGTAGAGAATTCCGATTCCTGTAGGACCAAAAAGTTTGTGCCCCGAGAAGACGTAGAAATCACAGCCCAGTTCCTGAACGTCAACCTTGACGTGGGCTACACCCTGAGCTCCGTCTACAAGCACGGGGATATTCCTTGCATGGGCTTTTTGTATAATCTCCCTTATCGGATTTACGGTGCCAAGAGAGTTTGAAATCTGAACGATTGAAACAAACTTTGTCCTCTCGTTTAAGAGCTTATCATATTCCTCCATGATAAGTTCACCCTCGTCGGTAATAGGTATTACCCTCAGTTTTGCTTTTTTCTCTTCGCACAAAAGCTGCCACGGCACAATGTTGGCATGATGCTCCATTGCGGAAATTATTATCTCGTCACCCTCTGCAATATGAGTGCGGCCGTAAGTCCATGCAACAAGGTTAATTGCTTCAGTTGCACCCCTGGTGAAAACAATCTCGCAGGCGCTGATTGCATTTAAGAATTCCTTTATCTTAAGCCTTGCATCTTCGTAGGCAAGCGTTGACTGCTCGCTTAAATAATGCACACCGCGGTGAACGTTGGAATTTAACATTGTATAATAGTCGCGTACGGTATCTATGACAGAATACGGTTTCTGGGTCGTAGCGGCATTATCCAGATAAACTAGCGGCTTGCCGTTAACCAGCCTGTGGAGAATCGGAAAATCCTGCCTTACTCTTTCAACGTCAAAGGCGGCACCCGTCTTTTCACTCTTTTGTACTGTTGTCTGGTACATTGGATTATTCATCTTCTTTTTAATTTTTACTTAAGAAACCTTGTGCAGCTTTTCGAGTATCTGGCTGTTAACGGTTTCTTTTAATTGTTCAATATTAATTAAGTCTATAACGTCGCTTGCAAAAGCGTTTATTAAAATCGACTGGGCCTTCTCAATTCCCACGCCCCTCGACTGCAGATAAAAAAGTGCTTCTTCATTAAGCTGCCCCACGGTTGCACCGTGGCTGCATTTTACGTCATCAGCAAAGATTTCAAGCTGCGGCTTTGTATCTATTTTTGCCGTCCTCGACAGTAGAAGGTTTTTATTCGACTGATACGCCTGTGTCTTCTGGGCGTCTTTTCTTACTATTACCTTGCCGTTAAAAACTCCGCGCCCCTTGCCGTCTAATATCCCCTTATAAATCTCATTACTGTTGCAGTGCGGGACTGCGTGATCAATAACCGTATGATTATCAATGTGGCGCTTGCCTTCGGCAAGATAAAGCCCGTTAAGGTTTACTTCGGCATACTCGCCGCCAAGTATGGAATTGAGGTCGTTTCTTACGAGACCTCCCCCGTATGTAACGGCAAACGAATGAAACGTGCTCGTCCTTTCCTGCCTTACCTGCAGACGGCTTATATGGAATGCTTCATCCGATTCGTTCTGCATCTTATAATAATTTACTACAGCATTTTCCTCCAGGACGACTTCTGTAACTGAATTAAAAAGATACGCCTTGTCTGTAATGCTGTGGTGACTTTCAATAACTTTTACCTGACTGTTTTTGCCTGCAATTATAAATACCCGGGGCTGAATGAGAACTTCCTCACTCTCACTTCCGGATAGGAACATGAGGTGAATGGGATCACTAAGAATTAAATTTTCAGGAATTCTTATTACAGCGCCGTCATTTAAGAAAGCCTTATTTAATGCATTGAATCCGTTTGCAGGCTCAGATAAATATCCGGTAATCACATCAGAATTATTACTTATCGCTGAGGATAGATTTTCAGCCTGAAGATTTTCTGCGCCTTTTTGTCTTTCTGAAAATGCCTCTGCCATCCTGCCGTTTACAAAGACGAATAAATTAACCGGCAGATCTTTTATTAAATACTTTTCCACCGTGTCTTTTGTAAGCTCTCTATCCCCTGCTAAATGTGCCGGGAGAAATGTGTGCTTCAGTATTGGAGCCGTATTGGTGTACTTCCAGTCTTCATTGTCCGTCGAGGGAAAGCCTGTTTCCATGAACTGCGCCATTGCCCGCCTGCGTTCACTGTGCAGGCTGGTCCCTTTAAGGCCGTTAAGCGAACCTTCGAAAGTTTCGAAGTGTGAATAGTAGTAATCCCTTAAATCTGTTTTTTCTATAGTTTCTGCCATGTCAGAATAAATTCTCCTCTTATTTCGTAGATGCCGGAATGTTGTTTTCCTCTTTGATCCAGTCGTAGCCTTTGGCTTCAAGTTCGAGTGCGAGTTCCTTGGTACCAGACTTAACAATGCGTCCGTTGTAAAGAACGTGCACGTAGTCAGGAACAATATAGTCTAGCAATCTCTGATAATGAGTAACTACAACAACAGCTTTTTCCTTGCTCTGCTCTTTGAAAACATTCACCCCGTTTGCCACAATCTTAAGTGCGTCTATGTCCAAGCCTGAATCGGTCTCGTCTAAAATTGCAAGCTTTGGATCCAGAACAGCAAGCTGGAAGATTTCGTTTCTTTTCTTCTCACCTCCTGAGAAGCCCTGGTTTACCGGGCGGCTGAAGAGTGTCTGATCCATTCCCACTACTTTCATCTTCTCTCTTATGAGTGAAAGGAACTCCATTGCATCAAGTTCTTCTAAGCCTTTGTATTTGCGGATTTCATTTACCGCGGTCTTAAGAAATGTTGCATTACTTATGCCTGGTATTTCAACGGGATACTGAAATGCCAGGAATATTCCTTCCCTTGCCCTGTCCTCAGGCGGCATGGAAAGAAGATCCTTGCCTTCAAACGTCACGCTTCCGCCTGTTACCGTGTAGCCTTCGCGCCCTGCAATTATGCTTGCCAGCGTGCTTTTTCCCGAACCGTTAGGGCCCATTATGGCGTGGACTTCACCCGGATTGACTTTTAAGTTTATACCCTTTAAGATTTCTTTTCCTTCAATTGATGCATAGAGATCTTTAACAGTCAGCATTATTTTATTCCTCTTTTTGCAATATTTTATGTG
>JBLMYS010000007.1:0-9038 GCA_050258415.1 Acidobacteriota bacterium | reverse complement strand
TTAAGTCACTCCAGAAATCCCGGAAGCTCTCCCCTACTCTTCCTACTGTATTGGGACTCAGGTTAACGGCACCCCCCACAATAAGATTCATCAGCACGAATGCGGCAAAGACAAATATCAGGAAGGTAAACTTTGCGTTTTCCTTAAGTCCCACTATGTTAAGTCCTGTTATTGCCCAGATGACCCCGAATTTAAGTATATACTTTAATTCTGGCCCCATTGCAAGAAAAGAGGTTCCGTTTTCAACGGCGCTGACGGTTGAGATTGTTGCCGTAAGGACGTAATCCACAATAATTGAAGAGATGGCAATAAAAGAAAAGCTCGGGCCCAGAACGAGGTATGAAAAAGAATAGACCCCTCCCCCTTTTATATTATTTACCTCAAGAATTTCAGATATTTCCACCATCCTGGTTGAGAGGAAACGGATAAGAATTGATGTAAGTGCAATATAGACAATCGCCTTTATCCCGATAAAGCGGAATGCTTCAAAAGGAGCATAGTAGATAGATGTCAATTCGTCCATGAGGGTTATAATCCCCACGGCTATCCAGGTAAGCCACCATCTGCCGTTAAAAAGGTAGGTCAGATAGTCCTTCTTCGACATCAGCTTGATAAAGCCTGCAACGAGAAGCACATTAACTATTATATAAGCAACTGTACTCATTAAAAGCCTCTCCTTTAGAGAATTCGCATATTAATCATAATAATTATTATGATTAATTTTATGATCAAAAGAAATTCTAAATGGCTGCCAAAAATTTTGAGGATAGGATGGGATTATCAGAGGCTAAGGATGAAATTTTTCAGGATGATATTCTTCAGGAGCTGCCCCATTAAAAGACAGCTCCTGAATAAAATGTTATTGGATCTTTCCTTCTTTTAACTCGTCTGCCAGGCGGTCGTTTTTATAGACCTTCTTTATAGCCTCATACATTCCCTTGGAATCTACGGCTACAGTCCTGTTATAGGTCGGCAGGTAAATAAAGTTGCCCTGCAGGCTTTCGATGTTTCCGTCGAATGCCAGGCCTATAACTTCTGCATTTTTGTTTATAACAGCGCTGCCCGAGTTACCGCCAACGATGTCATTTGTTGAGATAAAATTAAATGGCGTATTCAGATCCAGGTCTTTCGGAACATTCTGCCATCTTGAAGGAAGGTTAAATGGATACTTTCCTTCAAAGCCGAAATACTTGTCGTAAAGGCCGAAGAAAGTTGTTTTAACCTGGGCCGTTGTTCCGTTATAGTTATAGCCTTTTAAGAGGCCGTCGCTTAGCCTTAGAGTCCTGTTTGCATCCGGAGTAACTGAGGTACCGTACATCTTATAGATTATCTGGCCTAAGAGTCCAAATGCAATGTTTTCAGTGTCCAGAGTTTCCTTCTGCTCTTTTTTCAGTTTCACCAAATCACCATAAGTCTCAGCATAGTAGCTGATAAAAGGATCATTAAGAGAAAGGATTTCTTCAGGCGTTTTCTGGAAAAGAGCCATAACAGTCTGCTTATCCTTAAAGGCCGATTTTGCGATCAGGTTCTGAGCTATCTCTTTGCTCGAAGATCCACTAAAGAACTTTTTAACCCAGGGATGATCCTTACCCAGGTTCATTATAATGTAGTCGATATTGATTTCAAGCTTTGCCTGCTCTAAGATAGGGTCAAAGTTATCAGGATAAATATTCTTCAGCATCTGCTGGTAGCGCTCGGTCTTTGTTTCAGGATCTTTCTGGTCTTCAGGAAGAGCGCTCTGTTTTGCCTGTGTTACAAGGGCGTTTGCAATTGTAAGATAGCGTGAGAAGTAGGTCGGGTTTGTTGTAAGAGCAGCAAGTTTTGTATCAATGCCTCTTAACTCTCCGCGTGTTGTTTCGATTGTTTTCCAAACGTGTCCGTACTGCTTTTCCAGTTCTGGGTCTGAGGCAACGAATTCACGGGCGCGTTTTTCAAAATCTTTCTTGCGGGCCATAAGATAAGGATCGTTTAGGGCCTTATATGTATTTGAGATATTTTTCTGCCCGTTACTGAAAGCAAGTCTGAGAGTTTCATATTCAGAGGCCTGCTGCGGGTTAATGCTCTTAAGCTGATCAAGGCGGCTATAAAGGTTGTCGGCCAGAAACGAGCTGTTTCTAAACTGAATGTCTCTTAAGTATTCAAGCTGCGCCACCGTTCTAAGGCGGTTAGTTGAACCGGGGTTGCCGACTGTAAAAACGAGTTCTCCCGGCTGTGCGCCGTTTGCGCTCCACTTGAAGAAGTGTTCAGTCTTTATCGGCTTTCCGTCCTCGCCGTAGATCCTGAGGAAAGTGCAGTCAAGGTTGTATCTCGGATATGTAAAGTTATCCGGGTCACCTCCGAAGTATGCTATATTTTCCTCCGGCTGGAAGACGAGTCTTACGTCATTATATGTCTTAAAGCCCTGGACAAAGAAGAGGCTTCCGTTGTAGTAGGAAACTACGTCGCACTTAAGCTTTGTTTCTTTTTCGTACTGGTCTTTTAACTCCTTAAGCTTTGCATCTCTTAATGCGATCTTTTCTTTTTCAGTCTTGCCTGAACTGATTGCAGACTGGACATCTTTAGTCACGTCCTTAAGATAGATTAACTGTTCTGCCGAATAGTTAGGGATTTTCCTTTCCTCTTCAAGCGTTCTTGCAATGAAGGCCGTATTGGCGAGGTCTTCGCCATCTTTCTGGACCTGTCTTCTTATTCCGCGTGCGCAGTGGTTATTTGTCATAACAAGGCCGTCTTCAGAAACAAAAGACGCCGTGCAGCCGGGGATGCGGAGGGCTGACAATCTCACGTCATCAAACCATTCCTGAGAAGCGTTAAAGTTATAGACCTGTTTCAGGTAATCAAAAGGTGGAAACTCAAAGGCCCACATTTTGCCTGTATCGTATTTCTGTGCCTTTACTGTGTCCTCTTCGAAGGTGGCCTGGGCACGAAGGCCTCCAACGGTAATGAATAGGAATAAGGCTGAAGTAAGTATAAGCCTATTCAATCTGAATTGGTTTTTCATTTATCTCCCTGTATTGTAAAGTGTAAATAGTTCCGCAAAGCAAAAATAAGTGTGATAGGACTTATAACCAACAGTCGCACAATTAATAATTCCCATGGAGCTCTAAAAATACTTTAATAGTTCCAAGGTACTCACTGATCCCCATCTTTTCAGGGATATTAGTATGTACTGCTCCCGGTACCACAATAAGAGTTTTGGGCTCCGGCGCGTTATCGAAAACAACCTTGCCGTTATCGCGGAAGCGCACAAAGTCGTCGTCACTCCCGTGAAGGAGCAGAAGTGGGGTTGTGATTTTCTTTATTTCCTCGGCATTATTAAAATTTCCTTTTGTAAGCCACCCGGAGGGGATATCCAGCACGAGGCTTCCCTGCGTAAGTGAATTTGCAGAGGCAAAGGGGCATTCGGCAATGAGCTTTCCCGGGCTCACCACTTCAGCGGCAAGATAGATTGAGGCTACATTGCCAAGCGAGTATCCGTAGAGGAAGAGTAATCCGGGGTCCACGCCATAATTTGTATTAATAAAATTCCATGCCGCTTTGGCATCCTCATGTATTCCTTCTTCGGAAGAGGTGCCTTCAGACATTCCAAAGCCCCTGTAGTCAAAGATAAAGACGTTAACCCCGAGCTGATGCAGATACATTACCCTGTCCCAGTAATTATCTATATTATCCTTATTTCCATGGCAGTAAAGGACAGTATAACGCTCAAAGAAATTTCCACCCTTAACCCAGTACCCGTAGAGCGTGTTTCCGCCGCTTTTGAACGTTACCTGCTTAATGAGTGAGTCCGGAATGTTGTTTCCGGGAAGCTTGTAGGATGAAATCTTCTTGTCATTAAAAAGGAAGCTGTCCATATCGCAGCCCTGTGCGGCTAATACAATAAAAAGAGATAAGATTAAAACTATTTTTTTCATTTTAGAAGCTCCTCTCAAGTGCAAACAGAATTCCAACGGCGCCATGCCCTCCGGGCTTTATGTAGTCGGCCGCCAGCTGGTTTGACCTTACGTTTACGCCCTGCCACTTGAGCTCGGCTGTAAGGCGGAGATTTTTCCCGAGGTCAGTCCTGTATCCGGCAAATGGAGAGAGGACAAACTTCGGAGCGTCACTATCGTAATCAGAAGTTGTAAGTGGTAAAGTGTAGTCCAGTCCCGTATATATGAGGTCACTTCCCAGGTGCCAGGCGGCGGAGGCGGAAAGCGAAGGATAGAGGCGCATGCGGCTTTCAACATCCGGCTTCATGCTGATAAAAGTTAAAACCTCAGGATGAATTCCAAAGGTTGGAATAAGTCCGTCATTTAAGAGCGGGAAGTACGAGGCACCCAGTTCCAGGCCGAAAATTCTGTAAGGAAGGCTTGTAAGGTGGAGGTTTCCATCAATATTCATTTTGTCATTTAAGCCGTAAGACATGCCAAGTGTGGCATATGGTATCGGTATGCGCGTATTGAATGCTGCAACAATGGGGCCTCCAAGGCTTAAGTTTGCGTTCACGTTGCCCCGCCCCAGCGGTTCCAGGCTCGTATGCGCCGCGCACCCGGCAAAAATAAATACCAGGGCCAGTATTGCTGCAAATGATAATCTTCTCATTTTATGCCGCCTGCTCCATATAAGTTTTCTATTTTATATTTGCCCTGAAAATAAGGCGAATATTCCAATAAAACAACCTCATCTGCCAGCTGGCATAAGGACCAAATAAAACTCATTCGTTCCTAAATTTGGAAATTGTAAAAGATTTATTTTTGACGTAGGTTTGGGGGCACATTTTTTTGATTAAATGGAATAGAACGATTAGTGGAATATAACTTAAATTCAAACGACGCATACGCGTCACTTAGATTAAAAGATTTCAGATGGTTCATTGTCGCCAGGTTTATACTTACTCTGGCAATTCAGATGCAGTCGGTGGTTGTTGGCTGGCAGGTCTACGCCCTTACGCACGACGCGCTTTCGCTTGGAATGATCGGAATTGCCGAGGTGGTGCCGTTCCTTTGTGTGACACTTTTTGCAGGACACGTGGCGGACATTGTCAACCGCAAGAAAATTATTGTTTATTCGGGACTTGTCTATTTTATCTGTGCCGCGGCGCTCCTATTCATTTCAACGCAGATGCACCCGGTTCTGGCTTCATATGGCGCCATGCCTATATACCTCATAATTTTTATTACCGGTCTTGCCCGCGGCTTCATGTCGCCGGCACAGTTCGCCTTTATGGCTCAGCTGATACCAAGAGAACTCCTGGGCAACGCATCCACCTGGAACAGCGTCTCCTGGCAGGTGGCTGAGGTCGCAGGACCCGCAATCGGAGGACTCATCTACGGGTTTTTCGGCGTGGGCTCGGCCTATACAACTGTCGTCTTCTTCTCTGCCATAGGCTGGATATTTTTTGTCCTGGTCAAGAAAAAACCGATGCCTGAACGCACGAGAAATGAAAACGTATGGGAGAGCCTGTCATCGGGACTTAAATTTGTCTTCGGCCACCAGATGGTCTTAAGCGCATTAAGCCTCGATATGTTTGCGGTCTTCTTCGGCGGCGCGGTTTCTGTCCTTCCAATCTTTGCCGACCAGGTGCTGCACACAGGTGCCAAAGGGCTTGGATTTTTGAGGGCCGCACCTGCCTTAGGCGCAATTACAATGTCCATCATCCAGGCGCACTATCCCCCTTTTAAGAAAGCCGGGCGTAACCTGCTTTTTGCCGTCTTCGGTTTTGGGCTCTGCATTATATCTTTTGCCCTTTCAAAGAACTTTTACCTGTCACTTTTCATACTTCTTTTAAGCGGTATGTTTGATAACGTAAGCGTTGTAGTAAGGGCAACAATCATCCAGCTTTATACGCCTGATGATATGCGTGGAAGGGTTTCTGCCGTAAACGGAATTTTTATCGGCTCATCAAATGAACTTGGGTCTTTTGAGTCGGGACTTGCGGCAAAGCTCCTTGGGCTTATCCCCTCGGTGATCTTCGGCGGCAGCATGACCCTGGCCGTTGTGGCAAGCGTAAGAAAGCTAGCTCCGAAGCTAAGAGAACTGAAGTTATAATGGACTGAAAACTTTTCTAAAAAAAATGGCGCTTTATTGAGCGCCATTTTTTTATTGCTTTGACAAAAGATATGATTTCAGATCTGAATAGCTGTGGCTTATTTTAACAGCCTCCTTCTTTTTATTCATTGCGTCCATCAGGCGCTCCGGAGTCTCCACTTTTACTTTTATTGCCTCTTCAATTACCTCAGGAAACTTTGCCGGATGCGCGGTTTCAAGTATTACAGATACGGCATTCCCTCTCAAATTCTCCGGGTATTCCATTAAAGCCTCATAGGCTACAGCACCATGTGGATCAATAATATATGAGAAGTATTCATAGACTTCAGCTATTGCCTTCTTTGTCCTTTCATCGCTTATGCTGGTGCTGAAGATGACTTTTTTTATCTCTTCGTAAGAATCCTTATATAAATCAAATATCCTCGCAATGTTGCTCGGGTTGCCTACATCCATGGCATTTGATATGGTCTGGACCGAGGGCCTGATTGTAAGCTTCCCGCTTGAAATGTAATCCGATAAAACTGAATTCTGATTTACAGCCCCGATAAACCTTTTTACCGGCAGCCCCATCTCTGAGGCCATTAGTCCTGCCGTCAGGTTGCCAAGGTTTCCGCTCGGAACGGAAAAAATAATTTCATTGTCCTTTGTCTTTAACTTTGACCACGCATAAACATAATAAAAGCTCTGCGGAAGAAGCCTTGCAAAGTTGATGGAATTCGCGGAGCTTAAGTTTACTCTTTCACTTAGATCCCGATCCATAAAGGCTTCTTTAACAAGCCTCTGGCAGTCGTCAAAAGTGCCTTCAACTTCCAAAGCCGTAACGTTGCCGCCGATAGTTGTAAGCTGATGCTCCTGAATATTACTTACCTTGCCCGAAGGATAAAGGAGCACAACCTTAATTCCTTCAGTATTATAAAACCCGTTTGCAACTGCGCTTCCCGTGTCCCCGCTTGTAGCAACAAGAATTGTTATTTCCTTTTTTTCTCCCTGCAGGAAGTATGACATCAGTCTTGAAGTAAACCTTGCGCCAAAATCCTTGAATGCAAGCGTAGGACCATGGAAGAGTTCAAGTACGGCCAGATTATCAGATAAAGATTTTACAACAACAGGGAAGTTAAATGCGTCTCCGGCAATCCTTTTTAGGTCACTCTGGGGAATTTCATTTTCAACAAAATGCGATGCTATCTCATAGGCGATTTCCTGGAATGACATACCGGAAAGACTCTTAATAAAGCCCCCGCTTAAAGGAGGAATAAATTCCGGCATAAAGAGCCCGCCGTCGGAAGCAATACCCTGGAGCACCGCTTCTTTTAATGATACCCTGAGGCTTTTATCTTTTGTGCTGTAGAACTGCATTTTCTTACCTTACTTAAAACTATTTCGATTCAATTACAACAGGCCCCCGCCTGTTGATCCGGGAAACATAAATTTCGCTTTCTATATTTTTGTCCAGCGCCAGGCGCATTTTTTCTCCCACGAAGTTCGCTTTGGCCAGTGAATCTGCAAATGCAAATATGGAAGGCCCGCTTCCTGAAATATTGCACCCCAGGGCTCCGGCATCGAGCGCCGCCTGCTTTATATACTCATAGCAGGGTATGGTGGACTTTCTTGCAGGTTCAATTATTACATCCTTAAGTGAGCGTGAGATAAGCCCAAAGTCACTTTTCATAAGGCCTGCAATAAGCCCCGCTGTATTGCCCCACTGCGTTTTTGCGTCTTCAAGTGTCACCTGCTTCGGCAGGAGCCTGCGCGACTCTTTTGTATTGATCTCAATACCGGGGTGAAGAACAGTGCAGAAGAGATTTTCAGGTACCGGTATTTCAACTATGTCCGGCGGATTATAGCCTCTTATTAGAATAAAGCCTCCGTAAAGGCTTGGGGCCACATTGTCTGCATGCACTGCCCCGCTTGCAATTTTTTCTCCCATAATTGCAAAGTCCAGGAGCATGTCTTTAGAGAGATTCAGTTCCAGGAGCTTATTGGCGGCAAATGCCGCGGCAACTGCGCTTGCGGCGCTTGAGCCCAAACCGCTTCCAAGAGGCATTTTCTTATTGACCTCAATTTCAATTCCCCCTGTGTACTGCGCATAATCTCGCATTGCAATCACCGGCGCCCCGGCTGTGTTCTCCTCGGGGTTCAAAGGAAGCTTTCCTCCGTCACCTGTAATTTTAACAATTCTCACTCCGGGCTTATCCGTAAGCCTTAAGACGACCTCGTCACCCGGATAGTCAATTGCGAAACCCATTACATCAAAGCCGCAGGCTACGTTCGAGACTGAAGCGGGAGCAAAAACCCTGACCTCTTTTTTCATACATTCTCCATTCAAATCATTTTATCTGTTAAAGAGATAATTTGCAATTCTGACAATATCTGCAAAAACACCACCTGAAGTAACAACAGCGCCGGCACCCGGGCCCTGAATAACAACCGGGCGCTCATTGTAGTATACGGTTGTAAATGCAATAATATTGTCGTTCGAGGTCAGTGAATAAAAAGGATGATGGCTGTCAACGGCGGTAAGTTTTATTTCCGCCTTCCCATCTTTATAAGAAGCTATATAGCGCAGGAGTTTCCCCTCCTTTGCAGCGTTGCTTCTTTTTTTCTCATAGAAAGAGTCGTAGCAGCTGAGTTTCTCAAGGAATTCATCCTGGCTTATATCCCCGCGCAGTTCTTCAGGTATAAGGTTTTCAACTTCTATATCTTCAAGTTCCAGTTTGTAGCCCGATTCGCGCACAAGGATTAGAAGCTTGCGTGCCACGTCAAGGCCGTTTAAGTCCTCCCTCGGGTCAGGCTCCGTGTAGCCTTTCTTTCTGGCATCGAGTACAATTGAGGAGAACGAGCCCGTGCCGTCAAATACGTTAAAGATGTAGCTTAAGGTTCCGCTCAGGACGCCTTCAATCTAGTGGACCTTATCGCCTGAGAAAACCAGGACGTGCAAAGTGCTGATAACCGGGAGCCCCGCGCCAACGTTAGTCTCATAGAGGAAGCTCACGCTGTGCTTCTGTGCTGCC
>JBLMYS010000006.1:0-20201 GCA_050258415.1 Acidobacteriota bacterium | reverse complement strand
AAGACCCGCTCAGTCGATTTCTCAAGATGCGTAAGCTGCTTTAACTGCTTTAACGTCTGCCCGAGCGAGGGCCTCACATATGAAAAACCCTCAAAAGAAAAAGAGACTGTAGAATTAAAAGAAACCGACACAAAAAAGCGTGAGTTTATCTTTAAGACTTCGGCTTACCTTGTGGGCTTAAGCGGACTTGCCTTTATGCAGCAGAAGAAGGTTATAAAAAGCTATAAGAAAAATTCAGTCCCCACTTTTAAGCAAAATCCCCTTACCCCTCCGGGCTCCAGGGGCATAGAGCACTTTACAGGCACGTGCACTGCATGCCACCTTTGCGTAAGCGCATGCCCGGCACAGGTGCTTCAGCCCGCATACCTTGAATATGGACTAAGAGGCATAATGCAGCCGCATATGGATTACATGACCAGCTTCTGCCAATATGAATGCACAATCTGCACGGATGTCTGCCCCAACGGCGCAATCCTGCCATTGACTCTGGAAACAAAGAAACTGACTCAGCTTGGGAAGGTTAAGTTTGTTAAGGACGACTGTATAGTTAAAACAGAAAACACCGACTGCGGGGCCTGTTCGGAGCATTGCCCAACAAAGGCGGTCAATATGGTGCCGTACCAGGGGAAGCTCTCAATTCCGGAAGTAAAAGACGAGTACTGCATCGGATGCGGAGCCTGTGAATATGCATGCCCTGCCAGGCCCTATAAGGCAATTTATGTCGAAGGAAACCCCATTCACCAGATTGCCAAAAAGCCCGAAGTCAAAAAAATTGAACAGAAGGTGGATTACAAAGAAGACTTCCCATTCTAGTTTTTTCTATATTGGATTCCTCTTATGAATAGCCACGAGCTTCAGCTCGTGGACCAGGATGGATGAGCAAAAAAATATTTGGGCTTTAGCCCAATGGCATTAAGTTAAGAGGTTAGCTTCTTTTTATACCTGTTGTAGTACAGGCTCCAGGAGCCGCTTCTTTGTCTTCTTTCAAATTTACGGTTACTTCTTCTGAGGCATGGGTTCTTCTTCAGGTAACTTTTCAGTTCTTCAAAGACTTCTCCAGTAGATTTGGTTTCATCCAGGAGGAGACTGACCGTATGGTTAAGCATCGTGCTGATACTGACCGAGCGGTTGACCTGATAGTTGTATTTCAGGGTCTGGCTTTTTTCCTTGAGCTCCTTGTCGGTGTCTTTCATTAGGATGCTTTCAAGACAACTTAAGAAGACTGTTCCGTAGAAGTCCTGTTTTACGGCATTACTGCTCATCCCGCTGAACTTTTCTGCCTGGAAGAAGTTCTTCAGCCGGTCGAAGTATGTCTCCTCATTCCATCTTTTTGAATACAATTCCTTGAAGTCACTATTTGTGATAGCTTCATCAAAGATATTAGTCACAAGTATCTCACTTTTTTCCTCATCAAGAGGAACTTTAATCATGCGTACTTCAATTTCCTTCGGCAGATGCTTCTTTTCTACGTACTCCTTCTGGCTTTGAGGCATGCTAAGTGTGGTGACTTCATCGACCTTCTCATTAGACAGGGCAAACTCAACGAGCCTGTTAAAGGTGCGTACTTCACGTCCTCTTATTATAAAAAGCCTGTGTTTCTTCGTAAACCGGGCCATTACGGAGTAATCCAGATATCCCTGATCCATAATGAGTATGGCATCTTTCCCGATATACCTCTGGTGATGGGAGAAGAGATACTCCTTCTCAGGCCTCTGTTTTCCGATTATGACACTAAGAGGGATATCGTTCAAGAGGTCATAGAGGACTGTTGCCATGGCCTGCACACGCTCAATTTCATGCTGATTGCGGCTTATGCTGTATTGGGCTCTTAACTCCATGGTGTCCGGGAGGTTCAATGTTGTCCCATCCACACCCAGGAGTTTCATCCCCTTCCAGAGCTTCACATCCTCTTCATAAGTCTCATCATGTTTATAGAAGCGCTCAACTGCCCCGTGGAGCAGTTCTAAGAACAACTCTCCTCTAAACTTTTCCCTTGCCTGTGAATACGCACTTGCTGTAGGCCTTTGCTCCAAATCCCCCAGTTCCTGGAAGAATTTATTTATCGCATTCTGCATAGGCATTCCCATCCCCCTCATTATAAGAACTGCAAGTCTTGGCAGCGTAAAGATCCTGTTCCTGGTGAAATACTTTTCTTCTGTCCTGTACTTGTTTTTCAGGTATTCTGATTGAAGGATGATGCGAACCCAATCGACTACCTCTATACTCCTTTTTTTCCATAACAAAACCTTTTTTTGAATAATCTAATTTTATCCTATGGATTATTCAACCGGCTTTATTTTGCCCTTAACTTAATGCCATTGGGCTTTAGCCCCCGATCCTCCCTCCTGGAATCTGGGGCTAAACCCCCGTCGGAATAAGCGCATTTAAGAGAACCTCGTTCCACTGCTGCTTCGACTGGTCGTATACCCCGAAGCCTGAACAGAACTCCCAATAAGACCAGCTGAAACCCCTTTGCTCTGCCTGACGCGAAATGTAATTTGTCCACTGCGCGCGCGATGTAATGTCGGCTTTATTGTATGCTCCGAATTCTCCTATATAAACCGGACGGTTATTTGCTTTCGACCAGATCAATAGCTGATCCAAATCGCTTGACACCGCCTGCTTCTCAACTTCAGTCGCGCTCCACGTGGTCCCCAGCCATAAGTCGCTCCCAAAAACCCACTCTGCTCCCTGGTGCGTAAATATAAACGGGTCGTAATAGTGAACCGTTGCAATTATATTCTTTTCCTCTGCTGGAATTGAGAGCCTTCCAATCGATCCGATGCTGTTCCAGTCCGGCGCCCCTGCAATCAGAGTCCTGTAAGGATTCTTTTCCCTGATTACACTTATTGCCTCTTTCAAATATGCATTCCAGACTTCCGGCGTGAGGTTTCCGTTCGGTTCATTCAGGACTTCAAAGAATAGATCGGCCGAATAATTAGCATAATGCTCCGATATCTGGCGCCAAAGCGCAAGAAACCGCACCTTATTTGCCTCAGGCGCGTCTATCATCTCATCATAATGATGCATATCAAGAACAACTGCAAGCCCCCTTGACATGGCCTGGTCAATAATCCCATCCACTCTCTTGAAAAAATCCGTATCTATCTGATATGGTGCCTTCTCTGAGGCGTGACCTGACCATTTTACAGGAATGCGGACCGAACTGAAACCCTTTTCTTTTATCAGCTTAAAAAATTCTTCCTTAACCGAAACTCCCCATTCCCCCTCATTTGGAGCTTCCAGGGAATTGCCTATATTCATTCCCCTGCCTAACTTTTTATTCTGTTCAAAAGGATTAAGGGGCTGCGTAATGCCTTCCTTTTTTGGTGACAGTATGCCGTCCGAACTGCCGGAACATCCACTGTAAGTAATTATAAATATGACCGAAATAATAAAATAAACATTTATTCTCTTATGAATCATAGCGGCTCTTCAGGTTTAGTTTTAACTGCACTGCACATTTAGAATTTCGTAAATTTAATACTAAATGCGGCATAATCAAAACCTAAAACCTGAGGAGCACTATGCAAAAATCAGTACTCTTTTTTATCAGTGTTATTCCTTTTTTACTGCTTTGTAAACTCCAGCAAAGCGTCTATCGGATTACCGTTGGTGTCGGTTAATGTCTCCTTTGTAGTAAATTTATTTCCGTTCATCGTAATATCTACAGTCCTCTTTTCCCCGCTGGTATTTGTCAGGTTCAGTACTCCGCTGCTGTATGTATATGTCCCGCTTTCGGTGGTCGTCCCGGAACTGTCGGCTGTTGTGATCGTTGCCGTAAGGTCGTTCCTGAATTCCATTGTAATTGATAGCCCCAGCTGCTGGGGTGTATATGAAGTTTTTGAACCATCCTTATTTGTAACCGTCACATTGCTTAAAAGCCATTTACCTACAATTGGACTTGAAGAAACTGCCGGACTGGCGGGGTTGTTTGAATCTTTTTTGCATCCCGAATATATGACCAGAGACATCAGAACAAGGAAAAACAAATAACCGGATCTTGATCTTATAAACATACTATATCTCCTCCTAAGTAATTAGTTTTGGTGTGATTTTTTTCAGGAATGTAGCTGATAATAAACGATAGGTAAAATGGGAGACTAATTCAAAGTCAAAAAGCTGGCATTGTTCTTCTAAAAACATTATACCATTCACTCTGGCGTTGGGCATAAAAAAACCCGCCTCTGGCGGGTTAAATCTGTTACTGGTGGTCTTTTTTAAGAAGAAGAGTTACCCTGTTCAACCCTTCAAGAACTTCCTCTTTGGGCAGATTACCTTTCTCAAGCTCCTCTTCCGGCTTTTCCATAAGCCTCAGGTAAAACTTCTCTGCTTTCTGAAGATAACCCGGCTCCCCCGACTCCGTAAGCTCAAAAAGAACGTCTTCTGCATCGGCATACCGCCCCTGAATTTCATAATAACGCACGAGCTTTTCTGCAATCTCGGGAGGGATCTGAAAGCCTCCGACTTTCTCAATCACACTTTCCATGTCTTTCATAAAACGCTCAGTCATCAGCTCGTCTTTATTTATAAACGCCTCAAGGAATAAACTTAATGAGTCAAAATAGATAAGAACAGACTCCTCGTTCCCCTCCCCGTGCATGAGCTCATCTATGGAAGCCTCCTCCTTTAAGAGCTCAGCTATCATCAGGCATCTTTCATACTGCGTTGAGCCCGTGATCTTCAGAAAATTAATTATCTCCACGTCAGACATCGCGCGAATCAAATCAGGATCAAGCCCCAGCATATTCGGATAAGCCTGACGCACGAGTTCCTTAGCCTCGTCCAAATTTTTTGCGCCCTTGCTGAAAAGTATTTTACTCAGCACCTGTGTAAGCTGCTCAATAAGCCTTAAAATATAATCCCGTTCGAACATTCATGATCCCTATAAAAAATGTATCCTTAAATTAATTACAACAATCTAATTCCACAAGCATGTAATTTCACTATTTTCCCCCATTCCCTTCTTCCTCTTCTTCTTCACTTTTTAATTTTTAATTTTTAATTGCCCTTCAGGGTTATCACCGTAATCTCCGGAGTTGAATTGTACCTGAATGGAACAATAGACATCCCAAGCCCCCGCGTTACAACCATCAGCATATTGCCTATATGAAAGTCCCCTTTTACATAAGGAGTTTCAAGCTGCGTAAAGGTAATGTTATGGAACGGGAAAAGAAATGTTATCTGCCCTCCGTGCGTATGCCCGGCAAGCATCATGTCGTAATGCTCCTTTGATGCCCTGTCCACAAGATACTGGCTCGGCTGATGCGTAAGCAGAATTTTTATGTCGCTGTGGTTAACTTCAGTCAGCCTGTCCAGAAGATCTTCACTTATTCTGCCCACATAAGTGCTTGTAACAAAGGTAACTCCTATTCTGGCATCGCCAACGCTGAAAACCTTATTTTCATTGTTCAGCATTTCCACCTTCTTCTCCCTTAAAGCGGTGGATACTTCTCTGAGACTTCTGGCATTGTCATTTCTGTATGCCCAGTTGTCGTGATCC
This sequence comes from Acidobacteriota bacterium, assembly GCA_050258415.1. Classification (GTDB taxonomy): domain Bacteria; phylum Bacteroidota; class Ignavibacteria; order Ignavibacteriales; family SURF-24; genus JAAXKN01. The sequence continues at coordinate 14,698 of JBLMYS010000006.1, read as the reverse complement.
CCCACGCACGAATAAACACCCAGGCGCGATTTTATATCCCCGAGGTACTCAGCGGCAAAGTTAATATAGTCAGGCGAACTTGTAATTACATCTCCGCCCACAAGCACAAGATCAGGCTTTGTTTCATTCACCTTTTGAATGTACCTTCCAAGCCTGTTTTTATTCGTGTAAGTATCGGCCTGTGTATCTGAAATAAAGGTGATCCTGAAGTTCTTCAGGCTCTCCGAAAGCCCGCCTTTCTTTAGCTCCACCTGCCTTACTTCAATTGTATTGAAGTCGTAAACAATCCTTGCCGGAACATAAACGATAAATGCCGCAACTATTAAAGCAGTAATCCATGAATAAACCAGTCTGGCTTTTTCCCTATGTCTACTGATAAATGGATAAATAACAAGCCTAAGCAAGTCAAGGGGAAGAATAATAAAGAGTGACTGGACAACAATTAGTGCCAGTATAATAAACGGGAAAAAGATAAAGTAATCAAAAAGCCCTCCCTGGGGCTGAGAGTATGGCCTGCCGTGAGTAAGCTGTATTACTAGAAGATTTAACATCAGGTATAAAGGGTACAAATTCAAAAGAATCAGAAATATGAGGCCGCCTGTTTTAATCCTGTTTTTCCCTTCAGCCCCGAGGATTGTTCTTAGTGAAGTAGTAATCCTTTTATAGAAATAAATTTCCAGTACTATAAAAAGCAGTACCGCTAAAATAACCCGCAAAATAAAACCCATAATAAATCTGTTAAAAATTGTTAAAAAGATAATGCAAAAAGCCTGAAGTTTAGCCTCAGGCATCTATATTCAACAAAATTTAATCTATTTTAGTTTTATATTAAAGCCTTTAAGAGTGAATCATTTAAAAACAAAAAAGGCCCCCGCATGGAGACCTTTCTTTCTTCACTTTTTAATTTTTAATTTTTAATTTTTAATTGCCCTTCAGGGTTATCACCGTAATCTCCGGCGTTGAATTATACCTGAAAGGAATGGTCGACATTCCAAGGCCGCGTGTTACAACCATGAGCATATTACCAATCTTGAAATCCCCTTTTACATACTGAGTCTCAAGCTGTGTAAATGTCAGGTTATGAAACGGAAAAAGAAACGTAAGCTGCCCGCCGTGGGTATGCCCTGCAAGCATCATATCATAGTTTTTCTTTGATGCCCTGTCAATTATAAACTGGCTCGGCTGATGAGACAGCATTATTTTTAGGTCGCCTTGATTATTGTTCGTCAGCTTATCCAACAGATCGGTCCCTATTCTGTCAACGTAAGTACTGGTTGCAAAGGTAACGCCTATTTTTGCTTTTCCGACACTAAACACCCTGTTAACGTTATCCAGCATATCCACTTTCTTCTCCCTGAGGGCGGTTGAGACTTCTCTGATGCTCCTTACGTTGTCATCTTTGTACGCCCAGTGATCGTGGTCTCCTATGCAGGAATAAACACCCAGGCGCGATTTGATATCTCCCAGATACTCGGCTGCAACATTAATGTAAGTAGGAGTATACTCCGGCGTGCCTGTAATTACATCACCGCCTACAAGAACAAGGTCAGGCTTTGTTTCATTCAGCCTGTCAATAAACTTCCCGATCCTTTTTCTGGTGTTATAGCTGTCTGCCTGTGTATCTGCAATAAATGCAATTTTGAAGTTGTTAAGGCTCTCCGGAAGCCCTGCTTTTTTAAAAACAACCTCCCTTACTTCGACACCCTTGAAGTCATATATTATTCTTATGGGAACATATATAAAAAATGCCGCTGCTATTCCTATTACAGCCCATGAGGTAACGAGCCTTACTTTTTGGCTGTGCTTTCTTGTAAATGGAGCGATCGCAAGCCTCAGTAAATCCACAGGCAGTATAAACAAAATTGACTGTGCGATAAACAAAAGCAGTATTACAAACGGGAAGTATATAAAATAATCAAAAAAACCGCCCTCCGGCTGAGAGTACATCCTTCCCTGCGTAAGCTCAACAAAAAGAATGCTCGAGAGCATGTACAAAGGATATAAATTCAGAACAATCAGAAATATCAGGCTGCCCGTCTTTATCTTGCCTGAGTCGCCGAGAGCTGTTCTTAATGAAAATGTAAGTCGTTTATGAAAATAAAACTCAATTAATATAAGTAGCGTAATTGCTATAATAAGCTGCAAAACAAAACTCATAAAATCCAATTCTGGCTAATATTATTCAAATGCGTATATTTAAGCGCCTGAAGAGGAAGAATAAACTAAAAATATGGGTAAAAATGAGGATAATACTGCTTCAGGTATTAATAAGGCCGCATTAATAATGCCAGTTCAGACTTCAAAGTTCTGTGCCGAAAAACGCCTCCAGCGTGGTGTCCGACCAGTCGCCGTGCACAGGTTTGTACGGGACGCCTGAGATTCCCGGATCCCCGGGCTCATCTGTAAGATCCTCGTCTGTTGGAATAAAATCCGTGTTATCGGGGTCACCGCTGAAGATTTCAGAGGTATCAGGAATATACCCCCTCCCGGTTGAAATTGTGGCAATGAGCCTCCCGTCAGTGTCATAAATGACGCCGTGCTTAAATGTGCCGAGAGTTTCACCAGTAACTGAGACTACAGTCTCGCCTTCCAGTGTGGCTATCTCCTTGCCGCTTTTACTGATGAATTTATACTCATCTAAATAAAACTGAGCTTCACCTGCCTGATCGTAAAACCATTCTTCAACCATCTTTCACCTCATAAAATTATAAAAGCCGCACATTATAGGAGCACTTTTTATATTCTCATGAAAAAAAATGATTTATTCAAGGTAAGGCCTCCTCCCCCTTAGCCCAATAATTTGTGAACAAACGCATAAACCCGTTTGCTGTTTACATTTGTTCTTATTTATTTATATTAAAAATACACCCTGTCAGATAAGTCGAAGGGTGTAATTCCTCTTCCTGATCCTAAACGTATACGCACAAACATAATGAGAGGGCAAAATGGGAAATGCGATTGAAAAACCCCAGGGTAAACTGGGCGTGATGATTGTAGGTATTAATGGTGCCGTTGCCACTACTTTTCTGGCAGGAGTCATGTCAATCAGAAGAGGCCTTGCAAGACCTATAGGTTCACTTACTCAGATGGGAACGATCAGACTCGGGCCAAGAACCGAGGAAAAGTTTCCGATGATTAAGGATTTTGTTCCCCTTGCAAACCTCAAAGACCTCGTCTTCGGCGGATGGGATATTCGTGACGAAAACTGCTATGAATCTGCTCTTAATGCTAAAGTCCTTGAAGAAAAAGACCTCCTTAAAGTCAAAGACGACCTCGAGGCAATCCGCTCAATGCCCGGTGTCTTTGAAAGAAAATTCGTAAAACGCCTTAACGGAACCTGGATTAAAAAAGGCACTTCAAAGTTTGACCTTATGGAACAACTTAGAGACGATATCAGAACCTTCAAGGAGGCCCACGGCGTAAGCCGTATGGTTGTTATCTGGTGCGCAAGCACTGAAACTTTTATTCCCGTAAACGGAATTCACAAGAAACTCGACCTCTTTGAAGAAGGGATGAAAAATAATAACCCCAATATCCCCCCAAGCATGCTCTATGCATATGCCGCAATTTCTGAGGGCGTGCCGTTTATCAATGGGGCACCCAACCTGACTGTCGATACTCCGGCTATAATGGAACTGGCCGAGAAAATGCGTGTGCCTGTGGGCGGTAAGGACTTTAAGACTGGCCAGACACTCATTAAAACCGTTATTGCCCCGATGCTTAAGGCCAGAATGCTAGGGCTTAATGGATGGTTCTCTAGCAATATACTTGGAAACCGCGACGGCGAGGTGCTCGATGACCCCGGCAGCTTTAAGACTAAGGAGGAAAGCAAACTCTCCGTGCTCGAAGGTATTCTTCAGCCGGAACTCTACCCTGAACTCTATGGCAACTTCTACCATAAAGTTAGAATTAATTACTACCCGCCAAGGGGAGATAACAAGGAAGGCTGGGATAATATTGACATATTCGGCTGGATGGGCTATCAGATGCAGCTTAAAATCGATTTCCTCTGCCGCGATTCCATACTAGCTGCCCCGATTGTACTCGACCTCATACTCTTTGCCGACCTGGCACAAAGAGCAGGTATGTACGGCGTTCAGGACTGGCTCTCCTTCTACTTCAAGAGTCCGATGCATACCGCTGATACGGTGGCCGAGCACGACCTCTTTATTCAGATGATGAAACTGAAAAATAAACTCAGGCAGATTATGGGCGAGGAACTGGTTACTCACCTCGAAGAAGAAATGCCCCCGCATAAAATTACACGCAGAAAAATGAGAAAAGCTCTGAAATAAAAATTGGACGGCATTGATAAAGGAGAAGACATAAGAAATTATGCTTCTCCTTTTTTATTAAAACCTCCGACAGGCCACTTCCTACGACACCCTTTGAAATTAATCTGAATTCAAGGAATCCTAAGTAGGTTCTGAAATATTAACCTTGACTAAGTAGAACAAACTTCATACAATGTTAAGAGTAACTATGTTTTATTCAAAAAAAACATTGATGAAATGTTATTTTTTCCAAAGATAAATTGTCAAAATGCCGCCTGCCCTTTTGTCATCTTTGCGGTATTTTGACAATTTTTTCTTTACGCGTAAGTTCTTACTGATATAGAAATCTTCTCCTGTGACAATAGATTGTAATGAATAGGCGTTGTCAGTTTTTGTTGGGGCCCAAGAGAGTTTATTTTAAGAAAAGGGATGATATGAGTAAAAACATACTGGTCACAGGCGGAGCTGGCTTCATCGGGTCGCACCTTTGCGATGAGCTCCTCCGCAGCGGGTATAATGTACGCGTTTTGGATAACCTTTCGCCTCAGGTCCACGCCTCACACGGCGGCAAAAAATCAAACGGAAATAAGCCGTCTCCCCCGGACTACCTTAACAAAGAGGTTGAATTTATTTATGGCGATGTCCGCAACAGAGACATCCTCCAAAAGGCACTTAAGAATGTTAATGCGGTCTTCCACCTTGCTGCCAGCGTCGGCGTCGGACAAAGCATGTATGAGATCGAAAGCTATACAAGCGTTAATAACCTCGGCACGGCTGTCCTTCTGGAAATGCTCATTAAAAACCCAGTCGAAAAACTTATCGTGGCCTCCAGCATGAGCATCTACGGCGAGGGGCTTTATAAAACTTCCGACGGAAAACTCAAGGTAAGCGCACAACGCTCTTTAGAGCAACTTAAAAAAGGGGTCTGGGAACTCTACGACTCAAAAGGAAACTTCCTGAGGCCCGTCCCAACTCCTGAGAGCAAAACTCCGTCGCTTTCATCTGTCTATGCACTTTCAAAATACGACCAGGAACGCCTCTGCCTTATGATCGGACGCGCGTACAATATTCCAACCGCGGCGCTCAGGTTCTTTAATGTATTCGGAACCAGACAGGCTCTTTCAAACCCCTATACCGGGGTGCTTGCCATCTTCGGCTCCAGATACCTGAACAATAACCCTCCCGTTATCTTTGAGGATGGTAACCAGATGCGCGACTTTGTGAGCGTCTACGACGTCGCTCAGGCTTGCCGCCTGGCTCTTGAAGTGCCGAAGTCTTCATACCGCGTCTTTAACATCGGAAGCGGACACCCCTATAAAATCCGTGAAGTTGCTGAAAAAATGGCTCAGGTCCTGGGAAAAGAAGGCCTGGAATCTCTAATACGAGGCAAGTATCGTGTAGGCGATATTAGACATTGCTTTGCCGATATCTCCCTTGCCAAATCAGTTCTTGGCTACAGACCCAGAGTCTCTTTGGAACAGGGGCTCGTTGAACTCTCAGAATGGCTTTCCGGCCAGATTGCAAAAGATGAGGTCGATTCGGCAAATTCCGAGCTTGAGAAAAGAGGACTTACAATATGAAAAAGCTAAAGATAGATTACCTGCCTAAAAGAAAACACGCTTTAATCGGAATTGTGGAGTGGTTCAGAATAGGCGAAAAAGAAAGAGTGGAAAATATACTCTCCGACCTTAAGGCCCTCGGTATTCAGGAGATACGTACCGGATTCTCCTGGGCTGAATGGTACACAAAAGAGGGTGAGGAATGGTATAAGTGGCTCATCCCCCGCCTTAAAGAGGAGGTAAATATTCTCCCCTGCTTTACTTATACTCCCCCTAATCTGGGGCTCGAGCCTAAGGTCTCCTCCCCGCCACGCAACCCGAAGGATTATACCGAATTCCTCGAATCCGTCCTTAAGGTATTCGACGGATACTTTGAATGGGCTGAACTATGGAATGAACCGAATAACCTCTACGACTGGGACTGGAGGCTGGATCCCACCTGGGAAATTTTTACCGAGATGATCGGAACTGCCGCCCAGTTCCTGAAGAAAAAAGATATTAAAACCGTCCTGGGCGGTATGTCACCAATCGACCCCAACTGGATTGAGCTCCTCTGCCAGAGAAATATCATGCAGCATTTTGATGCCGTCGGCATCCACGGCTTTCCTGGCACCTGGGAGTTCGACTGGAGCGAATGGCCGGACGCCATCAGCAAAGTGCGCGAGGTCTTAAGCCGTAACAAAATAAACCCCGAGATCTGGATTACCGCCGCGGGATATTCCACCTGGCGCCACGACGAATTCCGCCAGCTCAGGAATTTCGCAAACTTTATGGATGCCCCCGTGCAGCGCGCCTACTGGCACTCGGCTCAGGATATACACCCCGACCTCCCGTTCCAGGAAGTATTCCACGGCGATGAACGCCATTACCACTTCGGACTTAAGTATGCCGATGGAAGAGCTAAACTCCTCTACCGCGTCTGGGCCAAGGAAGGCTTAGTCGGTGTAAAGCATATGGCCCGCTTCGGCACCATTAAGGATACTAACCTGACTGAAAAGCCAACTGAAAAAACCAAAGTTGTAGACGTAAAGAAACATAAATCCCCCGCAATTCAAAAGCGCAAAAAAGATGACAACCGCCCCGTTCTTATTACAGGGGGAGCAGGCTTCATCGGCACCAACCTCGCTCACAGGCTCCTTTCGGCAGGAACACCCGTCATTGTATTCGATAACCTCTCCAGGCCGGGCGTTGAGGAAAACCTCCAGTGGCTCATTGATACTCACGGCGACATGCTTCAGGTCAGGGTTGCCGACGTGCGCGACCCCTATGCCGTGCGCGACTCGGTCCAGCAGGCAAAAAGCGTTTTCCATTTTGCAGCCCAGGTCGCCGTCACAACAAGCCTCGAAAACCCGGTCAACGACTTCGAGGTGAACCTGAGGGGAACTCTTAACGTCCTTGAAGCCCTGAGATCCTTAGGTAAACCGATCCCCCTTCTCTTTACTTCCACTAACAAGGTCTATGGCGAGCTTATTGATATTAAGATGCAGAAAGATACAACACGCTATGAACCGGCAGACCAGGTAATCAGGCTCCAGGGAATAAGCGAAAAACGCCATCTCGATTTCCACAGCCCTTACGGATGCTCAAAAGGTTCGGCCGACCAGTACATAATCGATTACGCTAGAATTTATAATATACCTAACGTCGTCTTCCGCATGAGCTGCATCTACGGCACACACCAGTTCGGAACCGAAGACCAGGGCTGGGTCGCTTTCTTCCTCCTAAAGGCCTTAAGAGGTGAACCGATTACAATCTACGGCGACGGCCTCCAGGTAAGGGATATTCTTTTTGTCGATGACCTGATTGACGCAATGCTGAAGGCGCATGAACAGATAGATATCACGCGCGGAAACGCATACAATATTGGCGGCGGACCGGTTAATACGGTAAGCCTTCTTGAACTTTTGGATATAATCGAAGAACTGCACGGGCAGAAACCTCAGATAAATTTCAGCACCTGGCGCCAGGGCGACCAGCGCTACTACGTCTCAAATACGGAATCCTTCCACACAGTAACAGGCTGGACCCCGCAGATTTCGGCCCGCCAGGGTGTCGAAAAACTTTATAACTGGCTCTTAAAAAACCGCAAAACCTCCTATCACAGAATGAAAAAGGTGGCGCAATGAACGATGAAAATTTAATTGATGAAAATCTCAAAACCGGAACCCCCGCCGAATCTCCCGTAGGGGCGAGCGGCGCCGTGCCCGCCTCTGGCGTGGGCTCGCCCGACTCTGGCGGCGGCTCGCCCATGGAAAAAACAAAAACCGATGCTGAAAAAGCTGAAAGCCTCTGGACAGACATTATGCGCAGCGCTATTTTCTCCGGCCCCGGAATTATTTCCATAAGATATGTCGCAAAACCAGATCCCGCGCCAAATGAAGTCCTCATCCGCCTCTCCGGCTGCGGCCTCTGCTCAAGTAACCTCCCGGTCTATGAGGGCCGGTCGTGGTTTAATTACCCCTTTGAACCCGGATCTCCCGGACACGAGGGCTGGGGCATAATTGAAGCCACCGGAAACGACGTTAAGGATTTTAAAGCCGGTGACCACGTTGCCGCTCTTTCATACCACGCCTACGCGGAGTTCGACACTGCTCCGGTCGACAGTGTTGTAAAACTGCCGGAAGAACTAAAGGATAAACCCTTCCCCGGCGAACCCCTCGGGTGCGCTATGAATATATTTAAGAGAAGCGATATTCACGAGGGCCAGACGGTTGCAATTATAGGCATTGGATTTCTAGGCGCACTTCTAAGCAACCTCATCTCCCACGCAGGAGCAAGAGTAATTGCAATTTCAAGACGCCCCTTCTCGCTCGACATTGCCAAGCAGTACGGCGCATCGGAAACAATTCTTATGGATGACCACTGGAGGATTATCGAAGAGATAAAGTCTCTTACAAACGGGGAGCTTTGCGACCGCGTAATTGAAGCTACAGGACACCAGTGGCCGCTCGACCTGGCAGGCGAACTCACTAAAGTCAGAGGCAAACTTATAATCGCGGGCTATCACCAGGATGGGCCCAGACAGGTTAATATGCAGCTCTGGAACTGGAGAGGCCTCGATGTTATAAATGCACATGAACGCGAACAGAAGGTCTATATAGACGGAATCCGCTCGGCTGTCCAGGCCGTCATGGATGGAAAGATGGATCCATTTCCCCTTATTACACATTCATTCAGGCTTGATCAGATAACAGAGGCCTTTGACATAACTGGCAAAAGACCCGATGGATTCTTGAAAGCAGTTATTAAATACCAATAACGGTGAAATTATGAATAACGATCTTCTTCAGAAAACCGCTTCTGCTCCTACAGTAATTATACCCCGCCTGGGTTTCTTAGGCGTGGGCTGGATCGGACGCAACAGAATGGAAGCAATGGTAAAAAGCGCTAAGGCCCGGGCACAATACATCGTCGACCCCGTTAATGAACTCGCGCTAACGGCAAAAAAACTTGCCCCTGAGGCCAGGGTTCTTAAAAACCTGAAGGATCTTTTAGAAAAAAGTGACTTAGATGGAATTGTAATTGCAACACCCAGCGCCCTGCACGCCGAAGAAACGATTATGGCACTCCAGGCCGGAAAGGCTGTCTTCTGCCAGAAACCTTTGGGGCGCAATAAAAAAGAAGTAATGCGCGTTATTGAAGCTTCCCGCATGGCTGACCGCCTCCTTGGCGTAGACCTTTCATACAGATTCCTCAACGGCATTCAAAAAATGAAGGAAATTGTAAGCACTAACGGCATCGGTCACGTCTATGCCGCCGACCTCATATTCCATAACGCCTACGGGCCCGATAAGGAGTGGTTCTATAACCCTCAGCTCTCAGGCGGCGGATGCATTATGGACCTCGGCATCCACCTGATCGACCTGGCACTCTGGATGCTTGACTATCCTGAGGTGGAAAATATCACAAGCCGCCTTTTTGCCAAAGGACATGCATTTCTGGATACAGAAAACTCCGTGGAGGATTATGCCACGGCAAGAATCGACCTTGAAGGAGATACGACTCTAAACCTCTCCTGCTCATGGAGACAGTCGGCAGGACGCGACGCCGTAATTGAAGCATCTTTCTACGGCACCGAAGGGGGCCTCTCGCTTAAAAACCTGAACGGCACATTCTACGACTTTAAGTCTGAACGCTACCGCTGGACGGCTCATGAGACACTCTCAGAACCCCCGGAGGACTGGGGCCCCAAGGCAGCATTGAACTGGATTGAAAAATTGTCACAAAGCACAAAGTATGACTCTGAAATTGAACATATGATAAAAGTCTCTGAAGTAATTGACAGGATTTATGGAAGAAATAATATGTGAGGTATCTAATGTCTGAATCACAGATAACAACTGATCATAACAAAATAAAAAAATGGGTCGAGGAGCGCGGGGGAAAGCCGACTACCGTAAAAGGCACTGAAACTAAAGGCGAAGAGGCAGGACTCCTTAGGATCGATTTCCCGGGCTACTCCGGCGAAGGTAAACTTGAAGAGATCTCATGGGATGAATTCTTCGATAAGTTTGAAGAGTCTAAGCTTGCCTTCCTCTATCAGGATAAAACCCACGACGGAAAACAGAGCCGCTTCAATAAGTTCATCAGCCGTGAGGGTGAGGAAGCCCGGGGAGCAAGGAAATAAAAGGAATGACTGTGCCCCCGAAAAGTTCTAAAATAAATTCCCGCGTCCATAGTGTGCTCATGACTGCCGATACCATTGGCGGAGTGTGGACCTATGCGCTCGAACTTTCAGAAGCTCTTAAGGATTACGGAATTAAAGTGTACCTGGCTACCATGGGAAGCCCGCTTACACCTGAACAGAAAGAAGCTTTAAGCCAAGCTGACAATGTTAAACTTTTTGAAAGCCCTTATAAACTCGAATGGATGGAAGACCCCTGGCAGGATGTTGAGGAATCGGGCAAATGGCTCCTGGATCTGGAACGTGCCCTTCAGCCCGATATAATTCACCTTAACGGCTACTCACACGCCAGCCTTCACTTCCGGGCTCCTAAACTTGTAGTCGGGCATTCATGCGTCTATTCATGGTACTATGCCGTAAAATATCATGCTCCGCATGAGGCGTGGTACGAATATAAAAAAAGAGTTACACAGGGACTCAAAAGCGCGGACCTGGTGACAGCCCCGACTAACGCGATGCTTTCACTTCTTTATCTTTATTATGGAAGCTTCAACTCGGCAGGCGCAGTCTACAACGCCCGGCGGGCAGATGATTTTCTCCCCGGGATAAAAGAAAATATTGTCCTTTCTGCCGGTAGGCTCTGGGATGAGGCAAAGAACGTTTCCATGCTGGCTTTCATCTCCCCCAGGCTCAGGTGGCCTGTTTATATGGCAGGAGAAAAAGAAGATCCCGAAGGGCGCTTTATACAGATGTTCGATCATGTAAACTGGCTTGGAAGGCTCTCATCGCGTGAACTTGCCTCATGGATGAAAAGGGCTTCCATATTCGCTCTTCCGGCGCGCTATGAGCCTTTCGGGCTTTCACCCCTGGAGGCCGCACTCTCGGGCTGCGCTCTCGTCCTTGGCGATATCCCTAGCCTCCGGGAAGTCTGGCAGGACACGGCCTGCTTTGTCAAGCCCGACGACTACGAGGCGCTTGAAAAGGCTATAAACAACCTGGTTGAAAATGAGGACTTAAGATTGAGTAATGCCAAAAGAGTACGCCGGCGCGCTTTGTATTTTACTCGCGCAAGAATGGCACAGGGCTATCTTTCATTATATGAAAACCTCCTGGCCGGAAAGAAACATAAAATATTTTCCTAGTTGAATATAATTTCCGTAGGGGCGAGCGGCGCTCGCCCGGACGGGCAATAATTATCAGAGAACCTAATGAAAATTGTACTTTTTTATCATTCTTTAATCTCTGACTGGAATCATGGCAACGCTCACTTCCTCAGGGGAATTGCATCCGAACTCTTGCACCGTGGGCACGAGGTGAAGGTCTTTGAACCCCGCGGGGGCTGGAGCCTTGAGAACCTGAAATCCCAGTACGGAGAAGAACCCATACGTGAGTTCGAAAGAATTTTTCCCGAAATGAAAAGTACCGAGTATTCTCCTGAGACACTGGATCTTGAGCGCGAGCTTCAGGGGGCCTCTCTTGTAATTGTCCACGAATGGAATGAACCTGAAATCGTCCAAAAAATCGGAAACCATAGAAAGCATAACGCAGCCTATAAGCTACTCTTTCACGACACACACCACCGCTCGCTTACAGAACCTGATAAAATGGCAATGTTCGACCTCTCGGGCTATGACGGCGTACTTGCCTACGGCGAGATAATAAAAGATATCTATCTGAAAAAGGGATGGGCTCAAAGAGCATGGACGTGGCATGAGGCGGCCGACGTCAGAATTTTCCACCCTATTGAAGGCGTGGAAAAGTCAGGAGACCTTATTTGGATCGGAAACTGGGGCGACGAGGAAAGAACTCAGGAACTATACGAATACCTCATAAATCCCGTGAGGGAATTAAAACTTAAGGCGCGCGTCCACGGCGTGCGCTACCCTGAAGGTGCCGTAAGAAACCTCGGGGAAGCAGGAATTGAGTATAAGGACTGGCTGCCGAACTATATGGTGCCCCAGGCTTTTGCAGAGTTCAAAGTAACCGTTCACATCCCCAGAAGGCCTTACGTGGAAGTCCTTAAAGGCATCCCTACAATCCGCCCCTTTGAGGCGCTCGCCTGCGGAATCCCCCTTGTCTCTTCTCCATGGGAGGACTCTGAAGGGCTCTTTACAGTGGGAGAGGATTTCCTCATGGCACAAAACGGGCGTGAGATGAAAAATTATATAAATGACATTTTGCACGATGAAAACCTCGCAGCCTCTCTTTCCAGACACGGGCGTCTTACAATATTAAAACGCCACACCTGCAGCCACCGCGTGGATGAACTGCTTAATATATTTAAACAGCTGACCGTAGAGTCAGCCTTCAGGCAGGAAGATGACCCGGCATCAATTCATGCAAGTAAAAAAGGGGATTTGAAATGAAAAGAGCTTTGAATATTTCCTTCTTTGGATCTAGTCTTGTTTCAGCATACTGGAATGGAGCAGCTACTTACTACAGAGGCATCCTGAAGGCTCTCTATGAAAAAGGACACAGTATAACTTTCTATGAACCCGATTTTTTTGAACGCCAGCAGCACAGGGATATACCTGACCCCGAATATTCTAAAAGTGTGGTCTACCCTGCCTTTGATGAAACGGGCGTTAGAAAAGCTCTTGAAGATGCTAAAAACTCAGACATAATTATTAAGGCAAGCGGCGTCGGCATTTTTGATGAACTCCTCGAAAAAGAAGTCCTTAACTTACGGCACCCGGGATCGCTTATTATATTCTGGGACGTGGACGCTCCGGCAACTTTGGACCGCGTTCACAATAACCCCGAGGACCCCTTTAAGGCCCTAATCCCGCAGTACGACCTGATATTAACTTATGGCGGGGGCGACCCTGTCGTGGATGCCTATATGGAACTTGGAGCAAAAAAGTGCGTCCCAATCTATAACGCGCTTGACCCATCGACCCACTTCCGCGTTCCGCCTGAAGAAAGATTTCAGGGGAAGCTGGGCTTCCTCGGTAACCGCATGCCTGACCGTGAAATGAGGGTGTGGGAGTTTTTCTTTAAACCCGCACAGATGATGCCGGAAGATAAATTTATTCTAGGCGGATCGGGATGGCGCGAATGGGCCCCCGACGTTCCAAATGTCGACTTCCTTGGACACGTTTATACAAGTGACCACAACGCGTTTAACTGTTCGCCTGAGGCTATTCTTAATATCAGCCGCGAGAGCATGGCGCGCTACGGTTTCTCCCCCGCTACCAGAATATTCGAGGCCGCAGGCGCAGGCGCATGCATTATAACCGATAGCTGGGAGGGAATTGAACTTTTTCTTCACCCGGGCAAGGAAATACTCGTGGCTGAAAGCGGAGAAGAAGTTTATAACATACTGAACCTGCTTGACGAGGAAACCGCAAAGAAAATCGGCAAGGCTGCTATGGAAAGAGTCCTTAAGGAACACACCTATTCACACAGGGCCTCTCAGCTTGAAAGGCTCCTTCTTGAAACGCCTGAAGAAAGAAAGGAGACACAAAGATGAAAAGCCGTGAGCTGGATATTGTAATCCTTGGGCTTTCAATCACATCAGCCTGGGGAAATGGCCACGCGACAACTTACCGTGGCCTCATCCGTGAGCTTGAAAGACTCGGCCATAAGGTGCTTTTCCTTGAGCGCGACCTCCCCTGGTACGCCTCAAACCGCGATATGCCCACTCCCCCCTTCGGGTGCACCAGAATATATTCCAGCCTGGATGAGCTTAAGGACCTTTATTCTAACGATATTAAAAAAGCCGACATCGTAATTGTAGGCTCTTATGTTCCTGAAGGTGTTAACGTTGGACAGTGGGTGAACCTTATAGCACAAAGCACTGCCTTCTACGACATTGATACTCCCGTTACACTCTCAAAACTTGAAAGGCATGACTATGAATACCTTTCCCCTGAGCTCATTCCAAAGTACGACCTTTATCTTTCTTTTACCGGGGGACCTACATTAAAACGCCTGGAACGCGATTTCGGAAGCCCTATGGCACGCGCCCTTTACTGCTCGGTTGACCCCGAGAAATATTACCCTGAAAACATCCCCATTAAATATGACATGGGATACCTTGGCACCTATAGCGACGACCGCCAGCCTGTACTGGACCGGCTTATGCTTTCTTCGGCCGGAATGTGGCCTGAGGGGCATTTTATTGTAGCGGGACCGCAGTACCCAGATACAATCCAGTGGCCTCCAAACGTGGAAAGAATATATCACCTGAACCCTTCGGAACACAGGAACTTCTATAACTCGCAGCGCTTCACACTTAA
>JBLMYS010000005.1:0-12873 GCA_050258415.1 Acidobacteriota bacterium | reverse complement strand
CTGGAGATTTCAGTTACAGATTCAGGCATCGGAATGGAAGAGGAAGTCACAGAAAAATTATTCAGTTTAGACAGTGCACAGAGCGCCAGGGGAACGCATGGCGAGACCGGCTCGGGCCTTGGGCTGGTTCTCTGCAAGGAACTTACGGAGAAAAACGGAGGCAATCTTTCTGTGGAAAGCCAGCTGGGTAAAGGAACTACTTTTACATTCACTCTTCCGGCCTTAAAGCATGAGGCGGTTGAAAGCTAAGAGGATTTTTTCAGAAATAAGCCGCCCCGGCAGACAGGTGAACTGTTCACACCCGTTTTATGGACCTAATGTCCTTATTTTTTCGTAGCACTTTAATTAATACCATAGTATATTGCGGCAAATACATTGTGTCGGCAAATGCAAAGGCTTAGCTACGGCAGGCATAAGAAATACTGGTTAATATTAGGACCGGTAGTCTTTGTAGTTCTTTTTGCATCTCTGATAGTTGGAATATATAAGAATACCCTGGATGATATCAAAAGGGATCATCAATACCAGCAATTAGAAATGACAAAATCGACTGCCCAGGGAATTACTTATCTTATTCACCACCTTGTCAGCGATATAAGGCTGTTATCCAGTTATCCGGGGATAAAAGATATTAACAGCCATTCCCTTTCCTTCATAAAACAGTTCCCCGCAGCCTACGATTCGGAGATTGTACGGTCAGTCTTTGTTACCGATAAAAACCTGAAGATCTGCTGCAGTACAGGAGAAGCGGTCGATGCCTGGGAGATTTATTACACCAGGCAGGCAATTTCATCAGGCAAAAGCGGAGATTATTTTACTTCACCCGTTAGTTCCAATGAAATGACTAAGCCAGATCCAAAGCTCTATTTCCAGATTGTGGTCCCCATTTTGAATAAAGCCTCTCCTCTCCGTAGCGATACAATTGGATACCTTGGATACCTGATTAACTTTAACGGACTGGTCGATCAGTTCATCAGGCCGTTAAAGTTAAGCAAGAACGATTTTGCCTGGATTATTGACGGCATGGGCAGACTGATTTATCATCCTCTGCACAAGGAGATGCTCCTCCGTTCCATTAACAATACATCGCCCGGGTGTTCACAATGCCACAGATCATTCTCCGTTCAGCAATCAATCGTAAAGGCTTCCGGTCCATCCTTTGGTGAATACTCAGTAGTTGAAAACGAGCCGGATAAAATCATGGCTTATTTCCCTGTTAAAATCGGGAACCAGAAGTGGGTACTTGTAATATCCACCCTGGTTACACACGTCACGGAAAGCTTAAGAGAAAAGTTCAAAATATTTTTCATAATCGGATTTGTCATACTTGGACTCCTATTGCTCTTCAGCAGCCTCATTTATCAGATAAATTCAAGAAGAATAAGAGCAGAAGAGGCCAGGAGGAACCTTGAGCAGATACAGGCTTATCAGGAGCAGTTAAACCAGGCCTCAAAACTTGCTTCAATCGGCGAGCTGGTTGATTCCGTTGCCCATGAAATAAATACACCCACAGGAATTATAGCAGCTCACGTTGACGGCATCATCTTAAGCAACAGCTCCCCTGATGGTATTTTGCCGGTCCTTAAAATTATCAGGAAGCAGACTGAGCGCATAAGTAACTATACAAGAAGCCTTTTAAGCTATTCACAGAGAATGACCTTTTATCCGGAACCTATTAACATAAAGAGCGTCATTGAAGAATGCTTGTACCTTCTTGGGCACCGCTTCCGCTCCAAGCGCATCAGAATTACCAGAAACTTCGGAAACGATATTCCGGTTGTCTATGCAGATTCAAGACAGATGGAACAGGTTTTTATGAATCTGCTTAACAATGCTATTGATGCCGTCGAAAGCCACGGCGAGATAACAATTAAACTTGGCTCAGAAAATATCAATGGAATATGCAGTGCCGTTATCAGCATTGAAGACAACGGAACCGGCATAGATGAAGAGAACCTCCCGAAAATTTTTACAGCTTTCTTTACCACAAAGCAGAAGTCAAACGGGACAGGCCTGGGCCTTTCCATTGTAAAGGCAATTATTGTGCGGCACAACGGGAAAATCACTGTCAAATCAAGCCCGGGCAAAAGTACAATATTTAATATAACGCTGCCCGGAGCGGCCGGGGAAAACATAAGGGGAGCAAAATGAACGGATTACCTGAAGTAAATAAAGAGTCCGGAACCGGCAAGCTAAATAAAAAGCCTTCCCGGATACTTGTAATAGATGATGAGCCGGACATGCTAAGCGGGTTCTCAAGCATATTGTCTGCTCTTGGCCACATCCCGCTGGCTCTTAGCAGCGGGCCCTCAGCCGTTAAATTCATGCAGCAGGAAGAGTTCGATCTGATATTCTGCGATCTTCTTATGGATGAGTTGAACGGCTTTGAGATAATTAAGGAAGCAAATAAAATCTCCCCCGGCACACCCATAATAATTTTTACTGCGTACGGTACCGTAGAACGTGCGGTGCAGGCTATGCAGCTGGGGGCGTTCGATTTCCTTGAAAAGCCGGTTGATACTGAAAAGCTCAAGATTGTAATTGAAAAAGGGCTAAGGCAGAAAAAGTTCTTTAAGGAAAGAAATAATTTAATCAGACAGCTGGATGACAAGTTCCAGTTCGATAATATTGTGGGAAGAAGTGAAGAGATGTTAAAAGTCTTCGAAATGATAGAGAGCATTTCAAAGACTGACGCCAACGTACTGATTACAGGAGAAAGCGGGACAGGCAAAGAGCTTATTGCAAGAAGCATTCACGCCCATAGCAGCAGGAAGACGAAGCCTTTTGTTCCGGTAAACTGCGGGGCCTTTCCAGAACATTTATTTGAAGCAGAACTATTCGGCTATGAAAAGGGAGCATTTACCGGAGCAGCTTCGAGAAAAATAGGACTGCTTGAATATGCCAACGAAGGCACATTCTTTTTAGATGAAGTCTGCGAGCTGCCCCTGAACCTTCAGGTAAAACTCCTGAGAGTTCTTCAGGAGCGGGCTGTAAGAAGACTGGGAGGCAATGAACTAGTCGGCGTAAACTTCAGGATAATTTCAGCTACTAACCGGGATTTCGACAGGGCAGCAGAACTTGGGCAGCTGAGAAGCGATCTGTATTACAGGCTTAATGTTATAAACATCCATCTGCCCCCTTTAAGGCAAAGGAAAGAGGACATTGCACTCCTTGCCGGATGTTTTCTGAAGAAATTCGTTAAAACAGCTAACAAGAACATTGCAGGCTTCAGTGATGAAGTGATTGCTACGCTTGAAAACTACGGCTGGCCCGGAAATATCCGTGAGCTCGAGAATGTAGTTGAAAGAATGGTAATTATGTCAAAAGGGGACGTAATTACTCTTTCAGATCTGCCGCCGAAACTTATGGGAGAGGGCCTTAAAGAGTTAGTATTTGATAAAATGAAACTCCCGGAGGCAAAGCAGAGGGCAATTGATGAAGTGGAGAAAAAATACCTCATTTATCTCTTAAAAAAATATAACGGCAATGTTACTCATATGGCGCTTGAGGCCGGTATGACGCGCAGAAATATTCACAGGCTGTTAAATCTCTACGGTTTCGATCCTGATAAATGGAGGAAATAGCCCTTCACATTAAAATGTGTAAAACTGATTTCACACTATTACAACGGTTTTAGCAAAGCAGCGGGATCCTGTAACACACATGTCCCGCTAAAATTGCTTTGTGTGAATTGTATTTCACACTTTTCCAAACCAATTTACAGCCACACCTTCAAAATAGCGGGAAAAGGCGTCTTTTAATCATGGTACGGTTTTGGATCCACAGCATTAAAGATTCAAAACCGGATTAACCATGAGAAATCTAACTGAGACCACTGAAATATTAGCCGGCAAACTGGCCGATAAGAGCAGATTCGTTCAGGCAAAGCCGCAATCCAGACGCGCCTTTCTAAAAAGGCTTTTAGGCCTTGGCATGCTTGGTTTTGCCGCATCGGTACTTTATCCACTAATGGAATACTTAAAACCTCCCAGGCAAAGGGAAGTTGAGGTGAACAGCCAGAGCGCAGGTATGATAAAGGATTACCCGCTCGACTCAGGCAGGATCATCCGCTTTGGCAATAAGCCTGTAATTGTAATAAGAACAAAAGAAGACACCTTTAAGGCTTTCTCTGCTTCCTGTACGCACTTAAACTGTACGGTTCAGTACAGAAGCGATTTGAATGCAATCTGGTGTGCATGCCACAACGGGAAGTACGATCTTACGGGAAGAAACATTTCGGGACCTCCGCCCCGCCCTCTTGATGAATACAGAACAATGATAAAAAATAATGAAGTAATAATCATTAAAAATGCATAAACATTATGAAGAACATGACTGCAAAAATAGGCGGCTGGCTGGACGAAAGATTTAATACCGGAGAAATAGTGCACTTCTTCAGAAAAAAAACCGTTCCCATACACCGCTATTCAATCTGGTATTACTTCGGTGGAGTATCACTCTTCCTTTTCATCATTCAGGTTTTTACAGGAATTCTCCTGCTCTTTTACTATAAAGGAAGCGCCGACATTGCTTTTGAAAGCATAAAATTCATCATGTCAAAAGTTGAGTTCGGCTGGCTTATTAGATCGATTCACTCATGGGCCGCCAATCTTTTCATACTCTCTGTATTTATTCATATGTTCAGCGTATACTTTGAAAAGTCCTACCGCCGCCCAAGGGAATTAACCTGGGTTACAGGAGCAGTATTATTTTTCTTGTCCTTAGCCTTCGGCTTCAGCGGATACCTTCTGCCCTGGAACAAACTTGCATTCTTTGCAACAAAGGTCGGGACAGATATAGTCGGTTCAGTACCTATTATTGGAGAGCCTCTGAAGATATTCTTAAGGGGAGGAGACGATGTAACGGATGCCACATTATCCAGATTTTTCGGCTTTCATGTTGCCTTGTTTCCCGGGATTTTTACTTTCCTGCTTTTGTTTCATCTCGTTCTGGTTCAGCGCCAGGGGATGAGTGAACCGATGGAAATTGAGAAAGCCCCTCATGGTGAAAAGAAAACAATGCCTTTTTTCCCGAATTTCATGCTGCGTGATTTACTCTTATGGCTGCTTGTACTGAATGTACTTGCCATACTGGCTGTATTTTTCCCGGCTGACTTAGGTGAAAAAGCCGAGCTCTTTGCCCCTGCCCCGGCAGGAATAAGACCTGAATGGTACTTTCTGTTTATGTTTCAGATCCTGAAATATCTCCCTTCAAGAATAATTTTTATGGATGGCGAGGTTTTCGGAATACTTATGTTTTCAATTGCCGGAATGTTGTGGCTCCTGGTGCCGTTCTGGGACTCAAAGAGTTCCCGGGGAAGAAAAAACAGACTGATAAATTACATAGGCATACTGGCTGTTTCCATCATAATTGCTTTAACAATTCTAGGCTGGACGTCATGAAAAAGTTAACCCCATTTTTTATCATATTTATCTTTTCGTCCGTTGTTTTTGCAAAGGCAGATGAATGCTATAATTGCCACAATTCACTTGGTGATAACGCTTCAAAAATGTTTACGGGCGATGTGCATTTCAACAAAGGGGTTTCCTGTGCAGGATGCCACGGGGGCAACAATAAGTCGGACGACATGGAGCAGGCGATGAATAAATCCCGGGGCTTTATTGCGGTTCCCAAAGGAGATATGAAGACTGAGGTCTGCATCAGGTGCCATTCAGATGAAAAGATAATGAGATCCTTCGGCTCGGTAATCCGCACAGACCAGTTCAGGCTTCTAGGGACAAGTGTTCATGGCAAACTGTCATTGTCTGGAAAGGAAAGGATCCTTCAGTGCACCACCTGCCATGGAGCTCACGGCGTAAGAAATGTAAAAGATCCATTGTCACCTGTCTATTCATTAAATATTCCGAAGACCTGTTCACAGTGCCACAGCAATGTGACATATATGAGATCTTACAACCCGGCACTCCCTACGGACCAGTACCAGAAATATATTACAAGCCGCCACGGCAGACTGAATCTGATGCATGACCCGAAGGCAGCCGAATGTGCCGACTGCCACGGATATCACGACATACAGGCGCCCGGCGCGCCCACTTCGAAAGTTTATAAGACAAACCTTCCCTCGACGTGTGCAGAGTGCCACAGCAATAAAGAATACATGCGTGCCTACGGAATTCCAACAGATCAGTTCGAAAAATATTCTGAAGGAGTCCACGGTCAGGCACTGCTCGTAAAAAAGGTTAACGGCGCTCCCTCCTGCAACGACTGTCACGGTAACCATGCCGCCACACCGCCCGGAGTCACTTCAATATCCAAAGTCTGCGGCACCTGCCACACGCTAAATGCGGAGTTATTTGCCTCAAGTCCGCATAAAAACGCCTTTGATAAAAACAACTATCCCGAATGTGAAACCTGTCACGGCAATCACCTGGTAAAGGCTGCTTCGGTAAGCCTGCTTGGAACGGGTAAAGAAGCCGTCTGCACAAAGTGCCATAGTGAGAGTAAATACATAAAAGGCTTCAGGACCGCCGCTTTTATGAGAAAGCTCTTAGACAGCCTGAGCAGTTCAGCCTTAAAAGCCCGGAGACTTATTGAGGAAGCCGAGCAGAAAGGAATGGAGGTCTCAGAAGCGGCCTTTAAGCTCAGGGATGCCGGACAATCTGAAATGGAGGCTAAAACCATGGTACATTCTTTTGACCTGAATAAATTCACAGGAGTTGTAAAGGACAAAGGACTAAAGACCACAAAAGAAGTAATCGGGGAAGCACAGGATAAAATTAAAGAATATTATTTCCGGAGAATTGGCTTAGGCATATCAATTGCCATAATGAGTTCACTTGCAGTGACATTATTCTTCTATATAAAAAAAATTGAAAAGAAAAACGGATCAGATTCCTGAACTAAAACTTCACTCCGGTTTAGCAAAACTATATAAAAGGAGTATTAAAATGGATACAACGGTAAACAAAGTGTTAAAGGAAGACATCGGCTCATGCCTTCAGAAGATGGATGAGAGAATTACCTCGCTGGAATTCAAGGTCAATCTGATTTTTGAAAATAATGTTAATAATGAGATTGATGCCATAAACAGGATCAGCAGCGAAAGAGAAAGCAGCAATGATGCACTGGAATACAAGATCGGAGAATATCTTTTTGCAAAAGTGGGGGTACTGCTCTTTATCATTGGAGTAATTTTTCTTCTGACACTCCCCTATACTGAAGTAAACCCGCTGATTCCTTCTTTTTTAGGTTTCATAATTGCAGCAGCGCTTTATTTCACTTCTAAATTATTCAACAAGGTTCTGCCGCATGTTAATGTTCATCTTGTCTCGGGAGCCATAACTATTTTTTGTTTTTCGGTCCTGAGACTCCATTTCTTTTCACCCGGCAGCCCATTAAACAGCATTTGGCCTGAACTGGTTCTGCTGGGTTTTGTATTTTTATTAAGCATGGCAATAGCTCTAAGGAGACAATCGGCATACCTTGCAGGTCTGAGTCTGGTCGTGGGCTATACAGCACTCCTTGTATCTGGAAGTGATGCATTGATCATGGGAGGTACCGCGCTGCTTTGCGTTCTCGGAGTTTACCTTTCGGTTAAAAACAACTGGTTTAACCTGTTAAATTTCTCTGTTTTATTGAGTTACCTGGCTTATCTTGACTGGCTTATTGGCAACCCCGTTTTAACGGGCAGTACGCATTTCAGAAATGCTGATCCTCTATATTCCGCTGCTTTACTTATTTATTTGCTTATTCACACTTCCGCCTATTACCTTAGCTCTAATAAAGAGCCGGATGAAGGATTGGTAAATTCCAGTTCAACCTTAAACGTACTGCTTAGTTTCGGATTGTTCACACTTACAATTTCACCATCAGTAAATTTTGCTTCTCTCAGCTCGATTGCTGCCGCATTATTTATAGCACTCTCGGGAATTTTATACTTAAGGTTAAACAAAAGGTATCTTACTTTTATCTATGCGATGACAGGATACCTGGCCCTCAGCCTTGCAATTATCAGCTACTTACAATTTCCGGCTTCCTTCATTCCATTATGCTGGCAAAGCCTTCTTGTAGTTTCTATGGCAATATGGTACAGATCGAGATTTATAGTCGTTGCAAATTTTATCATATATCTGCTGCTCACACTCTCATTCCTGATTTTTAATCAGGGAATTGGCCTTACGAGCATTAGCTTCGGCGTTGTATCGCTATTAAGCGCCAGGCTGATGAACTGGCAGAAAGAGCGCCTTGAGTTAAAGACTGAATTAATGAGAAATTCCTACCTTCTTATTGCACTCTTCATTATTCCATACTCCCTTTACAATAACATCCCCGATGGCTTTGTAGGTTTATCATGGATAACTGTAGCCCTTATTTATTATTACCTGGGAAAAATACTGAACTCCAGGAAATACAGATGGATGGCACTGACTACTTTCGCTGCAACAATTCTTTTTGTATTCCTGCAGGGTATTTCGGGGTCTGAAGCCTCATACAAAACAATGTCATTTCTGGTACTTGGAGCTGCACTGGTGGGTGTTTCCATGACTTATTCTTATCTTAAAAACAAAGCTGCATTAAGGAGGTGATCGCTTAGTATAATAAGGCAGTTAGTTTACTCAATGCTTCCGGGGGGAACAGCTGTAATACTGTTCCTCCCGGATTTTAGACCCGGATTATTCAAGCAGAATCTACATGGTAATTTTAAGCGAAAGGTTAAATACGCGTCCTTCAATGGGAGCCCACAGGGTCTGGAATACCGGATTAACAGAAGTGCCTGTTACCAATTTTTCATACCTGCTCTGCCGGGTGTCAAATAAATTCTCAACGTTAAAGACAACTTCAAAATACTTGTAGCTTCCGCCTATCATGGCAGCCGATATCCAGTAGCCTCTTTTTTCAACGTTATCTTCAGTAAACTGACGCCCCACATAACTTGCTTCAAATCCCAGGCGGCACAAACCCTCAACCTCATAAGTTACAATTGCAGCAGACTTGTTCCTTGGAGTAAATGGAAGCTCAGACTTCAAGCCGTTCAAGCTTCTCTGGGCAAATGTATAGTTATAACCAAAGTATATATCCAGATCATCTGCCGTAAGCCTCAGGTAAGACTCAGAACCTTTGCTGTCGAGATAGTCGTAGTAATTCCCGATGAGTACCTGTCCGTTATGTACTTCATTTGAAACAGGATCGTTAATTCTTGTATAGTAAAACGCCTGGTCCATGGTCAGCGAGATTTCATCAAAGAGAAGTGTTTCATACTTAGCGTCAAAGTTTAGGCCCGTGGAATGTTCAGCATTAACAGAGCTGCTTAAGGGGAGTAAATTCTTCAGCTCATTGTCTTCAACGTCCTCTGTAAAAAGTCCGGGAGTCTTATAGCCCAGTCCCCCGCCAAGGCGGAAGCTAAGCGATTTTTCGGGCCTGTAGAGAAATGAAAGCTGCGGAAGAAAGAATAATTTATAATTATTGTTATAATCAACTCTCAGGCCGCTTTCAAGCGAGAGGCGCTCCAGAAAAGCCCACTCATCCTGAATAAACATGCCCGTAGTATAATTATTGTAAGGAGTAATGTTCTTGTTTTCTGATGCCAGAGTTTTATAGTTTTCAGAAAGGAAGTTCATTCCGAAGACGGTTGTATGTTCACCCGAGGGAATAGCATATGACGCTTCGCTATAGGTTAAAAGCTGTCTGCCGTTAAGGCTAAAGTCATTCATGTCAAAGTTGCGGCGGAAGATTGTGCCTGTTGATTTTATGTCAAGGGACCTCTTCTGATTAAGCTCTTTATGGTATTCCAGTTCAGCCGTATTCCTGTAGGATTTATTTCTTTCGAAATAATTATGCTGAGAGGCATTATTATTTTGAATTGCGGTCATTTCCCCGCCGACGCGGTTTTCAAACAAATTGGAGTAGCCTATTATCAGTTTGGAAGTTTCATCGGGATAGAAGAAGACTCTGGGATGTATATAGTAGTTCTTAAATTCAGGCGAGTCGGAAAATCCGTCCTGATCAACGTCTTTTGCCTGCCTTGTATTAACTGCCGCGAACATTGTAAAGCCCGTCTTCTCGTTCCGGGAAGAATAATAGCCGTTAAAGTTATTTTCGCTTAATGAAGTGCGGTTAAGTGTAAAAGTAACTTCTTTCTTGTTCGTTGGCTCTTTAGAAACCAGGTTAATAATGCCTGCAATTGCGCCTCCGCCGTAGAGAATTGGTGAAGCCCCCTTAATTATTTCAACCTGCTTCAGGTCCAGAGGGGGGATCTGCAAAAGGCCTAATCCGCCGCTTAAGCCCTCATAGAGCGGGAGGCCGTCCCTTAAGACCTGTGTATATTTTCCTCCCAGGCCGAGCATCTTAAGGCTCTGCTCACCCGAGGCAACAGAGGTCTGCTGCACCTGAACGCCTGAGATGTCGCCAAGAAGGCTCACGATATTTCCGGGGGCAATTCCATTTTCCTCATTTATTTCATCATAGCCAAGCACCTCAATTTTGATCGGAAGGTCCTCTATCCTGGATGTGCTCCTTAGAGAAGTGACCATAACCTCACTGGTCGACAGTGACACAGGCTTAAGGCTGATAACTAGTGTTGTTTCAGGCTGTGGATATTTAATCTCAATTTCAGAAGCCTCATAACCCACAAAGCTGAACTGAAACTTGTCATTCCCGTTAGGAACGTTTCTTATTGTTACATTTCCCGCGGAGTCGCTCTGGGCGCCATTTGAGGTGCCTTCAAGCTGAACCGTAACTCCTGCAAGTGCTTCCTTTGTCTCCGAATCCAAAACACGCGCCTTAAATACATTCTGAGCGTTAGACACGCTATATATGAGCAGCAATAAAAGAATAGAGCAGATTTTTTTCATTTATACCCAAAATTGTTGTAGGTGTAAATTTACGGAAATTACTCCATTTTTGTGTCACAGAGCAGATGATTTTGCATTACTTTCCTCTATGTTTACAATTGCCGACGATTTAATTAATTTTGCATTACGAAATTATTTTATCCGGCAGGAGGACGAAGCTCAGCCCTTATTCACTTCAGAAATTATTCACAAAAGGAGGCAGCATGCCAAGCTTTCAGAGCCGTTTATTCCGTTTTATTCTAAAGCACAGACATTTACTTCGCTTTGAATTAAGAAGAAAGGATGTTTTTGACTTTAATACTTCCATACCGAAGTTCAGGGAGGACTGTGAGAAAGGGGCAAAGATGTTCGGCAAACTTCCCGAAGGAATTGAGGCAATTCCTGTAGAAATTCAGGGGATAAAAGCTGAGTGGATTTCACCTTCAGGTGTAAGGAAAGATAAGGTTATTTTTTACACTCATGGCGGGGGCTACGTCTCTGGCTCCTGCTCGGACCACCGTGGGGTGGTTTCGAGAGTAGTTAAAGCCTCCGGCATTCCGGCACTTCTTTTTGAATACCGCCTGGCTCCTGAGTACCCGTTCCCCGGGGCAATTGAGGACTCGGTTGCGGCATACAAATGGGTACTTAACCAGGGCGTTTCCCCTTCCGATATCATGATTGTTGGTGAATCCGCAGGAGGCGGTCTCTGCCTTGCTACACTTTTGGCGCTGAAGGAGGAAAAAATTCCTTTGCCCGCAGCAGCAGTTGCAATTTCGCCATGGACAGACTTAAAATGTACGGGAGAATCCTACAGGACAAAAAATGAAGTATCCGTTGCGCCATTAAACTCGTGGACAGTATTCGGCAAGTATTACTGCGGCGACAGTGACGCCGCGAATCCTCTTATTTCACCTTTATACGGGGATCTACAAGGTCTTCCGCCGCTGCTTCTGCAGGCAGGTACGGATGACGAACTTTTTGACGACTCGGTTCAGTTTGCTCAGAAAGCCAAAGCCGCGGGTGTGGATGTCACTTTCCGGCGTGGTGAGGGGATGCTGCACTGTTATCCTTTCCTGCCCCCATTTATTCCAGAGGCAAAAGAGGCAATGGATGAGGTTATTTCATTTATAAAACTGCATCTCGGAAAAGTTGAATCCCCCGCCCATCAGCAGGCATAAAATACTTCAGCCCCGGCATTAATTCTCCGGGGCTGACCTTTATCTCCTGGACCTTAGGCGTAAATTTTGAAAGGTCATAAATTCCAAGAGTCATTTATATCTCTCCAACTTTACCGATTGTATAATCTTCAATACAAAGTTGTAGCCTAATCTGGTCACATTCAGTTCCCAAATCACCATCTGATGTAAATTTAAGGCTTTCCCCGGTGGCACAGATGTTGGCTCATATTTTCTACAGCATTGCCCTGATGACGTTACTTTCAAAAACCTGAGGGAGGCAGAGGATGAAATTCGCAGCTAAACTTTTCATTATAATAGGATTCATTTTAATCTTAAGGCCCCTCTATGCGCAAAGCGGCACAATTACAGCCCACTTTGCCGAAAGCAGCTTTATAAAAGATCTATATGTCGTATCAGGTGAGACCAGGTCAATTCCTCCGTCATATTTTTATTCCTTAGCCGGTTACTTATACAGAATTGATCTGACGATAATATTGGATGGAAAAGATTTCCTCTGGGATAAACCGGTCGAAGCAGAGCTTACTTTTCCTGATGGGAGTAAAAGAAAGGAAACGATTAATAAGGACAGTGTTACTCTTTACCCCAATAAATTCTATATATTCAGTTTTGAAGTCTCATCACCAAAGAAGGGATGGGTAAATGTAGAACTCAGTGATCCTTCCGGCCTGTATGAAGCAGGCGTTAAATTCTACGGCACTTCTGTATGCCTTAGATAATGTGGAAAGTTTTTTAATAATAGTCTTTTTTTGTAAATTGGCTGACCTTTTCATAAAATTTGATCCGGCAAAATTCTTTTCAGTTTTCTTAATAAATAATTCTTAAACATTACAGGATTTATCAATGAAACACTCCCTATTTGCCATTGCACTTTTCATAGCATTCAC
>JBLMYS010000004.1:0-3058 GCA_050258415.1 Acidobacteriota bacterium | reverse complement strand
AGAACCTGAATTCCGATGGAATCGATACCGTCATCATTACTAACAAGAATTCGCAAATGTATTCTCCAGAATTTTATTCTCTAAAATATAGTAATTAAAGCCTATATACTCAAATTTAGATATAGCAGACATAAATAATTAAAGCTTAAAACTCTGAAGATTTTTCACACCCATATGGAATCTCTAAGCCTGAATTCTTATTTTAAGCCATAGACAATAAAGGGACAGATCATTTATCCCAAGTGGGGAAAAAAATCTCTGCGATAATTCTTTTTGCAGGGATTTTTGCATAATCTGCTGGTTATTAAACGATTATAACCCCGGATTTGTTTCAGATAAAAATCGCCTCCTCTTTTGAACGTAATATAACATTTTGGGGTTATATAATAATAATCATAATTTAATACGGGTTAAAACTCAGATGACTGACGAAAAATTTGCGGAATTTGTACAAATTGTCCATAGACTTAGAAAGGAATGCCCCTGGGACATGGAGCAGACACACGATTCGATTAAAGAAAATACGCTTGAAGAAGCCTACGAAGTAATTGAATCCATTGATCATAAAGATTATAACGAGCTGAAAATTGAACTTGGTGATCTGCTTCTGCACGTTGTATTCCATTCTGTTATTGCAGAAGAAAACAGGACCTTCTCGCTTGAGGAGGTAATTCAGGGGATAACCGACAAGCTCGTAAGGCGTCATCCGCACGTCTTCGGTGAAACTGAAGTCAGGGGATCTAATGATGTAACGCGTAACTGGGAGAAAATAAAATTATCCGAAGGACGCGAATCGGTGCTTGAGGGCGTACCTAAAATGCTCCCTTCTCTGCAGAGGGCTCACCGCCTGCAGGAGAAAGCCTCCAAGGTGGGTTTCGACTGGCAGAACAAAGAGGACGTATGGGAAAAAGTAATTGAAGAGATTGAAGAGATGCATGAAAGCGAGAAAACGGGGGACAAAGACGAGCTTGAAAAAGAGATCGGAGACGTCTTCTTCTCGCTGGTAAATTATGCAAGATTCCTAGGAGTTAACCCCGAAAATGCTCTCAGAAGAACTAATGAAAAATTCATCAGCCGCTTCGATTATGTTCAGAAAAAGATAAAAGCAACAGGACGCCAGATTTCAGATTCTAATTTAGAAGAGATGGATAAGTACTGGGAAGAAAGCAAGAAGCAAGACAGTAAGTAGTAACGAGAAGGAAGAAAGAGTCTTTTTAAGACTCTTTCTCGCCTCCTGTCTGGAATTTTTCGTAAGCGTTAATAATGTCTTTTACAAGCTTATGGCGCACAACGTCACCCTTATCAAAATAAACAAAACCAACGCCTTCCACGTCTTTTAGGATGTCCTGTATCTGAACAAGGCCGCTAACAATCTTTGTGGGCAGGTCTATCTGCGTAATATCGCCCGTTATAATGGCCTTTGAGTTAGGCCCAAGGCGTGTTAAGAACATCTTCATCTGCATGCTGGTCGAGTTCTGTGCCTCATCCAGAATAACAAAAGCATTGTTCAGTGTACGACCCCTCATATAGGCCAGGGGAACAATTTCAATAACCCCTTTTTCTATGTAGCTTTTCAGCTTGTCCGAAGGCATCATGTTGTCCAGAGCGTCATAAAGTGGCCTGAGGTAGGGATCAATTTTCTCCCTGAAGTCGCCTGGCAAAAAGCCCAGGCTTTCGCCTGCCTCTACAGCCGGGCGTGCAAGGACTATTTTATTGACAAGTCCCTTTTTAAGTGCTGCAACGGCAAAGGCAACGGCAAGATAGGTTTTCCCTGTACCGGCAGGACCGATAGCAAAGCAGATATCCTGCTTTTTAACGGCCTGGAAGTATTTGATCTGTGTGGGAGTTTTGGCCTTTACGACGTCATTTTTAGAATAAAGGACAATTGTATCATATTCTTTCTCGCTGATGATTTCCTTGCCCTGGAGCGTCAGCTCCATTATTGTAATTACATCAGAAGGGCGGAGGTTTCCAGTGGTATTAAGCACATAGATCATCTCCTTAAAGATCTTCTCAACAGCGTCGATTTCCTCCGGAACGCCTTTAATATAAACATTTTCGCCGCGTACGGTAATGGAAGTATTAAACCTGTCTTCAATCGGTTTAATATTGTTGTCATTCATACCGAGAAGCGAGAGCATGTCTACGTTTTCAAGTGTAATTATTTTTTCAATCTGAGTCATTTCCTTTTCCAATCCAAGTCTTTAAATATAAAAAGCCCTCTTCATCGCAAAATGAAAAGGGCTAAACCTTTGTACAAAGTTAAACATTAAAAATTCTTACTTTGTAGTATTTCCTGTTTGATCCTTTGTGGTCTGCTGCGGAGGAGCAGGCTTATAATTTCTCCTCATCTTTTCATACTGTGCTTTTTCATCTTCAGTCAGATTAGGGATCTTGAATACCTGTTTTGGATAGATAAGGTCAGGATTCTTGATCTGGTCTCTGTTTGCCTGATAAATTTTCGGCCATGCGAAGGCATTACTGTAAACATCTTTTTTCTTTGCAATGTTCCACAGGCAATCGCCTCTTACAACAGTGTAATTCTTTTCAGGTGGAATGTCATTCCATGCATCGAGAGATCTCTGCATCTGGTTGTGAACTTTATCGAAAAATTCAGGTAAAGCACTAACTCTCATAGCCTTTAAGGAATCGAGTTCTCTCTGCCTGTCAGCCTTGGGGCTTTCTTTTCTCATAATTCTGCCGTTTAATTCGCTGACGGCTTTTCTAAAATTCTCAACATCACCTCTTGTTGCTCCAACAGAGGCATAAAGTTCATTCATGCAATCATCAAAGCTCTGAACGCTGGTGGATTTAAGTCTGTTGACTTCACCCTGAAGTGAATCGCGTTCTTTTGTAAGTGACTGTTTCTGTTCATTAAGACGGTTCATTTCATTTTGCCAGTCTTCCTTTTTCATCTTTTCCTGAGCAAAAGCGCTGGAAGCAAGGAATACCAAAAGGGCAAAAACACCCAGGAACAAGTTAAATTTTTTCATATATTTTCCTCCGATAAAATTCATTATTTAATTACTTGGGTAATTTTTCCAAGTTACTCTTGGTT
>JBLMYS010000003.1:0-4086 GCA_050258415.1 Acidobacteriota bacterium | reverse complement strand
GACTTGTCTATGGCATCTAAATGGTTTATTTTTAACAGCCAAATGTGATGACTATTTTTCTTTTTGATTTATGAATAAAGTATCGATTCTTTTTATCCTTTTACTAACCGGTTTGCTCTTTGCGCAGCAGAAGGATACTACTTTATTCAGACCGCCCGCAGGGCCTTCAGCCGACAGCCTGAGGGCTAAGAGTGATACTACCGCCGCAAGAGACACCACGAAAAGAAAGTCGGACATAGATGCCGTAATCTATGCCGCGGGTTCGGACTCGCTTGTCTTCAGAATTCCGGACAGGAAAATGGAGATCTATGGAAACGGGGAGCTGAAATACAAGAAAACCGAGCTTAAAAGCGCCAATATACTAGTCGATTTTAACCTTAACCAGATCCAGGCCTCAGGTGTTGTTGATACCTCAGACACAGCAAAAACAAAGCTTAAAGGCACGCCTGTCATGTCCGAAGCAGGCGAAATCTATCAGGGCAACAGGCTTACTTACGATTTTAAGACGCAGCGGGGCATAATCTCCGTTGCAAAGAGCAAGGCCGAAGGAGGCCTTTACGGGGGCTCCAAAGTCAAGAAGATAGACAAGGAAACCTACTTTATTAAAAACGGCACCTATACCACCTGCGACGCCGACAGCGCGCACTACTTCTTTTACGCAAAGGAAATGAAGGTGGTAATGAAAAGCCAGATTATTGCCAAGTGGATCTGGCTTTATATTGGAGGTGTTCCACTACCCATTCCGCTCCCATTCGGCGTTTTTCCGAACGAGACCGGCAGGCGCTCAGGCCTTATTGCCCCTGCCTACGGGCAAAGCGCCCAGTACGGGCAGTACTTTTCTCACCTCGGGTATTTCTGGGCAATAAGCGACTATATGGATATAAACCTCTTAAGCGACCTTTATTTAAGGGGAGGCTATAACCTTACAAGCCGCTTCCGCTATGCAAAACGCTACTCGCTTTCAGGAAGCGTAGAAGGCGGATTTACAAGCCTGCAGTCGGGCGAAAAGGGAGACCCGGACTACGGAGAGAAAAGAGACTGGCACATAGCCCTTTATCACAACCAGCAGATTGATCCTACGATGAGGCTGGATGCTAATCTGAATTATTATTCCTCAAAGGGATACCTGAACAGAACAAGTTTTAACTATAACGACCTTTTAAGCCAGAATATACACTCATCTGCAACTTTATCCAAGACCTGGGAAGGATCGGGCAACAGCTTATCCCTCAGCTACAGCCGCGACCAGGTAATCGATTCTAAGGATTCATCGCAGATAGGAAATATACAGGAAGTCCTTCCGTCTGCGAACTTTACTATGCTTCCAACTTATCCTTTTAAGAGGAAGGGGAGAGTTGACCCGGCAGACGAAAAGTGGTACGAGCAGATAGGACTTAACTATTCGGGACAGTTCCAGAATTTAAGGAATAAGCAAAGCGGTGTCTCAACTTCACACGCGGGCTTCCAGCACAGCCTCTCTTCAAACATTGCCCCGAAGATCGGGTACTTCAATGTTTCGCCAAGATTTAGTTATGTTGAACGCTGGTTCGATAAAAAAATTGACAGGGTGGATATACCGGTAATTGACGCAGTGCGTTCAAAGCAGGCGGGAAAAGAGGTCATGAAGGATTCTATTGTAACAAGAGAAGTCCATGAATTTAATGCCGTACGGTCTTTCGACATGGGCGTTGAGGCTTCCACAAAGCTCTACGGTATAATTCAGCCGAATGCCTTTGGCGTCCAGGCCATGAGGCACACCATTACACCCAGGGTTTCTTATACCTATACACCCGACTTTTCTTCCCCCAAATGGGGTTACTTCGGAACATATACCGATGTAGCGGGTAACACGGTAAAATATAACAGGTTTGAACGTGAGGTCTTCGGAGGACTAGGAATTGGCGAGCAGCAGAACCTGAACTTCTCTGTAAACAATATTTTTGAAATTAAAACAATGAAAGATCCCTCCGATACAACTTCAGAGGCTAAAAAAATTCAGCTCTTAAACCTGGATGCAAACCTGAGCTATAACTTTGCTGCAGCAACAAATAAACTCTCGCTTCTGCATCTGGCATACAGGACGCAGGTGGGTGACCTTTTCAGCTTCAGCGGGGATTCTTATTATTCTTTCTACGACTTTGATTATGCTAAGGGAATGCCTTCAACAAGTTTTCTGGCATCCCGAAAAGGTGGCGGCTTTATGCGCCTTACAAATTTTCAGTTTTCTGTAAATACATCGCTTTCTGCCGAGAGGCTGAAGGGGAAAGAAACTAAGAAAGAAGAGCAGCCTGTATCCCCGGTTACACAGAGCGCATACGGCAACACTAATCCATATATGGGTATTTACAGCGACGAGCCGCCAGACTATAGCATACCGTGGGATTTGGCTCTGGGTTTTACGTACAATATGGATAAAAGTGATCCGAGGCGAGTAAATACCAACTCAAATATGAACGCCAGCTTTAACTTCAGCCTTACAGAAAGCATAAAGCTTGCCTTTACGGGAAGCTACGACTTTAAGCAGAAGGCTTTTGCTGCCCCACAGGTCAGGATCTACAAGGACCTGCACTGCTGGGAGATGAACCTAAGCTGGAATCCGCTGGGGGTTTACAGGGGCTACCGCTTTGAGATAAGGGTTAAGGCGCCTCAGCTTCAGGATATTAAGGTTGAACGTTCAAGAGGCCAGTTCAGCGGAAGGTAAACCGAATCTATGGCAATGAAGCATTATATTATCGATGGTAATAACCTGATTGGAAAGATAAAATCTCTCCGCGAGCTTCAAGGTAAAAGCGGGCAGGCTTCAAGAGAAAAACTGGCCTTTATGGTCGATAAGCATTTCCTGGGGAAAAAAGTAAAAGTGACGATGAACTTCGACGGCTTCATGGACCTGGCAATAAATACCTCAAAACTCAGGATCCATTACTCTGAAAAACGCACCGCCGATGAGGTGATAAAGCATCAGATCGAAATGGAAAAAAATCCCAGACTCATTACTCTCATTTCTTCTGATAGTAACCTGGCCGAGTTTGCGCGCGTCTGCCGCTGTGAAGTCATGTTAAGTGAAGACTTCGCACGAGAGCTTACTCAGGAAAATGTGGATGAGGAAGAGGAGAAGAAAAGATCTATTAGAAACGACGAAATTAAAAGGCTCTTCGGTTTATAATAAAACGGAGTGGTTATGAAATTATTCTCAAAAATTTATTGTCTGTCTCTTCTGCTCCTTATAACAACTGTAAAACAAAACGCACAGGTGAAAGACTTGAAACTGGAAGAATTAAAAAACAGAATCGGGGCAGAGTTCTCCAAGGTTAAGGGGGATTTTGCGCTGGCATTTAAGGATGTTCAGAATCCTGAAACTACAATCCTCATTAACGCAGATGAGGTTTTTCACGCAGCAAGCACAATGAAGACTCCCGTAATGATAGAAGTCTTCCGTCAGGCCGCCATGGGAAATTTCAGCCTGGATGATTCCATTGTGGTAAAAAATGAATTCAAAAGTATTGTCGATGGCTCTACTTTCAGTATGGCAATTGACCGCGACGGGGGAGAGGGGCTTTATGATTATATAAATAAAAAGAGGACCATCCGTCAGCTCGTTTTTGAAATGATCACCGTTAGCAGCAATCTTGCTACAAATATTTTAATAGACCTTGTAAAAGCCGAAAACGCTCAGAATACAATGCTGTCCATAGGAGCCAAAAGCATAAAAGTCCTGCGCGGGGTTGAGGATATGAAGGCCTTCGACAAGGGCTTAAACAACACCACAACGGCAAGGGACCTTATGATAATCTTTGATCAGATTGCCAAAGGCTCGGTTGTTTCCAAGGAAGCCTGCAGGGAAATGACAGACATACTCATTAGCCAGAAATTTCAGGAGGTCATACCAGCAAAACTGCCCAAAGGGGTGAAAGTTGCGCATAAGACAGGATCTGTTGACGGCATAAAGCACGATTCGGGATTTGTCATTCTGCCAGATGGGCGTAAGTACGTACTGGTCCTCCTTTCAAAAAACCATACAGACATGGCGCAGGCAACTGAAATGCTCTCGAATGTATCAAAGATTGTTTACGATTTTTTTGTGAATAA
>JBLMYS010000002.1:0-18583 GCA_050258415.1 Acidobacteriota bacterium | reverse complement strand
CGGATCAAATTAAAACCGACTTGCCGGAATTTAACCCTGGCGATCATATTCGCGTACACGTTAGAGTAATCGAAGGTGATAAAGAAAGAATTCAGCCTTTTGAAGGCGACGTTATCTCAATCAGAGGCGGCGGCGTTAGCAAAACCTTTACTGTTAGAAAGATCTCCTCAGGTGTTGGAGTAGAAAGAATTTTCCCGATGAATTCTCCTAAAATTGCCAAGATCGAAGTCCTTAAACAGGGCGACGTCAGAAGAGCAAAACTCTTCTACCTTAGAAATCTTTCGGGTAAAGCTGCAAGAATCAAAAATAAAGCTAAATAACTTTTGGGAATTACAAGCCGCCTTTAATTAGAGCGGCTTTTTTTTTCTTTTAGACTAGACAAAATTGAAACTTTTATTTCCTAAAAATATCTATACTTCAATGCTCCGCGAAGTCCTTCCGAAGGAACTTAAGGATGGTCTTATTTTCCGTGAGGCTTCGGTTTTAAGCACTGAGCTCGAAAGTGGAAATGCTGATCTGGCGCTCGTGCCTACGTGCGACCTGCTAAAGCATCCTCACTTTCTCGTCTCTTCTAAGGTCGCTATTTCATTTGACGGGCTCCTCTCAAATGCATTTTACTATTTCCTGCCCGATCAAAACAGGTTTTCAGATATCTATATGCACGGGGATATCTCTACAAACGAAATTATACTGTCTAAAATCCTCTTTAAGGAAAAGTACTCTACTGATGTTCAGATCCACCTTGAAACGGGTAAAATTGATACTTCACAAAAGAATTACCTCATTGTAGGCGACATCAACCTGGAACACGGGCGCTTTAATTCAGGCATGAGCCTTTCGGATGAGATCTCTGAAATGCTCTTTATGCCTTATGTAAACTTTGTGGCGGTTTCTAAGGAAGCCTCCTACCTTGAAGAACTCCATAAGGCGCTTCACGATACAGATGTTCTTATTGAGGATAACCTGGATAAACTCCTGAAAAATTTTGAAATAGACGAGTCCTCAAAAGAGGTGATAAAAAATAATTTTAACTCGGTTTATTTTGAAATGACAAATGCAGAGGTCGATGCCCTGAAGGACCTCCTTCAGCTTCCTTACTTTCATGGAATTACCGATGATATGGTTGAACCGAAATTTGTATAAGAAAAACGGGTGTTATTAAAAAAGGGGAAGCCTTTGGCTTCCCCTTTTTTGTTTCTAGATAGTTACATGGGATATGCTTAAGACATTTTCATTCTCACGGAAACACTTCAGCATTTCACCTGAGGCGGGTTTGTTTATCTTCATGGTGCAGCAGGCTGCTATTCCACCCTCAAAGATAACATTTTCAACTTCTTCAATGTTTATGTGTCCTTCCTTAAGAACATCAAATATTGCGGCCAGAACGCCCGGACGGTCGTAATGCTTTATTACAAGCTGATACTGTGCGTCGGTTTTCTTTGCCCGGTTTACCCAGTTTGCAATTACGCCGCTCTTGATGAAGTTCTTTATTATTTTTACGGTTTCTTCTGCCACGGCATTCTGTGCCTGCTCTGTAGAGGCTCCGATGTGATGAGTAACATAAACATTTGCAAGCTCCTGAAGAGGCGAACAGACTTCTCCGGCTTTTCCTTCGGGCTCATCCTTAAAGACATCAAGACCCGCTTTTACGCCCTTTGTCTTAACAGCTTCAATTAAAGCTTCCTCATCCACTATCTCTGCGCGCGAGGTGTTGATAAAAATAGCCCCGGGCTTTACAAAACTGAACATTTTCTTATCAAAAAGTCCGCGTGTCTCATTTGTAAGAGGAAGGTGAATTGATATTACGTCTGCAATTGGAAGTATCTGATCCATTTCGGAAAAATCCTTAATTGCAACGCCTTCAATGCGCGAGATATCCTTTCCATAGACATTCATCCCTAAGGCCAGTGCCCTGTGGGCAACTTCTTTTCCAATGTTTCCCACTCCTATTAGCGCCAGATTCTTACCCAGTAGCCCCTCGGCTTTTGAATACTCGGCTTTATTCCATTTACCGGCCTTGAAGTCTATTACGTTACCTGGAATTCTCCTGTCCAGGGCTATCATAAGGCCAACTGCCAGCTCAGCAACTGCAACCGAGTTCTTTCCGGGGCAGTTTGCAACATATACGCCCTTCTCATTTGCGGCGGCTATGTTAATATTGTTTACTCCGGCACCTGCCCTTACTATCAGGTTTAGCTTATCACTTTTCTTTATAGTCTCGGCATTTACATTTGTAGAACGGACTACAAGAATATCAATGTCACTGATATTTGCAGGCAGATCATTTTCACCCAGCTTTGGGGCGAAAATAACATCCAAACCCATATCTCTCATCTGCTGGAGATAGTGTTCGGGAAACTTGTCAGCTACTAAGACTTTCATAAGTTACTCCTTTTGGGATCATTTATAAATAAATCGGCTAAAGCATTGGTATTTTTATACCAAGCAGTCTAGCATTTTCTATGGCCTGTTTATAACCTGCATCAGCATGCCTTACAATACCCATTCCGGGGTCATAAGTCAATACCCGGTTCAGTCTAATGGCAGCTTCTTCTGTTCCATCGGCAACTACAACCATGCCTGCATGAATTGAGTTACCAATGCCAACGCCCCCGCCGTGGTGAACCGATACCCAGCTTGCTCCTCCAATTGCGTTAAGAAGCGCATTCAGGATCGGCCAGTCGGCAATAGCATCGCTTCCATCTAACATTTTCTCTGTTTCACGGTTCGGTGAAGCAACCGACCCGCAGTCTAAGTGATCTCTTCCAATTACAATCGGGGCTTTAACTTTACCATCTCTTACGAGGTCGTTAAATATTTTCCCCATTTTGGCTCTTTCGCCATACCCAAGCCAGCAGATGCGGCTTGGAAGTCCCTGAAAATGAACCTTCTTCTGGGCTTTTTCAATCCAGTTAACGAGTGACTTGTTCTCCGGGAAGGCATCCATCACAGCCCTGTCAGTAACAAAGATATCTTCAGGATCTCCTGAAAGTGCAGCCCAGCGGAAAGGCCCCTTGCCGTCGCAGAAAAGGGGACGGATATATTCAGGTACAAAGCCCGGTATGTCAAATGCATTCTCAAGGCCGTTGTCTTTGGCTTCTCCGCGTATATTGTTGCCGTAATCAAATGTTATGGCACCCTTTTCCTTAAATTCCAGCATCGCTTTTACATGCTGAACAATCGTCTGTTTTGCCAGGTGGATGTACTTTTCAGGATTCAGCTGCCTTAAGGAGAGCGCTTCCTGGAAGGTCATTCCCATCGGAACATATCCGTTCAGAGTGTCGTGTGCCGATGTCTGGTCTGTCAGAACGTCAGGTATTACATTCCTTTTTAAGATTTCAGGGAGCACCTCGCCCGCGTTGCCAACAAGACCTACAGAAAGGGGAGTCATGCTTTCCTTTGCCTTAAGTACAAGGCTTAATGCCTCATCCAGGCTTTCAGTCATAACGTCTACATATCCGGTATCAATTCTTTTTTGAATTCTTGTCCTGTCGACATCAATTCCTAAGAATGCCGCCCCGTTCATGGTTGCAGCCAGAGGCTGGGCTCCGCCCATTCCTCCCAAACCTGCCGTTAGAAGAAATTTTCCTGAGAGCGTGCCCGAAAAGTGTTTCCTTGCGCATTCGGCAAATGTCTCATAAGTACCCTGAAGAATGCCCTGTGTTCCTATATAAATCCAGCTCCCTGCTGTCATCTGCCCGTACATGGTAAGACCTAAGGCTTCAAGGCGCCGGAATTCATCCCATGTTGCCCACTTCGGAACCAGCATGGAATTGGAGATGATGACTCTCGGGGCATCTTTGTGTGTTCTGAAAACTGCAACGGGTTTACCTGACTGTACAAGTAAAGTCTCGTCGCTTTCTAACTCCTGCAAAGATTTAACTATGGCGTTGTAGCAGTCCCAGTTGCGGGCAGCCTTTCCTTTGCCACCATAGACAATGAGCTGATCGGGATTTTCCGCAACTTCCGGATCCAGGTTGTTCATCAGCATTCTCATAGCTGCTTCCTGAATCCATCCTTTACAGCTGAGGGTTTTGCCGTGCGGAGCTGTAATACCGCTTTTAAGGTTTGTTTGCATGTTAGTCACTAAAATGTGTTGCTAGAATGTTTTGATATTGTGTATATAAGGACTTATATAACCATTTTTTCAAAAACCAGCTTTTATCCATCTTCTGTTTTAAGAATTTTACATTTTCCTTAAGCTGAAGTGTAAGACGCGTCAGCTCTTCTTTTGTCAGTTTTACGTTCTCGGCAGGCTCGTTCAGCTTGTCTATAATCGAACTGAATGCCCTGACGTCAGGAAAGAAACGGTTATCCGTTTCCATCTGCTTAATAGCCTGTTTACAGAAATTAATTAATAACCTTTTTTCATTTTTGTCAAATTCGTAGGTGTAGTTCTTAAATAACTTTTTCATAGTTCCTGTTAAAGTTTAATGATAATAAATTCTCTCTCATGGCCTGATAGCCTGGTTTAATAACATTATAAATGTAGTGGAGGCGTTCCTTGTAAGGAATAAAAGCCGATTTCATCGCGTTTATCGTAATTTTTTCAATATCATCAAGTGTTATATGAAAATATTGGATTGCGGTCAGAAACTCTTTCGTCAAGGTGGTGTCGCTCATCAGGCGGTCATCTGTGTTAATTGAAACGCGGAATTTCTCCTTGTACAGGTATCCGAAAGGATGATTCTCAATTTTATCTATTGCACCTGTATGTACGTTGCTTAAAAGGCAGATCTCAAGCGGAATGCGCTTATCGAGTATATACTGGGCCAGTTCACCAAGGCTTACAACGTTTCCGTTCTGATCCAGCACTATGTCCTCAGTAAG
Source organism: Acidobacteriota bacterium (assembly GCA_050258415.1). Taxonomy (GTDB): domain Bacteria; phylum Bacteroidota; class Ignavibacteria; order Ignavibacteriales; family SURF-24; genus JAAXKN01. The sequence continues at coordinate 13,753 of JBLMYS010000002.1, read as the reverse complement.
TCGCGTGGCGTGCCCGATGCGGTGTGCCCCGCACCACTGCAGAGCCTGCCAGATCGATTCCTTTCCGAAGGCCTCCCCGGCATGAATTGTTATGTTGAAGTTAGAACGCTGAATAAACTGAAAGGCGTCCAGATGTTTCTTTGGGGGGTAACCGCCTTCTTCACCGGCCAGATCAAAGCCTACTACACCCTGGTTGCGGAAATTAACCGCCAGTTCGGCTATTTCCAGGTTGTTTGTCATGTTCCTCATGCCGCAGAGTATAAGACCGTAGCCTACACCGAAATCCCTTTTTCCCTTGTCAAGGCCTTCCAGGACAGCAGTGACCACATCGTCGTAATAAATCCCTTTTGAAGTATGAAAAACCGGTGCAAAACGCGTCTCCACGTAGCAGACACCGTCACGTTTCATATCTTCCATCATTTCATAGGCAACCCTTGTAAGTGCCTCTTTATTATTCATGACAGCACATGTATGTTCAAAACCCTGAAGATACTCCACCAGGTTTCCCTTGTTTGCCCCGCGGTGGAACCATTCGGCTAATTCTTTGGGGTCCTTTGTCGGAAGTTTCTTGTATCCAATATCGTTTGCAAGCTCAATAACAGTCTGGGGCCTTAAACCTCCGTCAAGGTGGTCATGAAGCAGTACTTTTGGTACTGTACGGATGATCTGTTCAATTTCCAATTTTACCTCAATTTTGACTCGTAAAATATCCTTTTTAAGCTCTAAAAGCAACATCGCCTATTTGTCACAAATGAACTTTTTGCCCCGATTTTTCGTATATTGATAGAAATTACTAAAACATTCCTTAATGGACAAGATTTGGGAAAAGAAAGAAATAAATCTTGATTTTAGGAGCTTAAAATGGTAATTTTTCCAAGTAAATTTCGATAAAATAACATGTACTAACCGGGAGATTAAATGAAACGGATTTTTGTTTTCTCAATGACAGCGATCCTGCTGGTACTCAGTTTAAGTGCATTCCAGTGCTCTTCTACTGAAATGACCAGTGCTAAGCTCTATATCCAGCAGAAGAACTATCCGAAAGCTATGGAAGCTTTGCAAAAAGAACTGCAGAAAAATCCTAAAAATGATGAAGCATACTATTTCTTGGGCTATCTCTATAGCGAACAGGGTGACTATACAAAGATGATGGATGCTTTTAATAAATCACTGGCAATCAGCAATAAATTTGCAAAGAATATTGACGATACCAGAAAATATAACTGGATGAACTCTTTCAACAAGGGTGTCGCATTCTTTAATAAGGCCACCAAGGCACAGGCACAGGACAGCGTGAAAATGTATTACGATAAGGCTGTTCAGTCCTTCAATGACGGTATTGCAATCGAGCCGGATTCAGCCGATACTTATAAGAACCTGGCTTTTGCTCTTCTTTCAGCCAACCGTACAGATGAAGCTGTCGCTCCTTTGGAAAAACTCAGAAGCGTTAAAAAATCAGCTGATTCTTACAAACTGCTCGGCCAGATCTACAATCAGCAGGGCACTACTGAAATGAATAAGTACAAAACCTCAAAAACTCCTGAAGACAGCGTAAAGGCTATGCAGGCTTTCGACAAGGCTGTTAACGTTCTCGAAGAGGGAAGAAAACTTTTCCCCGAGGATCAGGATATACTCCTTCACCTTTCAAATGCTTACATTTCAGCAAACAAGGCCTCTGTAGCAATGGAAACATTCAAAACTGGCGTTGAAAAGGATCCGCAGAACCAGTACTACAGATATAACTACGGTACACTTCTTCTTCAGGCCGCTGACGTTGATACTAAAGCAGGTAGCTATGATAAGGCTCTTTCTGAATACCAGGAAGCAGCTGACCAGTTCACAAAAGCCATGGAAATCGATCCTAAGTACCACAATGCAATATTCAACCTTGGCGTTGCTTATGTAAAGTGGGGCACAGCTCTCCGCGAACAGGCCGACAAGCAGAACAAGGAAAATCCTGAATACAAGAACAAATACCAGCAGGCACTTCCTTTTCTGCAGAAAGTAACCGAACTTAAGCCCGACGATCCTGTTGCATGGGAAACTCTGGCTAAGGTTTATGCCGTTCTTGGAATGAGCAAGGAATCTCAGGAAGCTTTTGCAAAAGCAGATCAGTTAAAGAAGTAATTTAACTTTAGTTTTATAAAGCCCTCATGTTGCTTAATGATATAGTAACGTGCGGGCTTTTTTATTATATTGAATAAAATCTTGGAGCAGAAATGAACTCAAACAATAACAATAATCAGCCTCAGCAGCAGCAGATCAACATTGAGCTTGGAGAAAAGGAAGCCGAGGGTATCTATTCGAATCTCGCTATTATTACACATTCCCCCGCGGAATTCGTAATCGATTTTACGCGTGTGGTTCCGGGCGTGCCAAAGGCAAAAGTTCACGCAAGAATAATAACCACTCCGCAGCATGCCAAGATGCTTATGCTCGCCTTAAAAGATAATATAGAAAAGTTTGAATCCCGCTTCGGCGAAATTAAGCTCGAGGGGCAGCCCGACCCCCAGCAGTTCGGCTATACCAAGCGCGATGAGAAGATCAATTAGTTCAAAGTTCAAGGTTCTTAGAAGAGAACAGAGTATAAAAAAAGCCGGCATGTAGGATCCTACATGCCGGCTTTTCAATTTCCAACATTAGCTGTTTCTTAGAACTTCCACCTTGTATCTAAAGCGAGTGTTACACGCTTAATGTCGTTCGAGAAGCAGTAGTTAAGATCTCTGGTTGCAATTGCTGCATCGAAGATGCCGCCGTTGAAGCCTAGCCCGAACGTCCAGTTGAAGTTTTCCCTTCCGCCAACGGAAACACCACTGCGTATAAATGGAACGCCATTGGCAATCTTCCATTCAAAACCAAGACCGAACCTGGGAGTTGTTGAATTCCCCGGCAGATCATTAAATCCCTGGTGATATTCCACTGCCAGGAGCATGCTTCCCGGGAAGTATGAAATAAAAGGCGCCTTATCGAGCTGATAAGTTGCCCCGAGGCTTAAAGCCAATGGAAGTGAAGTCGAAAAGCTGCTGAGATACTTGCCTTCATAATTATCGCTGCTGTCGCCAATTGCATCCATCTTATCCTTGTTTGTAGGATCTGTAAAATTGATATGATTAGTATAGCCGTATTCAGCCGCGTTTGTTTTCCAGTTTACGCTTCCTGCATCCGTAAGGGCGAGTCCCAGAGTAAGAATATCATTAACCTTTGCCGAGAGCCCGAAATCCAGTCCAACGCCCGTACCTGCCGGGGTGGGGAAGGCAGAAAACTTTCCTTCCTTCTTGGTTGAAAGGGAATCGAAACTGTACGTAATGCCAAAGTTGGGTGAAGTTGCTACAAGTCCGCGCGCCTGTGCATCGGCTATTATACCTTTGCTGCTTGTTTCAATGGTTGCATTAAACTGGTCGGTTCCGCCGTAGGCAAAACCCTGAATGTACTTTACTGTCACGCCAAAGGTAACCTGCTCGAACATGTTCCCCGGCAGCTTAAATACATTCGTTAAGAGGTCGTTAATCTGTCTTGAATATGAAACCCCGTAGCTTCTGAGCCACCAGGCCGTAAGCTTTGCATCATTGAAATTTATAACCGATCCTTCGGGATTGCCGTTCATGGCAAAGTCGGCCAGCCCTTCAGGAGCCGTAAAATCAACCGATACCTTGTCGTTGACGGTAAGGGCAAAGGCTCCTGTTTTTTCTCCTGCATTGATGTATAAGTTGAACAGGGGAAGTGAGAAATCTGTAAAGACATTCCCGCCATTCTTAAACATCTCGGCAAAATGCTCCTTGTCGGCCGGAGTAAGAAGTCTTCCTACTTTCTTCGACGGGTCGGCAGGATCGGGAACCCCGCCAAAAAAGTAGTTGTAATCTTTAAGCGACATAAAGTTGGTGCCAACGCCTATATTGACTGAAGGCAGTGGTAGAGGAATGGCTGCAGTCTGAATCTCAACCCCGTTGTTATCGTATAAGGCCAGGTTGGCCGGATTTTTACCAACGGCAAATATTCCTCTGGCCGATGCCGTGTATGTATTCCCCATGGCTGTTGAACGGGCATCAGAAGGGGCGTAGGAGCCGCCAATCTGTGCCTCGGAATTAATATATATCACGAGGAGAAAAGACATTAAGAAAAAATATTTCATTTAAACCCCAATTCTTTGTTTTCTGTTTTTATATTAATGGCTGTTTTATTTCTCATTTACTCTGTAGATCACTCCGGCTGAGGCTTTCACCCTTATGGAATCGGTAATCTTGAATTCCACCGGTGAGGCAGAGCCTGTTGTTGCACCACTCGTATTTAGTATTGCGTTTGAGATTAAATATTCGCTGATTACGAACTTCTCCACGTCGCTTCCGGTAATCTCTATCGTTTCTGTCTTCACCGAAGGAGCTGTAACTTTTCCATTTGCGTCAACCGTAGCAGCCGGTACAAGTATGAAATTTTCTCCTTGCTGCTTGTTTGGCGGCAGGTCCAGAAGCTTAATCTTCTTTGTGGCATCCAGGAAAGAGCCTGTCCACTTAACGCTGGCCGGAAGGCCGTTTGTAATCTGAAGAGTAAGAATAACCGACTGAATTTTGCTTATCTCTTTCTTAAGATCTTCTTTCAGGTTGATGTCGGTTGTATCCTTAAACTCACCGTCGGCAATTCCTACGTTGAACGGGAATGTGATCTCGGCATGCCCTGTAATTGAATCGCTCTGCGCTACTGAGTATACAACCTGTTCGGCATCGGGGTTTACCGTAGCTACGCCGGTGATTGTAAGCTCTGTAGGAAGGTTTGGCGAGAAGCCCGAGAGAAAGTTTGCCAGGTCTGCCGAAGGAACATTAACCACACTGTCCACCTGTCCATCCAGGTTTGAAATGTAATCTGTAAATTTAAGAGTTTGAGAGTATCCTTTTGCTTTAACGATTCCGTCAACTTTAACCTTGAACTTTGAAGAAGGCTTAAGGTAAAGCTTCAGGTCAGGATCCTTGAAGGATATTTTTGCAAACTTTAACTTTTCCTGCAAATCTCCAAGTTTAAGGGAAACAGTAGTCGGCTTTATGTCTATCGTCGTGGGCTTTACAATGCCTGTGATGCTGCTAAGTGAAAGCTGCGACATTTGTATGGCTTCCGAAATGTTGTCTGTACTCTTGATGATTCTGTTATCTGATGATGCCTGAGTTGTAACGTGTACCTTATAAGTTATCTGATTTGTCGGAGCGCCTCCCGACCTCAGTACAAAATTATGCAGATTCAGTATATAGGGAGCATATGACTTCCTCCCGATATTTAGAGTAAATGAATATGGTTGCTGTGCGCTTGGACTTGAGTAGAGGCTTAAGAGCGTTATTGTTGCACTCAAGTCAACATCTATGTTGTTTGTCAGGTTAAGACTCATTGTTCCCTGATCTATAACAACAGTCTGGAACTTGGTCTGATTGTCGAGATCAAAACTTTTCTGCATGTCAATAGTATTAACCTGTATCTTTCCATTAACTTCACTTACAACAGGGTTCTTAAAAGAAGCGGTTATTTTAATTGAGGTTTGTGGAATTGTGACGAAATTTCCGCCGCTTCCTGGAGTTGAAAGTTGACCATTAAAGCTCAGCTTGTTTGAAATTGCTGCTCCTGGATTCAGTGGAATGTTTACTACCACTGATTGGCTATTTGCAGGAACAGTGATAGATGCCACTGACCCCAGAGGATTATTAGGGGTGTTCGAATTGAACAACTTAAAGTTGGCAATCTGAAAATCCACAGCCATTGAATTTTGAATAGACAGCTCCAGTGATCCGGAGCTTAAAACTACATAGTCAAACTCATTAATCTGCCCGAAATCTTGCCCTATAGTTACGCTGGCCGCGGGAAGCGGGATGGACTGGTTCTGCGGCAGACCTTGCCAGATGCTGCTGACGGGAATTGAAGCCGAGCTTGGTGCCGGATCCTTGATTTTAACTTCTCCGATATCTTCTGCAGCATTTGAATTGACCACCTGATCGATCTTCAGGCTGTTGCCGACGGTGACTTTCTCAATCGGCTTATTGTCGGCATAGTAAAGAATATTGGCCTGCGGGCTGCCTGCCGGATAAGACTTAATCATATCCGACTTTTTAATTGCATCCGCGAGCGTATATGTTGTATCCATTACCGGCATATTGAGATTAACATCCCACTGCGGAGCTTCAAAGCCGCTAGGGGTATCCATACAACCCGATAAATAAATCGCGGGGAAGAGCAGAGAGAAAATAAAAGTTCTGTAAAGAAATTGCTTCATGAACGTACTCCGATCATTCATTATAAAGTTTGGGATTGAAGAGCTGTGAATTACAAAAAGGTCATAAACAGGTTCAGAATTTATTAAGATTGTTCTACAAAGACAAGAAGTTTTTCAATAATGAATTATCGGCTTTGCATATTCAAAGTTTAGTTAATTCTTTAAAATAGACCGACTTAAGGGATTCTACGCGAAGAAAATCCCTTAGACTTTCTTATGGAGCAGGACTTTGTGAGCTATTGGAAGCTTGTGCTGAATTTTTCTTTTTGAAGTGAGGGCTGCCATAGTTCTTTTTATGGCAGCCCTCAGTGTTTTACTTTTGTGTCCGGAAAAGATTTATTAGCGCTGCGGCAAGGAAAAGTATATTGGCAAGCCATGCTGTCAGTAAAGGGTCCAGCACGCCGTTTTTCCCGAAGGCCTCGCTGATCTTCATGAAGCCAAGATAAATGAATGTGAACAATAGGCTAAGCCCGAACTGTAATGCCAGTCCGCCTCTTTTCTTATTGGCTGAAAGAGGAAGCCCTAAAAATATTACGATAAGACTTGCAAAGGCAAATGAGAACCTGGAATGATATTCTATCAGCGTTCTTGTCGGATCGTTCCCCGTGCGGGCCTGGTTGCGGTAAAAATCCCTGAGTTCTGAAAGCGTCATCTCCTCGGGCTTCTGCTGTTTGGTAACTACATCCACGGGCAGAAAATGAAGCTCGGGAAGCTCTATCTCGCTAAACTTCTCAACATTCTCTCCTCCCGGAAGAAAAGTCCTCTTTGTGCCGTTAAAGGCATGCCAGACTTTCTTTGTGCTGTCGTACTGCATCTGTACGGCATCCAGCCTTGAAGTCATGTGCGTCAGGTCCTTAGGGTCAAACTCCTGTATGCTTACCTGGCTTGCTCTTGAATGCTGTGTATCGAAGTAATAAATGTTAACTATCCTGTTGCGCGTATCCTGAAAAAATATGTTGGTCCCGGCGGCGGCAAGCTCTTTTTTCATATAGACCTGCTCAATTTTAACCTTCCCCTTGTTGGCAAGTGGAACTACGTAGCCCCCAAAGTAAATTGAGAAGATGCTGATGATAAGCGATGTTACTATAAATGGCTCCATGATTCTGTACAGGCTTACACCGCTTGACTTTACAGCAGTAAGCTCATTCTGGCTAGCCATCCTTCCAACGGTAAAAAGACACGCCAGGAGTGTAGCGACAGGAATCATAAGCCTGATGATTTCAGGAGCAAAATAGACGTAATACTCAAATATAATGGGGTAGGAGACATTCTGGTCTATAAAGTCGTCCAGGTTTTCCATCATGTCAATGATGACAAATATCAGCGTAAAGGCCACCAGGGCAAAAGCCAGAGTCTGCAGAAACTGTTTTACAAAATAACGGTCAATTATCTTCATTTTCTTCCTGGGATGCCCTTAACTGGCGGGGAATGAGTTTTGAAAGGAATGATAAGTTAATGGTAACAGTCTCACGCGCCGATTTTACGGTAAGTAAAACACCCAGTATGCCAAGAACAAAGTTGGCGCTCCACATCCCCCAGAAAGGCGAAACGAGTCCCCGGTCGGCAAACTTCTCGCCGCCAATTAAAAATGCCCAGTAAATCAGAAAGAAAATAACACTGATCCCGGCAGCCACACCCATGCCTCCTCTGCGCGTCATAATGCCTAATGGAGCTCCGATAAGAATGAAAACAATACAGGCAAAGGGAATTGAGTATTTCTTGTGCACCTCAACCATGTAGCTGTCAATTCTTTTATCGTAACTTTCAATGTTGTCTATATCGGAACTTATTATGTTCTTAGCCGCATTAACCCTGTCCTGTACCCTGTATAACAAAAGCTCGCCTGAGGACTGTGAATACGGCGTCTTATAGAGATAGGTGCTGTCTTTCAGAAAATAATCCCTGACGTCTCGCCTCAGTCCGGACTCAAAGCGGCTCTGAAGATTCTTCAGGCTGTCCACAATAACAAGCATATCCTGTGCGCTTAGCTCCCTGTCACCCCTTTGTCCAACGGGGGTCGACTGCTGGAAGCTGAACTGTGTGGCATCCATGGCAATCCTGTGGTTTGTAAAGAGGAGCTTCCTGTAAACGGTGCTGCTCCCAGGGCTCGTCTCGTGAATTTCACCATCGGAAAGATCCATGATCAGCTTCTTCTGATCGGCTGAAAAATATATCCTGCCCTTCTTTGCAGTAACAACATTCAGGTGCGTGGGATCCGAGTAATCGTAAATTGTCACACCTTCGAGCGTATTTGTCTTTTCATCAATATTCCTGACCAGTATTGAGTAATTTGCCACCTCCTGCGAAAACAACCCCGGAATGAGCGAGAGCGTTGGCTTCTTGTTCGAAATATCCTGTATCAGTATGCGTGCTGCATGGTTGGCATCGGGATAGATCTTGTTATTAAACTCAACGAGCAGAAACCCGATTATTATGCTTATAACAAATGGAGGTAAGATCATCTTGTAAACACTGACGCCGCTAGCCTTCATGATGGCTATCTCATTGTTGTGAGACATGTTCCCGTAGGCCATCAGCGTTGCCACAAGTATGGACATAGGAACTACAAGCACAACCATCCATGCCAGGTTGTAAGCTATCAGCTTTGTTATGATCCAGAAACCCAGCCCCTTGCCAACCAGCCGGTCGGCAAACTTCGTCAGGAAATTAAACAGGAAAATGAATATCAGCGTTAGAAGCGAGAATATAAAGGGCCCTGCGTGGTTTCTTAATATGTATCTGAATAAAATCATTGTCTCTAAAGAATAAGTCTTCGTTTATAATACATAAATATAGCAAAGGCATAAAAGTTTAACAACATAAAGCAGGAAATTATATTATATTAGATGTGCTGATTTAAATTGTTAATACTTATTATTAAATTTATAATTATACATTTTGATCTTTATTAAGTTGCAGCCTGAATCGTATGAATCTGCTTATGCAGTCTTGTTATCCGCCCGTAATGTGAGGAAAAATAAATTAAAAGCCTGTTTCAGTAACTTTAACCTTGTGGGGTAAACGTGGAAAAAGTAAAAAATTATATTTTGGAAAATCAGGACCGGTACATCGAAGAGTTAAAAGACTTCCTGAGAATACCGAGCATAAGTGCGGGCACCGAGAATAAGAAGGATATTCAGCAGTGTGCTTCCTTCGTAGCCGATAAGCTGACTGCGGCAGGTTTAAGCAGGGTGGAGGTCTTTCAGACCGAAGGCCACCCGATAGTCTATGGCGAATGGCTTGGAGCCCCGGGTAAACCGACAGTACTTATCTATGGGCACTATGACGTGCAGCCAGTCGACCCCATTGAACTTTGGAACAACCCTCCTTTTGAACCCGTGGTAAAAGACGGCAAAATCTGGGCGCGCGGAGCTACAGATGACAAAGGACAGCTTTTTATTCACGTTAAAAGCGTTGAGGCTTTCTTTAAGAGTAACGGCAGCCTCCCCCTGAATGTCAAATTTGTTATTGAAGGCGAAGAGGAAATTGGAAGTGAAAGCCTGACTTCTTTCCTGAAGCAGTATAAGGATATGCTTAAGTGCGATGCCGTCTTAATCTCAGATACATCGCTCTATGCCCCGGGAATACCTTCGCTTACATATGGACTAAGAGGCCTGTGCTACATGGAAGTTGAAGTCACCGGCCCCGACCGTGACCTTCATTCAGGCAGCTTTGGCGGAGCCGTTGCAAACCCTATAAACATACTTTCCTCCATGATCGCACAGCTGCAGGATAAAAAGGGAAGGATTACAATCCCCGGCTTTTACGACGACGTGCAGACACTTACAAAAAAGGAAAAGGAAAGCTTTAAGAACCTCAAATTCTCAGAGAAGGCTTATGCAAAGGACCTTAAAGTAGCTGAACTAAAAGGGGAAGAAGGCTATACAACTCTCGAAAGACTCTGGGCACGCCCTACACTCGACTGCAACGGAATCTGGGGTGGCTTCCAGGGACAAGGAGCAAAAACCGTAATTCCGTCCAAAGCGGGCGCCAAGATCAGCATGAGGCTCGTTCCAAACCAGGATCCTAAGAAAATTGCAAAACTCTTTACCAGCTATTTCAAACAGCTGGCCCCGAAGAGTGTTAAGGTGAATGTAAAGGCCCTTCATGGGGGATACCCAGTTGTTGTGCCTCTGGAACACAAGGTAATTGTAGCCGCTTCCGAGGCCATGGAAAAGGCATTCGGCAAGAAGACTGTCTTTATGCGTGAAGGCGGTTCTATTCCTATTGTCGTCGATTTTGTAAAAAATCTTAAGGCTCCGGCTGTTCTGATGGGTTTCGGCTTGGATAGCGAAAATCTGCACTCGCCAAATGAACATTTTGATCTGAATCACTTCAGGTTAGGTATTTTAAGCTCATCTTACTTCTTAGAGGAGCTGTCACAAAAGAGCTGATATCATTTATGCAATTCTCATTGTAAACCGGATCTATGTCTTTCAGGCACAGCCTTTTTAGGCTGTGCCGTAATTAAGAGGGGGCCAACTAAAATGAAAAAGTTATCGCTTGGTTCGCTGATTATAATTTTACTTTCGCTCCTTTTGGCTTCATGCGGTAAGAAAGAGGAAGAGGGCCAGGGCTACGACGCTGCATTTTCAGACGTCAGGGATAAACGCATTCAGGAGTATAACCTGGAAGTGCAGAAGGATCAGGCCCAGGAGAGGACCTCAAACGATACCCTTGCACTAAAGGAACATATTCTCCATAACTACCCGGCCGGATCATACCTGGTTTATTTTGACCGTTCAAATACCTTCAGCGTGCCGCGCCCGGCTGTGATCTATTATAAGGCCGATCAGGCCTATGTCTTTGCTATCGTTGCAAAGTCAAAGCCAGGGGAAAGACTCATCGAAACCAAAAACATTACGGGCTACGAATCGAGTTTCATTAACCTCGACAGCACGAAACTTGGAACGGCTTTCTTCTTCCTGACACTCTTTAGCTACGACGAAGGAGGCTTCCACCAGATATGGGAAAAGGAAATCCCCATGCACGGAGGCTTTAACCGAATGATACTTAAAACCTGGGGACCGCAGAGAATCCTCTATGTGGAGGTTAATTTTGAAGACGGAATTATCGTGGGCCACAGAAATTATAACATATTTATGAATAACGGCATCAGACAAATGCCGCACCTGCTGGAAACTTATGAGGGCATTTCCCGCAAGAGGACTATTGCAAATGTAAATACGGACAACTATCCCGACTACTATGAATATACATTCTATTCTCTGAGCAACAGGATCTATCCGGTAGATTCGGTTGCCTTTTACTGGGACCAGAAAAGGGATCTCTACGTTAATTCCAGAAATCCCAGACAGACCAGGCCTTATTAGCTTAATGCCCCTTTAAGAGAAGGTTGGGAAGTGAAATATCCTTGCCCATAACTGCTTTAAGAAGTAATTTTTTAGTATTATTTCTTAGCAATTTCCCGTTATTCTTGCTATTTTCCTGCTATAGAAGAAAGGAGTGTAAATGCCAGATACTGTTTTAAGAATTTCTCCAATGATGGATTTCTTTAAGTCAGTATATCAAAATATTGTATTGGATGAACCCCAAAGCGGGGTCGACGTCTATACCGTTGCCAAAGAGGAGTACCAGGCCCTGACCGACGGAGTTGCGCTTCGTGATATATCAGATTCCGGTCTCCTGGAGCTTCACGGGCATGAAAGCCTTGAATATCTTCACAGGATCAGTACAAATTCATTGATGGATCTTCCTTCCGGCAGCTCTCAGGCCACAGTATTTACAAACGAGAAGGGACGCATAATCGACAGGGCAAGAGTTGTGAACCTGGGTGAGTACCTGCTTTTAATCGGCAGCCCCGCCTATGCCGGCAAGCTTCAGAGCTGGATCAACAGATATATCATTATGGAGAATATTAAGGTTAAAAATGCCTTTGGCAGCTATTCTGCCTTTGAACTTCTGGGCCCTCAGGCTGAATCGTTCCTGACCTTAATTTTCGGTAGCCTGGCTGACAACATCGAGTTTAATACTGTAAAGAGAATTGAAGCCGAAGGTATAAAAATAAACATACTCAAAGTTATAGAATTTGACGTTAAGAAATTTATTTTGTGGGGCAGTGTTGAAGAGGGAATTGACCTCCTTAAACATATAAACGCCCAGAGCAGTGTCTTCGATTTCAAAATGGCAGGCCAAAAGGCTTATGAAGTTTTCCGCGTGGTAAAGGGAATTCCAGCCGCCCCGAATGAAATAAACGACCTGTTTAACCCTCATGAAACAAACCTGCTTGAGGATGTAAGCTTTAAGAAAGGATGCTATATCGGCCAGGAAGTAATTGCACGCCTGGATACATATGATAAAGTACAGAAAAGTCTCTCGGGACTAATCTTTGACGATAAGGCGGAAATTAAGGATGGCTTCAGGCTCTTTAATACAGGCAATGAGGTCGGAAAAATAACCACCATGGCCCGCTCGTTTCATCTTGAAAAGGAAATAGCTCTCAGCATTATAAGTAAAAACTTTTCGCAGGCAGGTACAAAGCTTACCGCCATGGATGAAAGCGGAAAGGAATATTCTGTAACAGTCTGCAGCCTGCCATTACGCAAATGAAAATATATACAAAAACAGGGGATAAGGGAGAAACGGGACTCTTCGGCGGGGGACGCGTCGGAAAGGATAACCTCAGGATTGAAGCCTATGGAACTATCGATGAGCTGAATTCTGTCCTTGGTGTTGCATTAAACAGCCTCAGGGACGAAGGCATTATTTCACTCCTGCGCAGGATCCAAAGCCAGCTTTTTGTTGCCGGAAGCGACCTGGCTTCACCCCGGGATAAGGAAAACGCAAAGTTTAAGATCCCAAGGGTTGAAAAGGAATTCAGCGAGGAAATAGAGCACCAGATAGACCTTTATACCGGTAAGCTGGATGAATTAAAGCATTTTATCCTCCCCGGTGGTTCACCGGGTGCCGCATACCTTCACCTGGCGCGCACGGTCTGCCGCAGGGCCGAAAGGCTGGTTGTAGCCTTAAATAAAACTGTTGAAACAGGTGGGGAAATAATCGTATATTTAAACCGTCTTTCCGACCTTTTTTTTGTCCTCGCAAGGTATGAAAACAAAGTTTCCGGGGTTCCGGATGTGGTCTGGAAAGGCATGGAAGAAAAGTAAAGCTGGCCTGAACTTTTTTCCTAATCATGTTGTTTGGATTTATGTTGGTAAGCTTTTAGCTGCTTAAAACAAGCCGTAAAGTCCTTTGAAACATTTCAAGGGGGTGAAATTGGCTTCGACGGGGTTAGTTAGGCTTTGGACTGCACACCGTGTTCACCGTAGACACGTAAAACGGCGGTAATAAAACAATAACTGGCGAAAATAACTACGCCTTAGCTGCTTAATTATAAAAGTAGCCGTTCACTTTGACTTCGCTCACCGGGTCTGAGATGAACGCCGATCAGGTGTGATAGCAGGACGAGCGTCCGGGTAAATCCTGCGAAACTTAACCGGGCAAGCTTAAAGTCAACCCTGCCTGCCGGGATGCTTTAAGCCTAAAAAA
>JBLMYS010000001.1:0-10454 GCA_050258415.1 Acidobacteriota bacterium | reverse complement strand
TAATCAGCCGTTTTTAAGTGAAATTGTAAAAATTACAGAAGCTACCGCCTGGCATTTGTCCGTTATATCTTCAAGAACGTCCAGTACCTCTTTTCTCTTTATGAGTTCAATTGCGTTGCTTTCTTCCTTAAAGAGCTTAGTGATAGCTTCCCTGTAGATCAGATCAGCTTCCTGTTCCAGGTCTTTTACAATTTTCAGGTTATCGTTGGATTTTACTTTTCTGTCCACAATTGAGGTATAAAGTTCCTTGATCTGCATTGAAGCGATCTGCAGGAGCTTTTCAGCTACTTTCAAAGGCTCGGTGAGGTTATAAACTTTTGCGCGTGTAACGGCGGCGTTGATGGCGTCGGATACTTTTTCAAGGGTTTTGATGAGTGCGTATATGTCCTCGCGGTCAAAAGGGGTCAGGAAGCTCTTGTCGAGCTTATTGAACACCTTGTGTGAGATCTCATCGCACCTTTTTTCAAGCGCTTTAAGTTTTAAGGATGTTTCTTCGTCATAATTGGCATTTCCGAAGAAATTCTTGGCCAGTGTAGCCATTTCGCTGATTGCGATTATCATGGCGCTGAAATCTTCAAAATACTTTTCTTCTTTGGGTAATAGTGCTTTAAACATGTGGTGTTGATTGTTGTTAGTTTTGCTTCTGCAAACTTAGGAATTTTTTATCTATAATAAAAGGTGATTGACAAAGGGGCGTCTTTTGGCGGCAAAAGGTAGGAAAATAATATAGTTGACAAATTCAGAAGTACTTATATCTTAATGTATAAGAATTAGAGAAGTTATATAGTCATGAGTTTCCAGTCCAGACACAAAACGGTTCACGGGTGCTCACCGTTAATTTACAGCGGCAATATTAATAATTAAAAGTAAAGGAGCTTATATGGAATATTATGAACTCCATCCTTTAACTCCTCAGCTGCGTTATATAAACAAGGCGGTTGAGGTATTAAAGAAGGGCGGCGTTATAATCTATCCTACAGATACAGTTTATGGTATCGGCTGCGATATTTTCAATAAGGAAGCCCTCGACAGGGTTTTTGCAATTAAACAGGATTCAGGCACAAAACTCCTAAGTTTTGTTTGCGCGGACCTGAAAGATATTTCAAAGTATGCCAAAGTCTCCGACTATGCATACAGGACAATGAAGCACCTATTGCCCGGTCCCTACACGTTCATTCTGCCTGCGGCAAAGGAAGTGCCCAAGAAGTTATGGTCGAAAAGGCAGACCGTAGGAATCAGGGTTCCGCAGCACAACGTTGCCCTTACACTCGTAAAAGAGCTCGGTAATCCGATTGTCTCAACAAGCGTCACGAACCGTAAAAACGAGATCATTTACGATCCGGCCGAGATCAGGAGCATATTCAACACTCAGGTGGATTTAATGCTTGCAAGCGGGAACCTTCAGGGCGGAGTCTCATCCATCGTCGACTTAAGTGACGACGTCCCGGAGATAATAAGGGAAGGAGCAGGAGACGTAAGTATTTTCAGAGCCTAGTGGCAATTGAAATAGAAGATTAAAAGAAAACCCGGCCTCCTGTTTAGGAGCCGGGTTTTTTATTGCTTAACCTGATGTTTTATACCTTCTTGTATGAAACTGTAGCCGAAGCCTGGTGGACGGGGTAAATTACCACGTCGGCAATTACTACGTGCGGAGGCCTGGAGGCCATGAAGACGATAGTTTCTGCTATGTCTTTTCCTACCAGGGGATCTAAACCCCTGTATACGTTTCTTGCCTTCTCAGCGTCCCCTTCAAACCGGATGACGCTGAAATTGGTTTCAACCATGCCCGGGTCAATTGAGCTTACTTTGATCTTTGTTTCAACAAGATCCATCCTTAAGGACTTTGTTATTGCGTCAACAGCGTGCTTTGTCGCGCAGTAGACGCTTCCTTTCGGATATGCCTGCTGGCCTGCAATTGAACCCAGATTAATTATGTGCCCGCTGTTCCTTTTTACCATATGAGGCACTACGGCTCTCGAGACATAAAGAAGCCCTTTTACGTTTGTATCAATCATCACATCCCAGTTATCCGGGTTGTCCTCGTAGAACTTGTTCATGCCAACAGCCAGTCCGGCATTGTTGACCAGAATGTCTATATTCTTCCATTCCTCAGGAAGTGAGGCTACGGCCTCCTCAACAGCTTTCCTGTTCCTTACGTCCAGCTTAAAATCATAAACCTTCACGCCGAACTCTTTTCTGATGTTTTCAGAGATTATGTTCAGAATATCGATCCTTCTGGCGCAAAGTATCAGGCTGCTGCCGGCTTTGGCAAACTCCTCGGCGCACGCCTTGCCGATGCCCGAGGTGGCACCGGTGATAAATACTATCTTGTCTTTTAATGCTTCCATATTGTTCCTGTATTTTAAGTTTAAGAAAAATGCTCTTACTGTTTTTTCTCAGGGCCTGAAACCCGGATTTACTTTTCAATCCAGCTTGGTCTTTTAGTTTCAAAATCGGGTGCTGTAACAATGAACGGGTAGTCCCTTTTTACAGTAATTCCCATACCCTGAGTGCCTTTTTCAAGTGACTCTGCCTTCCAGGAGGGATCGCTTAAAATCTCTACTGTGCTTCCGCCGGCTTTAACTTCGGCCATTAAGTTAAATCCTGCAAAGCCTTTGGGAAGAAAATTCTGAACCTCAACTTTAATGGTGTTCTCCCCTTCCTTCAGGTATTTTGTGACGTCCAGGAATTTAATTCTCTTATAGTCAACCAGAAGCGAAAGTGAGCGCTTGGCGTGAACCTCGTCAACATACTGCCCGTTAATAAAAAGCCTTGCGTACGTGTCGCCTAAAAGCTGCAGGAGTGCGGAAGATGGTTTCGCGTTAAGAGTGAAAGTCTTTGTAAACGAGGCATTTTTGGCCCAGGTCGTGTCATTTACCTTGCAGTAGATCCAGTCGCTCGGGATCTGAGGCGCCTTAAGTGTGCCCTTTGCAAGCTGCTCTTTGGTTTCGGTGAAGTAGCTGATAAGGCGGTTGAACTTGTCCTCAATCATATTAAGGTTGTCTTTCTTGTAGTACTTAAGCCAGTTGCCGGCAAATTCGCCTTTTAACTTATTAAGTTCTGCTATGTTTTCATCTATCATATTGTTCAGGCTCTTCAGGTCCACATCTTTTCCCTGAAGCTTATCCTGAAGGCGGAACTGTGTGTTAAGCTTTGTCTGGTACCACTCGTCAAGCCTGATGAGGAAGCTGATCAGATCCAGCTGGTCCTGATTCTTGGTAGCCGAGACTTTAACTTCATTTATAATATCTTTTGCCATAGGAAGAGTAGATTTCATCCAGCTGATCTTTACAACAGGCGACACCTTTGGCTCCCACCATGCGGGATCACGGAATGGAAGAAGCGGATGGCGGAAGATCTCGTGCCAGACAACCTGGTTTAAGGGTGAATTTATTGTCGCATAAAGGGTTGACAAACGCGCGTCATTCGTGCCGTAGAAATCAGTAAGAAAGTCGTTGGCAAATTTAGCCTCATTGCTTGCCTTAAAGTTCCATGCGCACTGTGCCGACCAGGCGTAGCCGTAATCGTTTAATTCCTTATATGTCTCGCCGCCGTAATCGCCCCAGTTGGAGTTGATCATACCAATTGCCCCGTTCTTAAGGCCTGACTCGGTAATGTATCTGATATTTGGTATGGCGTTTTCATTTACCGGGAAATTTGAGGAATAATTCCACACCGTGGGGGAAACAAGGTACGGGTGCCCGGCTTTAGCGAAAACTTCCGTCGAGGGATAGCTCTCATCAGGACGGTAGTGCCAGTCGACTACGGTAATGTCTTTTGGCAATCCTTCAAGAATTTCGGGATGGCTGAGGATAATATCCCCATACATCATTACCTTTTTCCCGTAGCCTTTTAACATATCGTAGACTTTCAGGTAATGCTTAAGGTGAACCTGTGCCATGGAAGATTGTTCAACGAGGCTGCGGCTTTTCCCTAAGCCAACATCATAAGTCTCATCTGCTCCCATGTTAAAGTATTCTGATGGGAATAAGGCTGTAACCTCTTTTAAGAGGCTGTTTAAGAAAATGTAGGTCGAGTCGTTTGAAACGTTAAGAGAGGCTGCTCCCGGGAACTCGGCGTACTTCAGGAATTCTTCCTGTGAGAGGAGATTTTCATAGTGCCCGAGCGTCTGGAACGCAGGGATAATATCTATATAATAGTCTTTGGCGTATGCCACCAGCTCTTTTACCTCGTCTTTTGTCAGTGCTCCCCTGTTTTGTCCTATTGTGGGGTACTGGTCGAAGCGGAGCACGTCTTCGATATAGGGCATATAGATATTCATTTTATAACGTGCCAGGAACCTTATGATCCTCTTGAACTCATCCAGGTTCGGCACCTGCCCGCGGCTTATGTCGTCTGAAATGCCGCGCATCTTCATATCAGGCCAGTCCAGGATCTCAACGCCTGGAAGTGTGTTGTCCTTAGATTTCTCCAGAATCTGTTCTAGTGTCATTACACCGTAAAAGATCCCCTTTTCCGAGGTGCTTTGTATGGAAATGCCGTCTTTGGAAATAAGGAGTGAGTAGCCTTCTTCATTAAGTTCAACCGGGCTTTTTGAGGCGAGTCTGCTTCCGGGAGCATGCTCCAGAAGCACAATGCTCCCTTTTTCGGGCTCTCCTTCAGTAATTGTGGCCCTGACGTCATTTTTTGCAAGTGTCTGCCTCAGGTTTTCAGCTGCGAACCTGTTCTTTGAGCTGTTTCGGCCGGAGAGAACAATTTTAATTTCGGGGGAGAGCCTGAAAGATCCAGTCTGCTTGTTTACTATCCTTGGATATGGGACAACCTGTATGTCCTCATTCTGGGCCTCTGCCTTAAATGAAAACAGCATTAAGGTTGTAAGTAAAAGTAAAAACGCTTTCATTAATATTCCTATTGTTAAGGTAATTAGATTATTGATGATAAAGTTGCCGGAATTTCAAATTGAAATTTAACCCAGGAAAACTTACAATTTTACATGATAAAAAAACAAGTCCTGCTATCATCTTTAATTTATTATTATTGAAAATTTGTCTTATATTTTATAAGGAAGTATAGAATTGAAAAACTACCTTGCTGAGGTCTAAATTTTTGTTTTCCTTAATCTGCCGGAATTTTTATATTAAAAGCTTAAGAAAAGACCTGCTGGCTTAAAGAAAGTGCTGAACTTCTGTCCGGGGTCTCGGGAACTAATTTTTTGTGTACTTAAGGTAATTTATGGAGTCAAAGTTAAAGCTGGATCTGGAAAGGATTTTCAGGGAAGCCACTTCTTCTGGCGAACTGTTTGATTCGTTTCAAAAGGCGCTTAAACATAAACTAAAGGATGCGGAGCTTTTTAAGATCCTGCTCAGCAACATAATTCTGAGCCCCGATGAGATAAAAATGTATACCGAAAAGCTCTGCCGGGAATATAAGGATATCCGTTACGAGATTTATATGTGGGCGGCTAATATCCTGGAAAGCATGCACGCCGAAGAACACCTCGAAACAGCATTTGAATATTACCGGAAAGCAATAGAGTCGAACCACTCCGACTACCAGCCCTACATCTCTATGATAAAAATGTATAACGTTGAACTCGATATCCCTCCTAAAAAAGTCCTGCTCGAACTCTTAAAAAGCGGAATCGAAGAAGTCCGGCATAAAAGCAGGCTCTGTAAGGCAATTGCCGATTTCTACGACCTCCTGCAGGATAAGTTAATGAAGCAGAAGTACCTTGCAATGGCAGCCAAATACGCGCGCAGCGGAATGTAACTCAATTGGGGAACTTTGCCCTAGTAGTAATATCCTATCGTAAAATAGAAGTATACCGGCCCTAACTTGAGTGGATTATTCGGCAGGTTCCTTTCAAAAAGAAAGCTTCTTCCTACAGAAAAATCCGCCGGACCCAGAGGAGTATCGAAAGACAGCGAGGTGCCCATTCCATGCATAAAATCCACAAATCTCATCTGTACCCTGGACTGCCAGACGCTGCCCATATCATACCTTACTTTCAGGTAAGTATCAAAGAAGAGCTTAACGGGAAGCTTTGCCCTGTACTGAATGGAAGCAAGGAAGAGCTGCCTTCCCCGGAACTCGTTGTCCCTCAGGCCGAAAAATGAATTCTGCCCGCCTAAGGAAAACTGCTGGCTTAAGGGGAGTGTCTCGTCAGCAAAGCCAAAGGCAAAATGAGGGATTATTGTGTGCACCTTATTATAGGTGGTAAGATAACTCGTATAATCGAAATAAAATTTAGAATATCCCAGGTCGCTTAAGAATAATTTCTGCGCCGTTTCATAGGAGGCTTTTATAAGAAATCCGTAATTCGGGAAAGGATACTTATCCTGCGAATCAATAGTTGAGGATGCTTCAAGTGAAGAAACGTTGGTCTTATAGGTATCCCCCTTATAATCCCTTTTGTTTTTTACCTCAAGCGCCTGGTACTTGCCCTGTATTATAAGATTACCGTATTTTTTTACCTGCATACCAAGCCCGAGGGAAAACCCCTGACTTATCTGCCGGTATTCCCCTTCAACTGAGCGCGAGTAATATCTTTCTGAACGGATGCCGTCAAGTTTGTAGGTGTAAACGTCACTAAACTCGTAGAATGCCCTTACCTTATAGGTAAGATAACTGTTGAAAATCCTGTTTGCCTTGTGCTCCAGAATATAAGACCTGTTTCTGATGCCGCCCGAGAGAATCAGGCCCATTTCTGTACCCGAACCGGCTATGTTTTCATCACGTATGTCGAGGCTCAGCTGTGTCTGGTTCTCGTTATCAATTCTGAGTCCGAAGCGCATAAGGCTCGATGGCTTTTCATCTACTTTCAGGTAAAGTACGTTCTCTTCCGAATTCTTCGCGGCTGTCAAAGTAACGTCGCTGAAAAGGTTCGTTCCCCTCAGGTTTGCAAGACCCTGCTCAACTTTTCCGGAGAGGAAGTAATCCCCTTCTGAAAGAGGGAATTCCCTCCTTATAATATCATCTCTTGTTTTCTTGTTTCCTTCAATGACTATCCTGGAAATTTTCCCTTCAGATATCTTTATTTTCAGATCCCCTTTTTCCGCGTCGAATGAGACGTGCTCCACCTCGGCAAGCGAGTAGCCTGAGTTTCTGTAAAGCTTCATTATGCTCATAAGCTTCTCCAGTAACCTGTTTGAATTATAGGGCCTGCCTGTAATCTCATCAAAGAGGCTGTCGATTTTGGAGTGGCTCAGGAGCGTTATCCCCTCAACACTTACTTTATTAATAATGGGGTTCTTCTTAAAGATGAAGTTCAGGTGCGAACCGTTTTCATCGCGCGTAATCCTGACCGAAAGGCTGTCGTAGTCGCCTGAAGCGTAGATTGAGGCCAGATCGCTTAAAATCTCATGGCTGCCAACGGAGTCCTTTCTGGAATATTTGTAAAGGAAGGCTTTCTGCATCTGGGGGGCGTTTTCGTCGTATTCTACGTTTTTTACGTAAAATTCCTTTTCCTTCAGCTTCGTCCTGTAAAGCTCTTTAATCCTTTCTTCTATTGTGCCGATTAAGGGGAGCGTCGAAGCATACCCCTTATATATAACAGAATCAATTCCCGTAAAATCTGTGTTCTTTTTGTTCCCGATTTTAGGGCTTACGACGATGTCTGCTGCCTTAAGCTGCTGCTCTGTAAGCAGCCTCATCGGGATGCTGACTAACTGGTCTGCAACATTCCACGGATAATCCAGCTCCTTTGCCGTATTTAACGGGCTCGTGGTGTTAAATGCAATCGTAAGATCACATCCCGAGTCCTTTGCAAGCTGTACCGGAATGTTGGCTACAAGTCCGCCATCGACCAGAAGAAGAGAATCTATTTTCACGGGGGAAACCAATAAAGACACACTCGAGCTTGCACGCATGGCCTGACTTAAAGAGCCATGATTAAGCATTACGAGATTTCCTGTAACGAGGTCTGTGCAGACGGCCCGGAAGTTGTATTTAAGCTCATCGAAGCCGGTGTTTACGTGTATCGGCGCGTTCAAAGCCAGGAGGTTCAGCAGATTTGAAAGCCGCTGCCCTGTTGTAATTGAAGTCGGAAGCACCAGGTGCAGCCCTTCAAGGCGGATGGCCATAAGAGCCTTGTCCTCTGTAATTTTCTGGTCAACAAACAGATCCTTCCTGTTTGTCTCTTCTGTGGAGGTCATGAGCTCATTCCAGGGGATTGCATGAACTATGGAGTCGAGATCATGAATGGTGTAGCCTGCCGAATAAAGCCCCCCTATAATGCTTCCCATACTTGTTCCAACAATAAGGCTGACGGGAATTTCATGCTCGGAAAGTGCTCTTAAGACGCCAATCTGTGCAAGACCGCGCGCTCCGCCTCCGCTTAGGACAAGGGCAACCGAAGGCTGCTGTGCAACTACTTTTTCTTTAAGGCCGAACGGCAGACTGGCTTCTTTGTACTCAAGGGCAATAACGTCTTTTTGCTGTGCGACTGATGTGCCAGCAATCATAAATGGCAGTAGAATGGTGAGAATGCCGCGGCGGAATCTGTTTTTTTTTAGCTTATTCATGTAAGCTTGTTCACTTTAGCCTGTATATAACAAAAAACCGGTTTTCAGTAATAGATCTGGTTAAAGCCAATATGGCTGAAACTAAATATAGCTGAAAACCGGCAATATTGAAACTATCTTTTCTTCTTTTTGTCTGCCTGCTGCTGCTGAGCGCTTTTCTCGGCAGCTTCCATTAGACGCGCCATCATCCCGCCCTGCTTCTTGTTTGTCTTTACAGGAACCAGCTCAACATTGCTGTGGCTGTGATTGATGTACCACTGCTGTGCTATTGAGAACAGGTTGAACATGAAGTAATACAGGTTCAGTCCTGCGGGGAACCCCATAAACATGACGGTAAAGAGAATTGGCATCATATAGACCAGCGCCTTCTGGCTCGGATCCTTGACGCTCATTTTCTGCTGTATGAACATTGTAATTCCAAGCAGAAGAGCCAAACCGCTTATCTGGCTGAATCCAAAAAACGGTATCTTAAAGCCAAGATCCATTATTACATCCGGTACCGAAAGATTGTGGATCCAGAGCCCAAAGGGCTGCTGCCTGAGCTCAATCGCCACATTGAACAATCCCCAGAGAGCCACCAGTATAGGCATCTGCAGAAGCATCGGCAGGCATCCACCCGCGGGATTGATGCCGTAGGTCGAATAGAGCCTCATGGTTTCCTTGTTTACCTTCTGCGGATCATCTTTGAATTTCTCCTTGATCTCTGCAATCTTTGGCTGCAAAAGCTGCATCTTCTTCATCGATTTCATGCTGCTTCTTGTTAAGGGGTGCAGCAGAACCTTAATGATGAGAGAGAAAACTATAATAACCCAGCCGTAGTTCGGGATGAATCTGTGCAGGAACTCGAACAAGGGCAGAAGCAGATATTCCGAAATCGGCCTTATAATAAACTTGAGGCCGAAGAGGCTTCCAAAGTCCACTATCCTTTCAAAATTGTTGCCGTATGACTTCAGAATCGTATAATCAACCGGTCCAATGTAGAGGAGGAAAGAATTCTTCTGGTAGTTGGAACCGTTAAATGGTACCTTAAGGCTTGTGCTGAAATACTGCCTTACGCCGGAATTATTCCCGACAGCTTTTTCAGTTCCTTTTATCAGTGCCCCGCCATCAGGGCTCGCCTTAAGAGGAGCAATGGCTACGGTGAAATACTTGTTCCTTACGTCAATCCATTCGACTTTGCCGTTAAATTCCTTCTGAGCCGTCTCGCCAACCTTGGCGTTAACAATTACCTGCTCTTCTCCGGCGTAGGCGCTTGCATTGGAGTAACGGGCTTCATCGGCCGAATTCTTTTCCACGAAGTTAATACCGTTGTCCCAGACAACGTCATACCTGTAGTTGCTGATAAGGTTGCCCATGTTCTTCATCTCAATGTCGCAGCGTGAGGCATAGTCGTTTGAGCGGAAAACATAGGTTTTCTTTATGTAGCCGCTTCCAACAGGAAGCGTGTAGCTTACCAGAAGAGAGTCGTTGCTTGCTATCCTGTAATAACCCCTGTCGGCGCTTGACTGAAAAGCAGCATCAGAGGTATTGACGAGCTTGCCGTCTTTTGAGACAAAGACTATATTAAAATCGCCGTCATCATTTACAAGCTGAACGTGTCTTTCATAAAAATTATTTGAATACTGCGGAAGATCAGCATACCAGGTGTTGTACTTTTTCAGGAAGTAGCGTCTTATCCTGCCACCCTGACTTGTAAGTTCCAGCTTTACCAGGTCGTTTTCAATTGTAACGATCTGTTCCGGAGCCTTTGCGCCCGTGAGCGCCTGCCCAAGAGCTGAAGTGTCAGCCTGCGCCTGAGAAGGTTTATTCTCCCCGGGGGTCTTCTGCTGATTTTGGTTTTCGTTCTGCGGCGTGGTCTTCTGAACCAGAGTTGTATCGCCCGGCTTTTTGACAGGCGGGTTTTGTTGCGTGGGGGAACTCAGGTAAAGCCATACGATAAGTATTGCTCCGATTAGTACGAAGGCAATTGTT